>JAFAQA010000368.1 GCA_019246665.1 Hyphomicrobiales bacterium
GGGACGCGGTCGAGCTGCCGCTGATGGGTCGATTTCGGCTTTGGCAAGGGGGTAACGCGCCAGAAGCGTTCGAGATCCACAGTCCCCACTCGGGCACTCGCCGATAACCGAGCGATCCGACATCGAGTTGGCGTCGTCCGTGAGTGAGCAGCGCCATCTCACCGACGAAAAATCGCACCGGCGCGGCGAGCTCCGGTTCCTTAAAACCGGCAAACATCTTGAACGAGCATCAAGTCGGTTGCGCGCTTCCGCGATGCCCTGAGAAAAACGAGGCGGCAAATCGCGAATAGACGCTAATCTTGCGAGCCTCCAGGCTCAGGACGAAGGACGGACGGCCCGGGTCGGCCGAGAGGGCCGGCGCGCACGGTCGATTCGCCCGAACATGGAGTTTTTGCAAACATCGAATCCCCGCCTCCATTTTGTGAAAGCCCTCCGGTTCTCCTGCGGGGGCTTTCGACCGGGAACCGCGTGCTGATTGGGCGTGTTAATAATCTTCAAACGGGTGGCACAAGGAGGCGGAAATGACCGCCGCAGAAATTTTGCGCGCTCACGCAAAAAGCGCAGTGACGTTATTGGCCGAGCTCGCATCGGAGGAAGAACGGGACCGTTTGCTTGCACTTGCCCACGCTTGGCTCGAGAACGCAGAGAAGCTGGAACGGCAGCAAAACCGGACGCAACGGGACTTCCAGATGACGCGTCAAAACAGGCGGACCGAAGCCGGACATTCTGCGGCCCTCCGGCAGTAAAGGCCCATAATACAGCCGTGTCAGCGGCTCGCTCGTTCTCGAGCGCACCCGACCTCTGCGAAGTCGTCAGGGGCCCATATCCGTGGCCGTTTCTTGGGTCATCCGCGATGGGTTGGTGTCCCCCCGTCCCAACACGCTCGGACACGCTCCGAGAGATGCGATAGATTTCGAGCTGAATTGGGGCTCACTGAAACTTGCTGGCGCACAGTCCGCTGATATTTTCCACAAAGCTCGTCGCCTCAGCGGCGATCCGCAACCGGGCTACCCGCCGGGTACCTTCTGGCCACCATGGACATCGCGGGGTTCGTGGGCTTGGTCATGTTGCTGGAGCACCTGTTGGTGCTCTTTCTGCAACGCTTCCTTGTGAGCTTGGTCGTTTTTGGCCACTGCCAAAGTCATGGCTAACGCCAATAAACCGGCCGCGATTAAGGGCATATTCCACCCCTTGCTGATCCCGGGCTTTCCCAGCCCTTACATTGGGATTGGAAGCAAAACAACAAGCGGGGTCCTGCCTTGCCAGCCCGACGACCTGAGGCGGGAGCATGCAGGCGACGGCGAACCTGGATTGCGGGAGGCTCTACACCCGCGAGCAGCTCCCACGGGTCGATAAAATTTTTGACAGTTTGGTGATAGTGTGAGCCAATTGGAAGTCAGCCCCATGTCACGAGTTGAAAGCTGGCATCCGCACCTTTCTGAGGGTGGTTCGCCATGATGATCGCTGCCGACTTCTGGCTTGCTTGCCTCGCCTTCATTCTCGAACTGGCGTACCGCGCACCGCTGATCGAGTGATCGCAGCACCTCCTGGCGAGAGCACGCTGCTACATCAGCGACAAAGCCTTCAGGACTAACCAGACAAGGAATGCAGTCCATACCAGGGTAAGCGCGCCTGCGATCGTTCCTGCGACCAGCAGCGTAAAATGCGACAACCCACCACTGGGCGTCTCTGCTTCAGACTCTTCCATGTAACGATCCCCGATGGGACGGTTCAGCACCGCTCGGCAACAGCCAATTCACACCAAAAGTTTCCCTCTTGGGCTTTCCCTTCCGAGGTACTTCGATGCGCTAGATGGCGCCCGAGGAGCGAATAGGCCAAGAAGAGCAGTCGTACCCTTCTCGTCGCGCGCAGCGTGATCGCGACAGGAAAGGCCCTCCGGTTTGCAGTCATTCCGCGGCGTCACTATCGGGAAAGTCCGAAGGGGCGGCGCTCCGCTCGGGCAAGCCGATTTCGCTGCCCGCGTCAGGCCTCGAATTGGCTGGCACCGTCTTTCGCGATGAGAACGGCAGCGCCCTGGGCTGCGGAAATAATCAAGGCGGGTGCTAGCTTGGGATCGCCATAGCAGCATCAACTGACGTACTGATGACGGTTGAGCACGATGAAAGGCAGTGTTGCGGTTCGCTGAAGAGTTCGTTTTGGAACTTCCAATCTGTAGAATGCGGATGAAATTTGGGTGGAGCTGAGATCCACCAAACATCCGCCTGTCAATAATCCTCCGACAACACTGAATACAGAGCGCGCCAGAGTACGCATGAGGAACACCCGGCGCTCCGCGGATCGGATGTGTGGCGCGAGCGCGCGCGGGGTGCGCCGCTGCGTCAGGAGCAACGCCCGATGCAGGGTCTCAATCGCCGTGCCTTTAAGAAAAGTTGCGTTGTGCAGGCGAATTCGAATTGCGGACGAAAGTCAACTAAGTTCCAGCAGCAAGCGGCTTCCAGGAGTGCTGGACGGTCAAGCTCGGTAGGATTGCCGTCCAGTAGTGTCCTTGGAATGGCTGATCAGCTTTCCTACTGATGGACCTCCGGCAATAGCTGCAAAGGAGCAGCGTCCCCACCGCTCCGTGGGAGACGATTGCGATATCGCCACGACCATGACCGGCTAAGATGCGTTCGACTGCCTGACGGACTCGTTGTTGAGCGTCAATGGCTCGCTCCCAGCCGCGAACACTTTCCTCCGGCCTTGCAAAAAAGGTGTCCACAACCCTTTCGAATTCAGGCTGGGGTAAAAAACCCGTAGCACTCCTGTTGTTCTCGCCAAGATCATATTCAACTTGAACTCCGATGCCGAAGCGGGCGGCCAGTATTCCAGCAGCCTCAATTGCCTTGGCTTCGGTACTAGCCCACACAGAGGTAACTTCGGCAACCGCGGAGCTGTCGGCAAATTGCCGCATCCGGGCTAACCCTGCGCCGCTCAACCGCCAGCGCTCGACTGGAGCACGCGGATCGATCGCTACCTCTGGATGCGTGATGAATATCAGGCTCGCCACTTGATCACCATCCCGCGAAGCAGCGCCTACAAGGTCACTCGATTTCTCAAACGGCCCATGGATCGCCTACTCTTCGAGCCCTGCGCGCGCTGCCTGGTGCGCAATGGGAGGGACGATGCGAGGGCGTGTAGCGACAAGAACGCACCACGCGCGCCAATGAGTCTAGCGCTCGTCCTGTATCGCCACGCTCAACACGGTGGAGTGCCGCCAAATAACGGTGATGTTCTGCGCTCTGGTGGCCTCCACGGCGATGGCCGTTCGCATGGACCCCGAGGATTTGCACGATATAATCGGCGATAACAAGCGCCTCCCCGGTTAACGCAGTTTTCGAAGTTCACAAGCAGGTGCTGCGGATGCAGTTTCAAGGGCGAGAGCGCATGCGGCTGAACGGAGAGCGAGGCGAGCGCACGAGATCGAACCGAAGCGGTGATGGTAACCCCGAAGATGCGGGCATTACCGAGCGCGAGGTCGAAGAAGTCGAGGAGCGCTCGCGTCCCCGCACGCCCGTTATTTATGAAATCGTGCGCCGACATGGTGACGAGGAGATGGCGCGTCCGATCACCTCGCTGTGGTGGTCGGGTGTGGCGGCCGGCCTGTCCATCAGCTTTTCGCTCCTGGCGGAGGCCATATTGCGCATGCATCTGCCGCAAGCAGAATGGACACCCCTCCTCAGCAGCTTCGGATATTGCGTCGGCTTCATCATGGTCGTGCTGGCGCGTCAGCAGCTCTTCACCGAGACGACGATCACCGTCGTGCTGCCGGTCATGGCCGAGTTCACTTCCGCCAATCTGGTGCGTCTTGGCCGAATGTGGAGCATCGTGCTCCTGGCCAATTTCGCCGGCACCTTGTTCGCCGCGCTGTTTTGCACATTTGCCCCGGTGCTGACACCCGAGTTGCGCGCTTCCATGCTCGACGTCAGCCATCATCTTGTCGGGCATGGCTGGGCCGAGAGCTTTTTCAAGGCGATCTCCGCAGGCTTCCTGATCGCCGCGATGGTTTGGCTCATGCCGAGTGCGGATAGCGCCCAGTTCCAAGTCGTCACCCTCATGACCTATCTGATAGCGGTCGGAGGCTTCATGCACATCGTCGCGGGCAGCGTGGAAGGATTCATGCTCGCTTTGAACGGTGATGTGACGTGGTCATGGATGGTATTCGACTTCATTGCTCCCGTTCTTGCCGGAAATGTGGTTGGAGGCACGGCTCTCTTTGCCTTGCTCGCCTATGCGCAAGTCATGAACGAAATTTAGTCGATCTTTGGCGAGAGGCGATGATCTGCCGATCTGCTTGCGGCGGACGTGAACGAGAGCTTGTGTCTTGCAACCGTTTCGTCGAAGCTGCGCTTGACGATCCTTTGGGCAAGGAAGCCCTGGCCGGGGCCGTCCATCCGGAAGAGACCACGGATGCGATTCAGTCCGTGGGGAGGGTGCTTGACCCAGAGCGACGCTCCGAGAGAACCTTCTCTTTTTCAATAAATCAGCGAAGTGAGGCCCTCGGCACATGTGACGAAGGCGCTTGCCTTGCGGCAAGAGCGGGAGCGGTCGCTCGAGGCACCGTCGAGAACGCGGACCCATTGTGCCCAATAGTCGAAATCCGTGGCTATTCTCGTGTGCGATTCTGAGGTAATATGTGACAAATTGAGTCGCCAAGGTACCGTGGCATGGGTCGCACACGTAACCGGAACCAGAATGTTGCGCCAAGTCGAAAGCTCGACGTAGCCAGAAAGCCTGAGAAAGGCTTCGAGCTGCCCGAGACTGATCGACGGCAGGCAGCGGCACTCGTATTTCGCATTTCGGAAGAACGAGGGCTGGAGATACTTCTCCTTTCCTCGCGCCGGACTGGTCGCGCCGTGTTACCCAAAGGCTGGCTGAACGCAGGCGAAGAGGACTACAAGGCGGCTGCGCGAGAGGCATATGAGGAGGCTGGCATTGTCGGCCGAATCGCTCACAAGCCGGTCGGCAGCTACGAATATTGGAAGGAATTGACTACAGGGAGCATGCTCTTGCGTGTCGATGTGTATCCACTTGAGGTCGAGCACCAGCGAAAAAAATGGCCTGAACAGGGCCGCCGTGAGCTCCGATGGTGCCGTCCGACGGATGCAGCAAAAATGGTCGCTGAACCTGCCTTGGCGGCTCTGATCCGATGGTTCACTCCTCCGGATTGACGAATGCCCGAAGGTGTCGAGTGTTCGGGCTGAGACTCTATCTCGCGAAGGGCGCCCTCACACCTTCCGGTCGATGTCGCTGCGCTTGAGCAGATAGTCGAGGCCGCCTACCCTGAACCAGCGATATCCGTAGCCTTCGAGAATCACGCAGTGCTTACCATCCTGAGCGCTGCTGTGTTCCTCGTTCAGCACGTTCACCAACAATTCGCCGGAGCCGTCGCGCAGGCCGACGTCGAATCTCACCTCACAAGGCTCCGACTTGAAATTGTGCAGGAACAGCACCGAGTTGTTCTGCCAATCGTAGCGTATCGCCAGCACCGCCGGATTGCGCGTGGGAAGGATGGCGAAGTCGCCCCAGCCGACCTCGGGCATTTCCTTGCGCATGCGAATGATGCGCTCCATCCAGTTCAGGATCGAGTTCGGATCGCGACGCTGGATCGCGGCATTGACGTGCGGATAGCCGTAAGCGCCGCTCTCGATGACTGGCACCACCGGGTTCTCGTTCTTGGTGAACCCGCCATGCGGCTCCGTAGACCACTGCATCGGCGTGCGCGCGGCGACCCGCTCTGGCAAGTCGAGATCGTCGCCCATGCCGATCTCGTCCCCATAGCGAACCACCGGCGTGCCGGGAAGCGTGAACAGCAAGCTGTAAGCGAGCTCGATGCGGCGGCGGTCGCCTGCGAGCATGGGCGCAAGCCGCCGCCTGATACCGCGCTGATAGAGCTGCATGCGCTTCTCAGGGCCGAAGGCCGCGAACACGCATTGGCGCTGCGCCTCGGTCAGTCGGCCGAGATCGAGCTCGTCGTGATTACGCAGGAACAGGCCCCATTGCGCCGTGGCGGGGCGCGGCTTGGTGGCGACGAGCGCTTTCGTCAGCGGGCCGATGTCGGCTGCGGCCAAGGCGTAGAACAGCGTTTGATTGACCTGGAAATTGAACATCATCTGCATGCGATCGCCATCGCGGCCGAAATACTCCATGTCGGTCTGCGGCAGCACGTTCGCTTCCGCGAGGATAGCCGAATCCCCCTGCCGCCATTGCAGGAACTCGCGCAAAGTCCTCAGCATTTCGAACTGCTCGACGGGCTCTGCGATTTCAGGCCCTTTAGTGGCGATCACGAAAGGCACCGCATCCATGCGAAATCCCGAGACCCCGAGCTGGATCCAAAATCCCATGATCTTGAGTATTTCCGCCTGCACCTCGCGATTCGAAGTGTTGAGGTCGGGCTGGAATTTGTAAAAGCGATGGAAATACCAGGCCTTTGCCGCGCGTGCGTACGACCATGTGGATTTCTGGACGCCAGGAAACACCATCCCCTTGCTGCTGGTCGCCGGTTTTCTCTTCGACCAGACATACCAATTGCGATAAGGAGATCTCGGATCTCGGATCGCGTCCTGGAACCAGGGATGCTGGTCGGAAGTGTGATTGACGACGAGATCGATGATCACGCGGATGCTTCGCTGCTTGGCCGCGTGCGTGAACTCGACGAAATCTCCCAGCGATCCGAAGGCAGGGTTGACCCCGTAATAATCGGAGATGTCATAGCCGTCGTCCTTGCCGGGCGAAGGCTGGAAGGGCATGAGCCAGATGGCGGTCACGCCAAGACCCTGTAAATAGTCGAGGCGCCGCATCAGGCCCCGAAAATCACCGATGCCGTCGCCGTCCGCATCCATATAGGTCGCGACCGATAGGCAGTAGACCACGGCGTTCTTGTACCAGAGGTCGTTGATCATCGGTCCATCCGCTCGCCGGGACGGAGATTTGAACCGGGGAACGTCCTTATGGTTCCGACACCTTCAGCCGTCGTGCCGCAGGCCCGGGCGTCGCAGTGTTCCCGCTTGGGAAGGCGCGCTCGCGCCTGACGTCTTAGCGACAGCTCAGGCCACCGATCCTTCTGCAAAAAGCCGTCAAACATCAGCTTGCGAATCGCACCAACCGCGCGCCGCTCGCGCCAAGAACGACATTCTCCGCCGCGCAGCTCTCTGGTCTTGCAGTCATTCCGCACGTGGTCATCGAGGAAGTTCGAAGGGGCCAGCGCTTCGCTCACTCAAGCCGATTTCACTGCCCTACGTCAGGTGCTCGAAATCAGCGAGAGAGCGATTGAATTGGTGGAGCTGAGGGGAGTCGAACCCCTGACCTCTGCAGTGCGATTGCAGCGCTCTCCCAACTGAGCTACAGCCCCGCGGCGCGCGTTCTCTAGGCGTGGGCGCCATCCGATGTCAACTTTTGCCCGCTCAAAGCGGCCTGGCCATGAGCCCATTAGCGGCGGCTCAAGAACGCCAGCCGCTCGAAGAGATGCACATCCTGCTCATTCTTCAAAAGCGCGCCGTGTAGCGGCGGGATGATTTTGCGCGGGTCGCGTTCGCGCAGCGTCTCGGGCCCGATATCCTCGTTGAGGAGGAGCTTCAGCCAGTCCAGAAGCTCGGAGGTCGAGGGCTTCTTCTTCAATCCTGGCACCTCGCGCACCTCGAAGAAGATGCGCAACGCCTCCTCGATGAGTCGCTTCTTGATCCCGGGGAAATGCACCTCGACGATGTCGCGCATCGTCTCAGCATCCGGAAATTTGATGTAGTGAAAAAAGCACCGGCGCAGGAATGCGTCGGGCAGCTCCTTCTCGTTATTCGAGGTGATGAGAACGATCGGCCGCTGTTTCGCGCGCACGGTCTCGCCTGTCTCGTAGACGTGAAACTCCATGCGATCGAGCTCGAGCAGGAGGTCGTTCGGGAATTCAATATCGGCCTTGTCGATCTCGTCGATGAGAAGCACAGGCCGCTTGGAAGAGGTGAAGGCCTCCCAGAGTCGCCCCCGTCTGATGTAGTTGGCGATCTCCGAGACGCGCGCGTCGCCGAGCTGGCTGTCTCGCAGGCGCGACACGGCGTCATATTCGTAAAGCCCTTGCTGGGCCTTGGTGGTCGATTTGATGTGCCAAGTGAGAAGCGGCGCCCCGATAGCCTTGGCGATCTCTTCAGCGAGCACGGTCTTGCCCGTGCCCGGCTCCCCTTTCACCAGAAGCGGACGCTCGAGCACGATCGCGGCATTGACCGCGACCTTGAGGTCCTCGGTCGCGATGTAGGATTGGGTTCCGGAAAAGCGCATGCTCGATCCTGTTTCGGGCGTCCGTGTCGAGCGCATCTCGCATGGGCGCCGCCGGCCCGCAAGGCTGCCATCTCACCGTTGCAGCGTCAGAAAGTTGGTTTGATGCGTTCATCGCTTCCAACAACGTCAGTCGCTCCACCTGGCTTTTGTGAAGGCATGATTCAACGCCCCCTCCCCTGGCACCCGGGGGGCTCGAGCAGCGGCGCATCAACAAAATGTGACATGCCAACCAGTCCGATAATGGTATGCACGGCGCACCAACGTAGTGCTCGGCAGCCCGCATCGAACCTGCCGAATCCTACGAGCAAAGGTGGCATTCAAGGCGGGGTTCAGTTGAAACTTGCTCGATCGCCTCGACCTCGTTCGGCGCGCGCATGACCGTGCTGACGATGTGCATTCCGCACCGGCCGAACATGAGGACGATGACGCACTTGACTGAAGCCAACGAACCGAAGCGCGCTAGGCGCGCCGTTTCGCGAGCGCCCGCGGCGCTTGGTCCTTCGCGCCCGCAGCGCCGTTTGCCCGGCTGACAGGCTTTCGGACAACCCCATGGGTGCGCCAGGCTCCGAAGACGATGTGCTGACAGCGGGGGACGACCATGCGGCGCGAGCCCATTCGGCTTTTGACCTTTCCGCGGGAAGGATTCGGAGCAGCGCCCATCTTGCCGACATGGAAAATGGACAGGCCCGGGAGGGGCATAGGGTTGCGGTGCTTATTCCGTGCTACAACGAGGAGCTCACGGTGGCCGGCGTTGTGCGGAGCTTCAAGGCGGTCCTGCCATTTGCCGACATCTACGTCTACGACAACAACTCCACGGACAGAACGGCTGCAAGGGCGGCCCAGGCTGGCGCCATCGTGCGGAACGAGCGACGCCAGGGCAAAGGCCATACCGTCAGGAGAATGTTTGCCGACATCCAGGCCGACATTTATCTTCTCGTCGATGGAGACGATACCTACGACGCGAATATCGCAACGAGCATCGTCGAGCAAATCGGCGATGTTGGGCTCGACTTCGTCAACGTCGCGCGGGTGTCGACTTCGGTTGCGGCCTATCGGCCGGGACACCGCCTGGGCAACCTTTTGCTGACGCGATTGGTTCGATCGATTTTCGGGCGCGAGAGCACCGACATGCTGTCCGGCTACAAGGGCTTCTCGCGCCGCTTCGTGAAGTCGTTCCCCGCAATGTCGAGCGGATTCGAGACCGAGACCGAGTTGACCGTGCACGCCCTGGAACTGCGAATGCCGATGACTGAAATCGTCGCTCCCTACAAGGAGCGCCCCTTGGGTTCGATGAGCAAGCTGCGGACCTACCGCGACGGAATGAGAATCTTCTTGCTGATCTGGCGGCTTGTGAAAGATGAGCGCCCTTTTCAATTTTTCGGGTTCATGGGGCTGAGTGTCCTCATCTTCGGTGCCGTGCTCGCGGCTCCGATCTTTCAAACTTATTTCGAGACCGGTCTTGTCCCAAGGCTTCCAACCGCCGTCCTGTGCGTCAGCCTGATGATGCTGGGTTTCCTCAGCATCTTTGCGGGGGTGATCCTCGATGTCGTCACGAAGACCAGAAACGAATTGAAGCGGCTGGCTTACTTGTCCATTCAGCCCCCTTCGCGCCCGGGGCTCCATCCGCGCTCCTCCGGCCTTTGAAATAAGATCATGCGTTCTTGGTACTCCTTAGGCCCGCGGGGCTCGAGCGTGCCGCTGCCCACGCGGTTGCAAGAGGGCGGCACATCGAAAATACCCGCGTTCCTGGCCTCTTCACGCGGCGAGGATCGCAGCCACGGGGTTGCCCTCGAAGACCTGACGGCACGGTGGTTGGCTTTACTGTTTATTGTGTATGGGCTGATCGCAATCGGCTTTCTCGCAATTAACATGCCACCGTTCCAGAATCCGGATGAATTTGCGCATTTCTTTCGAGCCGCGCAGATAGCAGATGGCGGCTTGGTAGCGCGCAGGTTTTCAACCGCCGATGCTGAAGGGTTACCGCAAGTGACCGCTGGTGGCTGGGTTGATCCAGCGCTCGTGACGGCCATGGAACCTTCGCGAATTCTGCCTTTCCATCGAGACATCCGGGCGACGCGGACGATTTGGGCGCCGAGCATCGGCTGGTCCGAAAAGCGCGTGATGGCAGGCTTTCCAAATACGGCCGTATACCCTCCGTTCTTCTACATCCCCTCAGCGATCGGTGTGCTCTATGGACACCTGACGCATTCGACTATTGTGCAGACCCTCGTCGTGTCACGGATGCTGACGGGAGCAGCTGCGGTGGCATTGTCGGCGATGGCAATCGCGTGTGCAGGAAGTGCCGGCATATGGATGTTCGCGATTTTAACTTTCCCAATGTCGCTATCTCTCATCGCCTCGTCATCACAGGATGCGCTGCTACTCGCTTGTAGCGCCTTGGCCGGAGCTTTGTGGATTTGCCTCTTGCGGAGCCGAACCGAGCGGAATGGGAAAGTGCTGGCGGCCTTCGCGTTGGTGCTGGGCCTGATTGCAATGGCGCGGCCTCCCTATGTTGCGCTCGCGATCTTACCGGTGGGTCTAATCAACCTTCCGTGGCGCGCTCGCCTTGGGGCGGCTGCATCCGTGATGGCACTGGCAACCGCATGGTCCGGCATTGCCGCGACCACCGCGCTGACAAACACGGGGGCGTTCCTCGGCGCCGATCCGCAGGCGCAGTTGGCTCGGCTTTGGGGCGAACCTCTCCTGGTCTTGTCAGTCGCTTGGGAGACGGCGAAGCAATATTATAATGCGTACTCGGAGGGCTTTGTCGGCATTCTTGGCTGGCTGGATACGAAGCTGCCCCAAGCCTATTACAATGTTGCGTATGGGATGATCGGTGTCGCCGCGATTGCCGCATCGAGACCAACAGGTGAACGGACGGGCATTCAAAGTCGCCTGGCGATAGCCGTGGGTTTGTTGCTCTCCGCGGCTGGGGTGTTTGCAATTCAGTATCTGACTTGGACCGAGCCCGGCCATCCGGTCGTGGAAGGGGTACAAGGCAGGTATTTCCTCCCGCTCGCGCTCGCCGGCACCGGTTTGTTGCCCGCGCTTGGATGGGCATCGCCGTCGAGGGTACGAAATATTTTGGTCGTGTCGGTGGCGCTATTTCCAATCGCTACGCTGGCGATCGTCATGCGGACGGTCACATTGCGTTACTATCTTCAGTGAGAGCGCCCGCGGCCAAATCGGATCGGGTAGCGCTCGGCTCGGCAGAGCCGAAGCCGATCGGGGAAGCAGGCCTTTTCCTGCGCTTTAGCGCTGTCGGCGCCGTCGGATTCGTCGTGGATGCCGGCCTTCTCCTGTTGCTTGTGCATGCGTTCAAAGCCGATCCCATCGCCGCACGGCTCTTGTCCTTCAGTGTTGCCGTCGCGGTGACATTCCATTTCAATCGCCGCTGGGCGCTTGGCGCCATCCGCCAGGGTAGCGTGTACGCTGCTTTCGCCACCTATTTGAGCGTTCAGAGCGTCGGGCTCCTTTGCAATATCGTCACCTATACGGCCCTGATCCTATTGCTCCCCGAGACGATCATTACGCCTCTGGTGTGCGTGGCCTTTGCCTCTGCGGCTGCACTTTTCGTGAATTACGGCGGCATCCGACGTCTGGTGTTCAAGACCAAGGGTGAATAAGCGGCGCTGCCGGACGCTCAACGGTGCGCAAGATCAAGAGCGCGTGCCGAGGCGGGTGAGCGCGTTCACGACTTCCCGTAAGCCGCGATCGAGCCGTTTGTCGCGACGCAAGACAAGCGCGAGCTTGCGCGA
>JAFAQA010000388.1 GCA_019246665.1 Hyphomicrobiales bacterium
CCTGGTGGTAGAACTCCGGATCGAATTTCGGGAAGCCTTCGCCCGTATAGACCCTCACCGGCGGCGCGGTGCGACGCGCCTTCGCATCCGGCGGGGGCGCGGTTTCCGGCGATGTCCGCATGGTGACGATCCTTTCGTTCGTGCGCGGGGGGACAAGCAGTAGCTATCACCGCGGTGATATACACCGCAAAAAAGGGGATCACCGAATTTGGCGCAAGGCCAGATCCTGCATCAGCGAGTCGGCGAGGCCTTCCTCGGCTACGCTTTGTCGATGCGCTCGCATCGCGAGCGTCAGCGTTTCATCCCATGATGCCATCACTTCGCGGCCCTTGAGGAGGTGAGGCGGACGATCCGTCGCCGAGACGGCGGCCAAATAATCGCAGGCGCCGAATCGCCAGGGGTGCGCGGCGTAGGTTCGCATCACATGATTGGCGATGCTCAGGCCCGGCCAATCGAAATCACCATGGTATTTCAGGCGCGACCCGGCTTGCATGAGCTGGGTCAGCAGCCTGTCCTGGGCGGCGGCCGGCATGCCATCGGTGGAGACGAGCGGGCCGCAATCCGGACCGAGCCGATCGGCCGCAATGGCAAGCAGATTGGGGTTCTCGCAGACATGAACGGTTCGGTCGACCACGTCCCATGCGGGCGGAGCCCGGAGCAGGCGGCGCAGCGATATATATCCAGGCTCGCCGGGAGGGGCGCAGCGCTCAAGTCCCCGGACGGGAAGATTCAGGAACATGGCCGGTCGCGCCAGCTCATTGACCAGCACGCCAGCCCGTGCCCAGATGTCACGCGTTCTTTCGCGGCTAATATCTGGGGAACTGTCTTCGACGCCATCCGTCGGAGGCTCCTCAGCCCGCGGCAACGTGTTGGCGAGGACGTTGCGCCAGACGGCGAGCACGAGTGTCGCCGTCGCTTCGCCATTATCGAGCCCATGAGCATCTCCCAGCGCCTGGGCCGCGAGCTGTGCGCGGGTCATGCCATTCGCGGGAAGGCAGGCGAGCACCGCCTCGGCGCGCCGTCGCACACGTGTCGCCATAGAAGCATCCTGGCTCGACAGCCGCTTAAGCAACCCCAGGCCGGCAGGCCGCCGCAGTAACGCTGCCAACGCGGGATGCCCACAGCCATTGGCCACTCCCTCCCATTGGTTCCGCGCGCGGCAGCGTTCCGAGGCGAGGTGAACGATAGGGCCATCCAGTCGCTGCAAGGCATCGTGAAGCGAATCCGCGATGCCGGCTTGCCGCAAGGCGACATCGATGGTGCGCACGTCAATTGTCATCGAGCTCGCAAATCCTTGCCGACGACCCTGCAACGCGGCCAGGGCCGCATGCTCGTGCTGGGCGAGCCTGTCGATGCGAAAGGAAACCACGAGGCCGTCCGTCGCGGCGCGCTCATAGCGCAGGCGCAGACGTTTGCGCAGCGCCACGAAGCGGTCGCCTCCGAGAAGGCGCATCAGGCGCTCGTCGGCCAATGCGCTCATGCGTCAGGGAAGCGCCGATCGGGATCGGTCTCGCGGATTTTCGCGCGACCGTCCCAGGTCCAGCGCGAAACGAAGATGGCCTCGATGCCCTCGCGCCGCTGAAGTTGGCAAATCGAAACGCCCGGAAGCTCCCCATAGCATCCCCATTCGCGTTCGCTGGTGATGACAAAATCGAGCTCGAACTCGCGGATGAGCGCCATGCAGTGGGCGCGAGCGGAATCGTCGATGCCGGCGAAGGCTTCGTCGAGCAGCACGAGGCGCGGAGCGTGAGCGTAGCCGCTCTGGCTGTAGAAGCTTGCCACCGCCGCGAAAAGAGGAACCGTGAGGCCGAGCGCTCGCTCGCCGCTCGAGGCCGGGCCGGACAGCTTGCGCCATTGGCCGTCTTGCCAGCGTTGCACACGAAATTCATGCCAGCGGCGATAATCCAGGGCCCGGGCCAGTTGATCGAGGAGGCTCACGCCGCCCTCTCGGCCGAGGCTCGCGTCGGTGCGTTCGCGCTCGGCGGCGATGCGCTGCTGCAGCATCGCGCCGACGACGCGCCGGTCCTCCAGGGACCACAGGTCGCGGTCCGTGTTGAGCAGGCGCTTGCGCGCTGCTTCCAGGCCCACCGGCGCTCCTTCGGCACCCTCGGCCAAGGGCAACCATTGCAGGCGAAAGCGCACGCCGGTGGAGGTGGGGCGCCGATGCAGCTCCTTGTTGATGGCCTCGATTTGGAGCTCGGCCGCCTGCAGCAGCTTCTGCACCTCGGCGGCAATCTCGGCCTGCAAATGGTTCTCGAGGATCTCACGCTCGTTCGCCGTCAGAAGCTCGCGTCGTTGGGATATCTCTTCCGCGAGGCGGACCGCGAGCAGGTCGGGCCGTTCTGGCCGATTTTGATAGATGATGTGCACGAGCAATCCGAAATCGCTCGGCTCCGCTTGGGCTCGTTGGCCGAGCGCTGTCAGCGCGCCTTGCAGCTCGGTGAAGCCTTCGGCGATCTGCCGCTGCACGCGAGCCCAAGCTTCGTCATCGTCCTTGACGCCCGAGAGGGCTTGCTCGGCACGGCGCGCCAATGTCAGCGCCGGATCGATGGTCCAGGAGCCGCCGAGCGCGGGCAGCTCGATGTCCGGGAGCGCGGCGGAGAGGAGGCCGGTGGCGGCGAAGCCCTGCAGCTTCGCGACAGCCCGGGTACGGCTTTCGGCGCGCTCCTGCAACAGGGTTTCGGTGGTGCTCGCCTCGATGGAGGCGACGGCGCGCACCTCGCCGGTTTTGCGCCGTGTTTCTTCCGCAGCCTTGAGCGCCTGCTCGGCGGTCCGCACGACCTGCTCCGCGTCGGCGATCCGCTTCTGCAAGGCCTCGACCCGAGCACCGACCGCCTCGCGGAGCACGTCCAGCCGCGCGAGTGCCTCCTCCGCTTCGATACGGCAAGCGGCGAAGCGCGCCTCGGCTTGATCTCGGTCGTCGCGCGCTTCCGCCTCCCGTTCTTGCTGACGCGCGTGCTCGAGAAGGGCCGCGTGCAGATCGCGCGCGGTTTGAACGAGCAGATGCTGGGCCTGGCTGAAGCGGTCGAGCGCGGCTTCGATAGGCGCCAGCGCTTCGGCGGCCTCGGGCAATCTGAGATCGGCGGCAGCGTCGACGAGCGCTTGGCGGTCGGCCCGCAGCGCCGCCTCGGCGGCGCGCTCGAGGATTTCGGACTCGGCCAATCGCGCCGCCGCGCTCTCGACTTCGCGAGCGGATGCGATTGACGCAAGGTGCGCGGCACGCAGATCGTCATCGTCGGGCGCGTCGTGCCACTCGCTTTCAGCCTGCCGCGCGTCTCGCTCATGCTCCGTGATCGCAGTCTCGAGCCCAGCCTGTTCCTCGCCAAGCTGCGCCAGGCGCTTGGAGATCTCCGATAGTCGTCGGGCGCGGGCGGCGGCACGGGCCGCGAAGCCGATATGGACGGCGACGGGCTTCGCCCAAGCGCCTGTCAATGCGCCGAGGCGGAAGCGTCCGTCAGGGGCGATCCAAGCCTCTAGCGCCTCCTTGTCTTCATTCCCGCAAGGGATACCCTCGAGCACGCGTGTGACAACCTCCGGCGGCACGCCGGGAGAGGCAATATCGGCGGCCTCGAGCCATTCGGCGAGGGAACCGCCCCGCGAGGGGCGAGGCCGAACCTGAGTGTCGTGCAGAAGCGTGCCGCCCTCGTTCGTCTGGAGACGGCCATCAGGCCCGATCCAGGCGTCCAGCAGGCCAGCCACCTCCAGTGCGGCTTCGAGGCCGGCTCGCGCCTGTGCGTCGACGTGCTCGCGAAATTCAATCAGCTGCCAAAGCGGCGCTCCGGAACGACCCTGCCGAACTTGTGGATCCCGCTGGTAGGGGGCAGGCGGCGCGGCATCTTCCCCGGACTGGAGTTTATAGCGCTCGCCCTCAAGCTCCGCGCGCTCGTCGGCAAGCGTGCGTTGCTGGCGTCCGAGCTCCGCACGGCGCTCGGCCAAACGCAGGCTGGCCCGCTGCTGCGCCGCCAGAAGTGCCGCCCGTGCCGGGTTGTTGCCGTCGAGGCGGGCGACCCAGTCAGCAAGCGCCGCGAGCGGCGCATCGGCATCGACCGCCAATTGCCGCAACCGCTCGAAATGGTCCTCCCAAGCTCGCACCAGTGCCTCGCCATGCCGCTCGACATCGGCGTCGGCGCGCCGTCTCCGTTCGGTCGCGAGACGCGCTTCCTCCTGCCTCTCGCCGAGGATACGCATCTCCTGAGCATGGCGAAGCCAAACCGCCGCCACCTCCTCATGGCGTCGGCGCAGTAAGCCGATGTGTTCGCGCCGCGTGTCGACGAGCTCCTGCAGCGCTCGGCGAGCCGCATCGAAGGCGCGTGGCTCCGACATCACCTGAGCGGCGTGCTCCGGCGTGGCGAGTGGGTTCTCCGCATACGCGCTCGCCACTCCCACTACCTCGGAGAGGTCGGCGGTTCGTCGGCGGGCATCATCCACGAGATGCTCGGCTTGCGCGGCTCGTGCCGCGCGTTGCCTCGTTTCCTCGACTTCTCGCTCGAGCCGCGAAGAGGCAAGGTCAAGCGCCGCTCGCGCCGAGACCGCGGCCGTTTGGCGCGCGCCCATTTCCTTGCTTGCGTGGTCGAGGCGGTTCGCATCCTGCATCGCCGGGTCGGCGCGCAAGGTATCGAGCCCCGCCCGCTGCCGGCGCATCTCAAGCTCGGCCTCCGAATGCACGGCCCATGCCAGTTCCTCGCTTTCCCGGGCGGCGCGCAGAGCCTCTCGTTTCTCGTTGAGGGTGCGGCTGGCGCTGTCGAACTCCGTCTGCGCCTGACGCAGCACACGCGCCTGACGCCGGCTCAGCGTGCGGGTATAGGCGTGGTAGCGACGGTTGAAATCGTCGATGCCCTTCGCCAGGGATTCGAAATCATGGAGTTGTCGACGATCCTCCTCGAGCTGATTGAGCGCTTCGGCGACGTCGCTCAAGAGTTCGGACGCGAGTGGCGGCAGCGCCTCGGTCAGCGCCCGCGAAAGGCTCCCCTCGTCGGGCTTTTTCGAGAGCTGCGGTTGGCGAAGTTGAATGAGCGTATCCATGAGCGCGGCGTAGCGGGTCGTGCCGAGGTGAAACAAACGTTCGTCCACGGCGCGGCGATAAGCGGCCGCGGTGTCGAAGACTTGGCCGTGTCCCTCGACCGCTTCGCGCAGTCGCTCTTTCGTCAGCACGATTCGCTGCGCGTTCGTGAGCCAAAGGTCTTGTCCGATCCGCGGCCCCGCGCCCCGGCCCTCGAGGACGAAGAACCAGCTTTCCACCTGGGGTCGCGCCGCCGCCGCCGCGAGACCGGCGCCCAGCGTGAGAAACTTGGTCGTGCCGTCCTCGGCTCGCATGCCAAGCTCGATCCAGGCATATCCGACGCGTCGATCATACGTGCCTAGCAAGAGATTCCAGGCCATCCTCTTGCCTACATCGCCGTCAGGCTCGATCCGCGAAGCTTTCAGCTGGGCATCGAAGAGGAACGGAAGAGTGAGAGACAGCACCTTGGACTTGCCGGTACCGTTGTTGCCGCGCAGCAGGAGATGGCCGTCGCGGAACCAGAATTCCTCGCTGTCGTAATGGAAGAGCTCGACGAGCCCCAGGCGCAAGGGTTGCCAGCGCGTGCGCGTCGGCGTCGGAAGCTCGGGTCTAATCGGGGTCGCGGCGAGGATTTCGAGGGCGTCGTTCATCTCGGATCGAACAGGGTGCTAGATAAGTGCGTGGGTGCGGCGCGCTGGATTTCGGCATCGCCAAGCGCAAAGCGCGTCAGCGCCGGAAGTGGCCGGAGCGTGCCGCCGTCGCGCGCGATGAGTTGCAACTGCTCGAGGCGCGTGAGCGCGATAGCGGCGAGCTCTCGCTCCGCGCCCGGTTCTCGAGCGGACCTTCGCCAGTAGCGACCATAGCGGTCCCTCGCATCGAGGAGAAAGCTCGCGATATCGTCTTCTCCGAGCGCCGGCAATTGCGCCTCCACCGACGTCTGTCGCGATCGATAACGCTTCGCCAGATATTCGGCCACCAACAGTGTCGCGTGCGCGTCGGTGCCCTCCGCTGGTATCGCGACATCGGTCAGGGCGCCCCCGTCGTCGACCAGCGCCAGCCCTTCGGCACGCTGTTCCGGCGTGGTGCCGGTAGCCTCGCACAAGCGCGCGGCCAGGGCTCCCCGCTGATTGAGGAAATAGGCGCGCGCGTCGCTGTCGAGAGCGTCTGCGTAGACCACGGGATCATCGAGCAAGCGCCGCGAAATCTGGTGGCGCAACGCCGCGCGCCGACCTTCGTCGCTGTCGGAAAGATGCTCATCGACCATGGCGTGCAAGCGCTCGTCGAGCGTCGCCGGCGCATCCTCGGGCGCAAAGGTCGAAGGGCCGCGCACGGCGGCAAGAATTCCAGCCAGCGCGCGACGCTGGACATCGTAAAGCGCGTCAGCATCGTCGCCGCTGCTGCGAACGAAGCCCTCCTCGTCGCCGGCGACGCGCCGCAGCACGCCGAGCTCTAGCAAGGTGCGGCAGACGGCGACCAGCTCGCGTCGTTCGTGCTGCGCGCTCAGCGTGAACGAAAAGCCTTGCAACGCGAGCGCGGGGTCGGCGGCAAGCTGCAACAGCCTCTCCCCCAAGAGACGCAGCGTGATTTGCGGGTCGGATCGTTCAAGTACGGCGCATGCCAGGCAGAGAAGCACGTAGCGGCGCCGATCGTAGCCCGGCAGGCCTCGCGTGGCATCGGCAAGATCGGCGGGGCGCTTGTAGAGTCGCGCGCCATCGCGCTCGATGTGAAGTACCCAGCCGGCTTCGCGCGCAAACCATGAGCGCAGAGCGTCGGCGTGCCGACGCACCGCGCCAAGCTCCTCATGCGCGGCGCTCATCAGCGGCGTCATCAGGAGAGCGCGGATGGCGCTCGTCAGCTCCTCGCGCTCATGGCGCTGCTGCTGGTGCCTGATGCTTTGGGCGTCGGCGGGCGCTTTCAATCACGTCTCCGTGCGCGTGATGGTGATGAGGTGATCGCGTCCCGCGAAGACGCCGTGGTCGGTTGAGATCTCGGCGCGAGTTTCCCTGCCAAGCGGTTCCAAGCGTATGTGGAGGAGGCCGTCGCCGGTATGGCGTTCCATCCGGGCGTCGGGTCCCGCCTGTTCGGTAAGAGTTTCGCCAAGCAGCCCGAGAAAGAGGCCGAAGGCGTGGACATCGAGAGCGCCGAAATCGGACAAACGCATCGATCGGCCGGTCGCGAGCCGCGCGCGCGCCGCTTCGACCTGTCGCGTCTCCTCTCTGAACTGCAGAGCGAGCACGGCGCGTTCCTCGCCGCGATCCCTGATCTTGGCCGGCGGGCCGCGCCTCATCGCTTCGCCATATTCACGCAAGCGCGGATGGATCACGAGCGGTGGAGCGTCGGCCCAGGGCGTGTTCGCCGGCAGGCCTTCGTCGGCGCCGGTGCCGAGCGAGAAATGCCGAGCCGGATTGAGCGCGAAGGCCGCGCGCGCCAATCGGTGGGCCTCCGCGTCGCCCGCGCAAGTGGCAAACCAGCCGGCCAATACCCTGAAATCAGCGGACCGGTCGCTGCGGCCGCTGCGGCGCTCGTTGAGCGCGGCGATCGCACCCAGCAACTGCGGTATGGCCGAACGCGCCCGCGCTCGCAACAGCTCCGCCTGCGGCGGCTCATGTCCCTGGCCGATGAACCAACCACTCAGCCCCTGCCATCGCTCGCGCCATTCGGCCCAGCGTTTCATCTGCGCGTCCATCTGGTCCTGCGTGTCGCCAGGCGCGGCGTCGCCCGCCTCGCGCGCGGCAACCTGCCGCAACAGCTCATCGATGTCGGGAGCCAGACCGCGAATAAAGCGAGCGATCGTGTCCGAGCGGCGCACCAGGTCGCTCATGAAGCGCTCCAGATAGTCGATCAAGCGGCGCTTGTAGGTGACGACGGCTACAGCCTCGGCTTGCTGCAGCTCGACGCTACGTGCGACACCGGCCATGAACGCTTGCGCCTCGCCGGCGAGATTCTCGAACACGCGCACAAGATCTCGCAGCGTCCCGTGAGCCTTGGCGAGGTCGAGTTCGGTCGCATCTGCCAAGGCGCGCAACGCCTGCAGCTGGCTCGTGATATCCTCGAGCGCGACGGTCTGCAGCTCGGCGCGGCGCAGTAGCGTCTGCATGAAAACAGCCAGCGCTCTCTCAACCGCCTCTCCGCCGGCCGACAGCCGATAGATGAACCGGGCACGATAAAAGTCGCTGAGGCTGGAGACCCGCGCCGTGTCGGGCTGCGCCTCGAGGTTGCCCCAGGCTGCAAGTTGCACAAGCGCAGTGTTGATTTCTTCGATCCGCGGGCGCGCTTCCGGCCATCGACCTTCGTTCAGCACCTCGTCGGGCCGAAGCTGAAGCCTGTACTGCCGATGGGCAGAGGCAAAGACATCCATGATCGAGCGGTAGAGCGTGGCCCTATCCGCGCTCACATGCCGGAACAGCTCACGTGATTGCGCCTTCATCTTGTCTCTTTTTTGAACACGAACGGCCGGTCTCGACGATTCGTGGCAAGGCAAACTCTCAGCGGCTGTTCGCGGCAGGCGTCCGTTATGGGTCTATGGTGCAGGCGGGCGGTACCGCCGAATGCAATCCCAACCATCTGCTCGAAAGACCGAGCACGACCTTATCGGCGGCCGATCATTGCCGTCGCATAATCATCCCTCCACGAAATTACGCACCACGGAGGGTTACCCCGCGAAAAGCCCTCGTGCAATGAGCGACGCCCGCTTTGGTGGGGACAACCGGGCTGATCGAGTGGGCGTCATCTTCATGTGGCGGGCCGCGCCGCATCATGGCAGGAATGGAGGCACAACAGGACCGGAGCTCACCGATGGCAGCGGGCAAACCCGTCACGATTTACGGCATCAAGAATTGCGACACGATGAAGAAGGCGCGCGCATGGCTCGATGGCCACGGCATCGCTTATGATTTCCACGATTATAAGACGAAAGGGATCGATCGCGCCCGCCTCGAAGCCTGGGCTCGAGTAGTGGGATGGGAGACCCTCCTTAATCGCGCCGGCACGACTTTCCGCAAGCTTCCGGATCAGGAGAAGGAGGGATTGAGGGAGGGCAAAGCGATCGCGCTCATGCTCGACCAGCCTTCCATGATCAAGCGGCCGGTGCTCGACCTTCAAGGAAAGATTCTTGTCGGTTTCGATCCCAAGGCTTACGGCGCAGAGCTTGGTTGATCATCGAAGCCGCGAAAGGTGCAAGCTTGCCCGCGCTGTTGGCCACCACTCTTTGCGATCAACCGAAGGTCATGAGCACGGCCGAACCCGCCGGCGTCCAGACGGCCTCCTCACCGCGAAATCCGGCCTTGCGATAGGCGCGTCGCGCGCGCTCATTTGTGGCCAGGGGATCGATGACGACGAGCGGCGCCGCGGCTCCGATGAGCCGCTCGGCCAAGGCGCGCAGGAAGCGGGCGCCATGGCCGCGCCCGAGAAACGACGGTTCACCGATGAAGGCATCGACCGCAATGGCGCCCGAGGGAAGATGAGCGAAATGCGCCTGGGGCCAGGCACGCACCTCATAGGCTTGCGCATAAGCGAAATCGGCGTTCTCGAAAGCGACGATCCATTGCGCCATGTCGGCGCTTGCGAGATCCTCCTCGATCAGGGCAAACTCCTCGTCCGGATCACCCCACCAGCGCGTTACTTCCGGCGTGCGCAGCCAATCGGCCAGGAGCCGCAGATCGTCTCGCTCGGGTGGCCGGAACGAATAAGGCGGTGAGACGAACTCATCGAAGAGCTGGCGCAGACTCAATCTTCGATCCTGCCGCTTCGTTTCGGGCGGAAAAGGCGCGGTCGTCACGCTGGTGATCCCGCCTCGGCGAGGAGGCCGACCTCGTCTTGGTCATTTCCTCGTCAGCTCCTCGAAGCGCCGGATCGAGTCGCGGATGATCTTCGCTTCCGCCTCGAATTCGGCGGCCTTGCGGGTCCAGGATTCGGCAATCACAGTGCGGCCGTTGGCGCTCGCCTGATCGCGGAGCTTTTGCGCAAGCGCGATCCGCTCATCGAGCGTTCGCAGCGCGGTCCCCAAGGCGCGGGAGAGGTTCTCGTCGAGAGCCAGGCTCATCAGCTCGGCCGTGTAGGCATGGCCGACATGGCAGCGATACCGGATGAGCTCGCCTTCATCGATTTCCCACATGACGCCGTGACAATCCGGGCAGGCGAGCACTGAGCGCCGCCCGATCCGATCCATATCATGCATATCCATGCGTCGGCCTCTGGCGATGTCGACCTCATATCTGGTCTCCTGAGACACCGGCTTGGGCGCGCCGGCCGGCAGGCCGACGAGCTTTTGAAGGAGGGACGGCATGCCCTTAAGGCTTGACACGTGGTCGGGTTGCGAGCGGCTCAGCGCCGTCGCGGGCATCTCCGGGAAAGCGGCGTCACTGGGGTCTTGCACGACCGTGATCCCACCCGATCGCTTCAGCGCCTGGAGGCCGGAAGCTCCGTCACCCAGCGTTCCCGTGAGGACGACACCGATCGCACGTGCGCCGCAGCATAAGGCCGCGGAGCGAAATAGCGGATCGATGGCCGGCCGTGCATGATTTTCGCGTGGCCCGCTTCCCAAATGAAGCCGGTCACCATCGACGATCAGGTGGGAAGCGGGAGGCCCAACATAGATATGGGCCGGCCGCAAGCTCTCGCCGTCCTTGGCGAAGCTCGCGGGCAGTCCGCTTTCCTGCGTGAGGATGGCGTCGAGGGAGGACTCGTACTGGCTCGAGAGGTGGATCACGCAAAGGACGCTCGCCGGCAGGTCGCGCGGAAGCTCCCTTGCGAGAAAACGTAGTGCCTCAAATCCTCCAGCCGAAGTGCCGAGGGCGAGAATGTCGCGATTGGCCATGCTCGTCTCCGCCGGCTGTGAGCATCTACCCCAACACCCGCCTTCTCCGATTTGTTCCGTTCTGATCGAAATCGAAAACCAATGGCGAAAGCGCCCGCGCCGCGGCGGGAAGTCTCGGCATGGCACCAAATGCGTTTGTAAAGCGTAGAGTCATAGGACTAAGCTGTGAGCGTGGATATGTTTCAAGGGTGGCGTCATGGCGCATCGTGACGGCCGAAGCACCGAGCCCGAAGCTATGCCCCAGGAGGCGCGAGCGAGCACCAGGCCTGCGATTGTCGGCATCGGTGCCTCTGCAGGCGGTGTGCGCGCGCTGCAAGCCTTCTTCGAGGCGCTTCCCGCCGATACCGGCGCGGCTTTCGTCGTGATCGTGCACCTTGATCCTCAAAGCCGCAGCGATCTTTCGAGCATTCTCGCGACGCGCACGCGCATGCCGGTCGCGCAGGTCGAGGCGAGCGCGAAATTGCGGGCAAACCACGTTTACGTCATCCCGCCAGACCGGCGCCTGCAGATCTCCGATCACGAGATTTCGGCTTCCGAGTTCGACGAGCCGCGTGGCCAGCGCGCACCGATCGACCTCTTCTTCCGGTCGCTTGCCCGGCAGCATGGTGACGGCTTCGCGGTGATTCTCACCGGGGCCGGCTCCGATGGGGCGATCGGGGTCGCTGCGGTCAAGGAAGCGGGCGGCATCATCCTGGTGCAGGAGCCGAGCGAAGCGGAATATCCGTCGATGCCGCGCAGCGCGATCGGGACCGGCATCGCGGATTTCGTGCTGCCAGTGCGCGAGCTCGCGGCGCGCCTCGTCGAGCTGGTACACAACAAGGAAAACCTTTCGACCGTTGAGGCCGGCCATTTCGACGAGGAAGTGCTGCGGCGAATCCTCGTTCACCTGCGTGTTCGCACCGGGCATGATTTTGCGAGATACAAGCGTTCGACCATCGTGCGGCGCATTACCAGACGCATGCAGGTCACGCGGTCAGAAAACCTGAGCGAATACTACATTTTCCTGCGTGACAACGCCGAGGAGGCGCAGGCGCTCCTCGGCGATCTTCTCATTTCGGTCACGACCTTTTTTCGCGACAGCGAGACTTTCGAGGCGCTCAAGGCAAAGGTGCTGCCGTATCTCTTCAGAGGTAGGGAGCCGGGCTCCACAATTCGAGTTTGGGTACCGGGTTGCGCCACCGGTGAGGAGGCCTACACGATCGCCATGCTCCTCATCGAGGAAGCGACGCGCCACGACCACCGTCCGGTCTTGCAGGTGTTCGGCTCCGATCTCGATGCGCGGGCGCTCGCCATCGCGCGTGAGGGCCGCTATCCCGCCGCGATCGAGGCGGATGTGAGCGAGGAACGCTTGCGCCGCTTCTTCTCACGAGAGGGCGACCATTATCGCGTCCGGCGCGAGCTACGCGACATCGTGCTCTTCGCGAGCCACAGCCTCCTCAAGGATCCGCCGTTCTCGCGGGTCGACTTGATCTCCTGCCGCAACCTGCTCATCTACCTCGATCGCGAGCTGCAGCAGCAGGCTTGCAGCACCTTCCATTACGCGCTGAATCCCGAGGGTTACCTGCTGCTCGGCTCTTCCGAGACAGCGGACAATCCGCCGGGGTTGTTCGTCAATATCGAGCGCAAGTCCCGCATTTACCAATCGACCGTTCGCCTCGGCGACAAGCCGCGACTCTTGCCGCGGCTCCTGGGTGGTTTGGGGACGCACGAGCCTGGCCTTCAAACCGCACGCCCGTTGAGCCCGGGCGCGGCGCTCAACGAAGCCGCGCTGCATCGCAAGGCGCTCGAGAAAGTGGCCCCTCCCAGCGCCCTTGTCGATGACGCTCATCGGGTCGTGCATTTGTCGGAGAACGCCGGCCGATATATCCGGCCCTCGGCCGGTCCGCTGAGCGGAAATCTCGTGGACCTCGTGCGGCCGGAGCTCAGATTCGAGCTGAGCAGCGCGCTCAATCGCGTTTTCGAGCAACGCCAACCGACACTCACCTTGCCGATCCTCCTGCGGTTCGACGGCTCACCGCACCGCGTTCACCTCCAGGTCAAGCCCGTCGAAGAGGTTGAGGCGGCGAAGCCCCGCGGCGCGTTGGTGCTCTTCATCGAAGGCGAGGCCGTTCACGAATTGCCGGCGAGCTCGGCCGACGACCAGCACGCGACTGACGAGACGGTGCGCCGACTGACCGAGGAGCTTCAGCTTACCCAGTCGCGCATGCGCACGACACGCGAGGAATCGGAGGCAGCCAATGAGGAGCTGCGCGCCGCCAACGAGGAGCTGCAATCGATCAACGAGGAATACCGCTCGACGTCGGAGGAGCTCGAGACCAGCAAGGAGGAGCTGCAATCGATCAATGAGGAGCTGCAGACCGTGAACAGCGAGCTCAAATTGAAGCTCGACGTGGTCTCGCGCGCCCATAGCGATTTGCAAAATCTGATGGCCGCAACCGAGATCGGGACCTTGTTCCTCGATCCGGGCCTGCGCATCAAACGGTTCACCGAGCAGGTGACGGAGCTATTCCGGATCACGCCAAGCGATGAGGGGCGGGTGGTCACCGATTTTGCCCATCGCCTCGAATACGATGATCTCGTAAAGGACTCGCAAGCCGTGCTTGCGCATCTTGCCCCGATCAGGCGCGAGGTGCGCAGCCGCGACCGCCGCTGGTACGAGGTGCGCCTTCGGCCCTACCGGACGATCGACGACAAGATCGACGGCGTGGTGATCACCTTCGTCGACGTGACCGAGCGCCGCCAGGTGGAGCATGCCCTGCGCGAGAGCGAGCAGAAGCTCCAGTCGGTGAAACGCCTCGTTGAGCTTTCCCACGATCCGATCTTCATCTGGGATTTCGACGGGGGCGTCGTCGAATGGAATCGAGGGAGCGAAGAGCTTTACGGCTATAGCCGCGAGGAGGCCTTCGGGAAGAAAAAGGAGCAGCTCCTCGGGACGATCGTGCCGGGAGCTTCTTTCCATTCGCTCAAGGAGCAGCTCCTGCGCGACCGCAAATGGGCCGGAGTTCTCAAGCAGCGCACAAAAGATGGTCGGGAATTGACGATCGAAAGCCGGATTGTGCTCGAAACCATCGAGGGCCGGCGAATGGCGCTCGAAAGCACCCGCGACATCACCGAGCGAAACCACTGGGAGAACCGTCAGAAATTGCTCCTGGGCGAGCTCACGCACCGAGTCAAGAACACGCTCGCGGTCGTGCAAGCAATCGCGCACCAATCGCTACGCAACAGCGGCTCGAATAAGGATTTCATCGAGCGATTCGAAGGACGCCTCTCGGCCCTCGCGGCCTCGCACGGTCTCCTCGTCGCCTCCGATTGGAAGGGGGCGGATCTCGGCGCGCTCGCTCGCAATCAGCTCGAGCCCTACGTTTTGGACGACAAGGAACGCCTGCACATCGGGGGAGAGGCGGTGATCTTGCCGGCTGACCTCGCGACCCCCTTCGGCCTTGTATTGCACGAGCTCGCGACCAATGCCGTCAAGCATGGCTCGCTTTCCCGGCCTGACGGCAAGGTGGAGGTGAGCTGGACGGTGAAATCAGGGAACGGAGAGCGGCGCCTTATCGTTCTATGGCGTGAGACGGGCAGTCCACCGGGCAAGATCCGAGGGGCGAGGGGGCTAGGAAGCGCTCTCATCGAGAGCGGTATTCCGAACGCCATGGTCAACCGCGAATTCGGCCCGGATGGCCTCGTCTGCACGATTGAGCTGCCGCTTCCGGAGGCCGAAGAGGATGGAGCCATGCGCCGGTCATGAGGGCATTCTTCCTCTCAAAGGGGCGCGGCTGCTCGTCGTCGAAGATGATTTCCTCATCCTGATGGAGCTGGAATCCGTGCTTTTGGATGCTGGCGCGGAAATCATCGGGCTGTGCCGCACGCTCAAGGAAGCGCTCGAGGTCGCAGAAACCGAAGAGCTAGCCGCGGCAATTCTCGATATTCGCCTGGGACGAGAAACGGTCGCGCCCGCGGCGACGCGCCTCAGCCAGCGCGGCGTGCCCTTCGTGTTCTACACGGGTCAAGACGAGAGCGACCCTGTGCGGGCACAATGGCCAGGGTGCACGCTCCTTCACAAACCGGCCGAACCGCGAAAGATCGTGGCCGCGATCTGCGCGCTCCTTTGAGTCCGTCTGACAGCATCATCCTTCGAGCTGGCTGGTGTCACCGCTGCGCGATGAAGCACCACATTTTTCGCGTGATGATCGTGACATCGATATCATGCCGCGATGGAGCACCGCTCCTTCTTGGGAAGATCTCGTCCGACCTCGGGAGCTTCCATGGCAGCTCCGAAGGAAAGCGCATGATGAGACGAATGCAATTGGCGGCGCTAGGCCTGTGGCTCACCGCGCCAGGCGCCTTGGCACAGCAGCAGACATTCGCCTGCACCCGACTTTGCTGGAGCCCCTCCAAGAATACCGTGACCTGCTCAAAGAAGCTCAGGGAACAGGTCGAGTTGACTTCCTACATCTATGCGGTGCAGCACAACACGATTGCAAAGGGTAAGCCCATGACCTTTTTCGTGGACATGAAAGGCTCGGGCCAAAGCTGCGGATCACCCGTCGCGGCACCGGCGTCGCTCTCCATCGTCGGATATGTGAACGCACAAAACGTCACCGGTTTCACGGTCGGTGGGGTGAAGGTCGGCGATACGATCGAGATAACCGCAAGCGGCGTGGCGGAGGATCAGAAGAACATCATGTTCTTCCCTGACCCTTCGGAGAAATGACTCGGGGATACAGCTGGTCCGTGGAAAATCCGGTTTCCGATCGCTTGACGGGGATCGTCTTGTTTTTTGACCAGTCATCCAATGAGATGAACCGAAGAGACGTGTGTCTCGGGCTTCTCGGCCGCGTCGACGAAGCGCGAGGCGGCCCGGCTTCTTCGTGAGGGATATCCGGATATCACGATCTCTGAGATCATCGTGATCACCCCGCATCGCGGCGACTATCTGCGCCGCTGCGCCGAGGGCCTGCGCAGCGTAGCTTTGTAGGCCAGCACTTTTGGGCCAGAGGATAATTCGTGTCGACCGTTGGGCGTGACGAAGCAACGGTACGTGAATGCATCCGCGCCCAGGAAAGGGAAGATGCCCGAACGGATCAGCTAAAATCTGTGGCGCTGATTTCCACCTTTAGGTGGTTCCTGAATCAGGGCCGCGTCAGCGACCCAATCAGCCGCTTGAGCGGCTCACTTCCTGAAGCCCCCGACTCTGCCGGGGGGATACCTACTTGTTTTACCGGCATCGATGTTGCTGCGGATCGCGCAGGCGAAGGTCAGGGCCGCTATTTCTCTACTGTTGATCTCGTGGCACCGCTTTCAACAAGGTGGTCATTCTTCTTTCGACGGCGCCGTAACCAGCGGTGGAATCTGCGGGTAAGTCACGGTCTTCGTCGATCCAATATTCGGCTTCGATGCGGAACAAGTCCGTATCCGAATAGCGCACCAATTTGGGTTTCAGGATGCCAAGTGGGTCCCGCATGACAAAGTCCGGCATTGGCCATTCCGCTCGATTCCACTCCGGAACTTTTCCATGCACCGTCCACTCGCCATTGATCAAGCCGAGATCACCGAACATGGAGCGGAATATGGCGCTATCGGGGTGAAGGTCGTCCAATTCGACCGCCTCCCGCGAGGAGAGGCGAGGGACGAAAAAATACCCGAATAGAACTTTACCGCGCTTCGTGGCGCGAGCGACTACGCCTCGTGCAAAATCCCCATCCCTGAGTGGCAAGCAGAAAACGGAACCTTCAGAATATGGGAGCTTCATTTTATGTTATTCTTATTGGACCTGGTTAGATGCCGGGCCTCGTGAAGGGCCAATTGCGATCGCGCGTCGCCTGATACTGTGCAAAATGCAAAGCGCCCGGCGGCTTCTCAAGCTCCGGGCGCAGCAGCGACATCTATCCACGAGCAGGGTGCTTTTTCCGAAATCTCGGAAAAGGTCAAGTGGCTATGTCTAATTTCCCAACGAGGTCCTGCACGGACAAGTGTCAACCGAGGGCGGCCACGCTGACACCGCGCTCAGGTTGACGCTGCCGGAGCCCTTGCCTAAGTTTCGCGCCCCTGACGACCGGTCCCCTGAGCATGAAATGAGCGCGATCATCGCCGTCGACCGGATCACCAAGCGCTATGGCGGACTGACGGTTCTCGACGCTTGCGCCTTCGAGGTGCCGCGCGGCTCGATCACCGGCCTCATCGGTCCGAACGGCGCGGGCAAGACGACGCTCTTCAACATCATCGCCGGCGTGACGGCGCCCGATCATGGCCGCATCCTTCTCGATGGTCAGGAGGTGACCGGCCAGAAGCCCCACGAGCTCTTCGGTCTCGGCCTCGCGCGCACCTTCCAGATCCCGAAGGAATGGGCGCGCATGACGGTGCTCGAGAATCTCATGGTCGTGCCGCGCCAGCAGACGGGCTAGCACGTGCTTGCCGCATGGTTCCAGGGCGGGTGCGTGCGAGGCGAGGAGAGGGCGATCCAGCGTCGCGCCGACGCGACACTCGAGATCCTCGGGCTTTCCGCGCATCGCACGGCACTCGCCGGCACGCTCTCGGGCGGACAGAAGAAGCTTCTCGAGCTCGGCCGCACCATGATGGTCGATGCCAAGGTCGTTCTTCTCGACGAGCCAGGCGCGGGCGTGAACCGCACCCTCCTCGGTGACCTCGCGCATCATATCGAGCGCTTGCATCGCGAGTGCGGCACGAGCTTCTGCATCATCGAGCATGACATGGACCTCATCGCGCGGCTTTGCGATCCGGTGATCGTGATGGCCGAAGGCCGCGTGATCGCGAAAGGCAAGATGGCGGAGATCAAGGCCGATGAACGCGTGCGCGAGGCCTATCTGGGCGCGGCGCCGCCCGGCATGGCTGCCGCCTGATGAGCCTCCTCGCGGTTGAGGATTTGCGCGCCGGCTATGGCGACACGGTTATCCTGCACGGCGTCGACATTGAGGTCGAGGCGGGCGAGCTCGCCGTCATCGTCGGCCCGAACGGCGCCGGCAAATCGACATTGATCAAGGCGATCTTCGGCGTCGTCTCGACGCAAGGTGGGCGCGTGCGCTTTGGTGGCGACGATACCACCGGAGCCTCGCCTGAGCGGCTCGTGGCGAGGGGAATGGCCTATGTGCCGCAAGAGCGCAACGTCTTCCCGACGCTCACCGTCGCCGAGAATCTCGAGATGGGCGCGTTCACCACGCGCGGCCCACTCGCTCCGCTCCTCGATGCTCAGTACGCGCTGTTTCCCGAGCTCGAACGCCGACGGCGCCAGCTTGTCGGCGAGATGTCAGGCGGGCAGCGCCAGATGGTCGCGCTTGCCCGCGCGCTCATGACGAAGCCGAAGCTTCTTCTTCTCGACGAGCCGACGGCGGGGCTTTCGCCCAAGGTGATGGCGCAGGTGTTCGGCTATATCCGGGCGATCAACCAGGCCGGCATCGGCGTGCTCATGGTGGAGCAGAATGCACGGCTTGCGCTCCAAATCGCCGATCGCGGCTATGTGCTCGCGGCAGGGCGCAACCGTTTTTCCGGAACCGGCGCCGATCTTCTGGCCAACCGGCAAATGGCGGAAGCTTTCTTGGGCGGGTGAATCGGGGAAAGTGACGGAGGAGTGAAGAAGGAGGCGTGAACAGCGAGCCCGCTTTCACTACTCCCTTCTCAGGTCTCACTTCTCGCTTCACACGAAGAGCAGAGACGAGTGCATGGAGCTCATCAACCTTTACCTCATTCCCGGTGTCGTGCTCGGCTGCATTTACGCGCTCGGCGCGATCGGTTTGTCGCTCATCTACGGCGTGCTTCGCTTCGGGCATTTCGCGCATGGCGATGTCATGACCTTCGGCGCCTATGTCACCCTTTCGGCCGTGGCTCTTCTCGGCGTCTCGCCGCTCGCGGCCTTGCCGATCTCCATCCTGGTGACGGCGCTCCTCGCTGTAATTATCGATCGTCTCTTCTATCGTCCCTTCCGCGACAGCCCGACGATCGTCGTCGTCATTGCCTCTTTCGGCGTCGCGCTCATGTTGCGCTCGCTCGTCGAGATCATCTGGGGTGCCGACGACCAAAGCTATGAGACCGGCATTCGCCGACCGATAACGCTCTTCGACACGCTCGTCATCGCGCCGCGCCACATCGCCATCGTCCTCGCGGCCGTGCTCCTCGTCGTGGTCTTGCATATCTTTCTCACGCGCACGCGGCTCGGCAAGGCGATGCGTGCGGTGAGCGATCAGCCGCATCTCGCGCGCATCTGCGGCATCGATCTCGACACGGTTTCGCTTTGGACCTGGGTGTTCGGCGCGGGGCTTGCGGCGGCCGCGGGCCTCTTCCTCGCAATCGACACCGAGCTCAACCCCAATATGGGATGGAACCTGCTCCTTCCGCTTTTCGCGGCGGCCATACTGGGCGGCATCGGCAAACCTTATGGCGCGATCGCGGGCGGCCTCGTCATCGGGCTCGCCGAGGAACTCTCGAGCTTTCCGCTCTTCTCCGAGCGTCCCTTGGTGCCCCCCGACTACAAGACGGGTGTCGCCTTCGCCATCATGGTGGTGATGCTCCTGTGGCGGCCGCAAGGCTTGTTTCGCGGGCGGGTCTACGGATGAGCGCGCTTTTTGGCTACGGCGAATACGCGATCTCGCTCCTCACCATCGGCGGCATCTA
>JAFAQA010000119.1 GCA_019246665.1 Hyphomicrobiales bacterium
TGCTGCAAAGCTTGGTTGCCGGTGAGCGCACCGAGAGTGCGCACGAAGGGGCGCTCCTGCAAAAGCCTCCATAAACGCTCGGCCCCGACCCGCGCCAAGGTGTATTCGATGCGCAGGCTGCCAGCGAGACGCTCGACGTCGCCTGCCTGATAGTCGCGTTCGATGCCGGCGAAGCGTTCGGAATTTGCGGTGAGCGTCATTTGGACTTCCTTTTGAAAATTCTTGTCAAGAGATCGCTCTGAGGCGAGCTGAAGTCAATGAAACCGCCAGGATCAATCAGAAAGGTTGAAATCGGCACAATATTGACAAATCCATTTTTGTGTTATGTGAATCATTGTAAATAAGAGAGGAATGAACGTGAAGTCGGTTCGCATCGGCGGCAAGCTCAGGCGCATGCGCCAGGAACGGCACCTGACCCAGACTCAAATGGCGGCCGAGCTCGGGCTGTCGCCGAGCTATCTCAATCTCATTGAGAGCAATCAGCGGCCGGTCACGGTGCGCGTGCTGCTCAAGCTTGCCGAGCGCTTCCAGGTCGAGCTTTCCACCCTTGCGCCCGAAGACGAGGAGCGTTTGTCGAGCAATTTGCTCGAGGTGTTTTCCGATCCTCTCTTCGATGGAGCCGACGTCAAAACCAGCGATGTGCGCGATCTCGTCTCGGGACTTCCGGCCGTGGCGCATGCGGTCGTCGACCTCTACGAGGCGTATCGGCGCCGGGTCTCGGTGCTTGGCTCGCACGCGGCGGGCGAGGATGCGAGCGAGAGCGGCTCGACCGGCCTTCCCTCTGAGGAAATCACGGAATTCCTGCAGCGCCGCTTGAATCATTTCCCGCAGCTCGAAGAGGCTGCGGAGGCGCTCTGGGCGGAGCACGGCCTTGCGCTCCATACGCTGCAGCAGGATCTGATCGACCTGCTCTCGCAACGCTTCGCCGTCGATGTCGAGATCGCCGCTTCCGACACGATGCGGGGTGAGCTTCGCCGCTACAACCCTCTCAATCGCCGCCTCGAGCTTTCGGAAATGCTCGCCTTGCCGAGCCGCACATTCCAGCTCGCGCATCAATTGGCTTTTCTGGCGTTGCGCAACGAGATCGAGACCATCGTCTCGGCAGGCAAATTCCTGACGCCCGAGGCTGATGCGCTTGCCCGCTCGGCGCTCGCCAATTATTTCGCCGCCGCATTGCTCATGCCCTATGGGCGTTTCCTGGCGGCGGCGCGCCAGACCCGCTACGACATCAACGTGCTGCAGCACCGTTTCGGCGTGTCCTTCGAGCAGGTCTGCCATCGCCTGACGACGTTGCGTCGGCCCGGTGACGAAGGCGTGCCCTTTCACCTCATTCGCGTCGACATCGCCGGCAACATCTCGAAGCGCTTCTCCGCATCCGGCATCCACATCGCGCGTTTCGGCGCGGCTTGTCCGCGCTGGAACGTCTATGATGCCTTCGCCACCCCCGGAATGTTGCGCGTGCAAGTCTCGAAGATGCCGGAAGGGCAGGCCTTCTTCTGTCTCGCACGCACGATCGAGCCCACCGGCCGCCTGTCGCGCAGCGGTGGTCTGCCGCATCGCGTCGGACAATTGTCGATCGGGCTCGGCTGTCCGATTCAGCATGCGCGCGATCTCGTCTATTCTGACGGCCTCAATCTCGATGATCCGCAAATCGTCACGCCGATCGGCGTTTCCTGCCGTACTTGTCCGCGGGATGACTGCTCGGATCGCGCCATGCCATCGCTCAATCAGCGGCTCGAGATCGATGAGAATCGCCGCGGCCCTTCCACTTATGTGCGACCGATGCGGTGAGGGTCAGCAAGGATGGCGGGACTTCCTCCCGGCTTTTCATCCTCGAATGATGTGGGGCTCGACCGGCGCTATCGGTGGGCGAAAGCCGCGCTCGACGCGGGCGAGAGCCGCGAGGCTTGCGAGATATTGCGCCAGAGCGTGGCCGAGGCTCCCTCCTGGGCTCCGGCATGGAAGCTTCTCGGCGACGCGCTCGTGGCGAGCGGCGAGCCCGAGCAGGCACGCGGCGCTTACGAACGCACGGACGCGCTCGATCACGCCGGCCGACTCGGCGCTCGGCTCGAGCTCGCGCGCCTCGGCGCGATCGCGCCGAAGGACGCGATGCAAAAAGGCTATGTGGCGGCGCTCTTCGACGAATATAGCGATCGCTTCGATGCCCATCTGCTGGAGCGCCTGAATTATCGTGCGCCGGACCTGATGCTGCGGGCGCTGCGCGAGGTCTGTGCCACGAAAGCGCGCGCGCTTCGTTTCGAGCATGCCCTCGACCTTGGTTGCGGCACGGGGCTCATGGGAGAAGCCATTCGTCCTTTCGCGGGTTTGCTGACCGGTGCCGATCTTTCGTCCGGCATGTTGGCGAAGGCGCGGGCCAAGCTCGTTTATGACGATCTCTTCCAGGGCGAGATTGTCGAATTCCTGCGCGCTCGGCCCCGCTCCGGAGCCGATCTCATCCTGGCCGCGGATGTCCTCGTCTACATTTCGGACCTTCAACCGCTTTTCGCGGCAGTGGCAGCAGCGCTTTGCCCGCGCGGCCTCTTCGCCTTCACGGTGCAATCCTGCGACGAGGCCGCGACGCTCCACGGTTATCTGCTAGGCCTCGATAATCGCTTCGCTCATTCGCAAGCTCATCTGCGGAAGGCGGCGGCGTCGCAAACCCTCGAGGTCGCGCATCTCGCAAACGTCGTGACACGACACGATGCGGGACGCGACGTTCAAGGCTTCATGGTCGTGCTCGCGAGCGCCCGGTAGGCGGCAACGCTGGAACAGACTGAAGCACGGCTCTGCCGGAAAAGCGAATGCCACGTTTCCGAAACCACGTTCCGCTCGAGCTTTCATTGCGTCGCACCTCTGATCGCGAAATCGTGTTGGCTCGTCGCGAGGCATATAGCCTGTCCCTTCTCACGGCGTGACAGCTGGCGTCATTTTCGCCCGGCGCTCGGCCCTTGCATCTCACAGGCGACAGGGCATGATCGCAACCTCATCGCCCCGAAGACGCAGGGGACGCATACCGTTCTGTGCATTCTCAACCAGCAGCGAGTTCGGTTAGCGTCCAACGCCTGACAACGTCCGAATCAGAATTCGCGTTCATAAGCGATGCGAACGGGCGACAGCCGTGCCTGACGAGGAAACAAGGAGGAAGTGTAATGAAGAGAGTGCCTCGAAATCTTGCCCGAAGCGTTGCTCTAGCCATTGGCGCGACGCTCGCCGCATCCCAAGCTTTTGCACAGCCGGTGGATACCGCGCGTATCCAGGCAGGCGACGCCAATGACTGGCTCACCTATCACGGCACCTACAGATCCTACCACTACAGTCCGCTCGACCAGATCAACACCAACAATGTCTCCAATCTGAGCGTCGCCTGGATCCACATTCCGGGACGTTCGACACGCGGCTTGCAATCGATGCCGCTCGTCGCCGATGGCGTGCTCTACTATACCGGCTCCTATAGCCGCACCTTCGCGCTCAACGGGGCGACAGGTGAAGTGATCTGGTCCTACATCCCCGAGCTCGATGAGGCGCTCATCAGCCGACAGACGCATTCGCCCTATAACCGGGGCGTCGCGATCGGCGATGGCAAGGTCTATGTCGGCACGATGGACGGGCGCTTGATCGCGCTCGACATGAAGACGGGCAAGCCCGCCTGGGACACCAAGCTCATCGATTCGGAGAAGCTCACTGTCGGCTTCACCGGTGCTCCGCTCTATGCCAAGGGCACGGTGGTCATCGGCTCGCAAGGCGGCGAATGGCCGGGACGCGGTCCGATCTTCGGCGTCGACGCCGCAACCGGCGCGAAGAAGTGGCAGTTCGACACGGTCGCTCCCAACGAGGAGGCTCAGAAAACCTGGGGCAACGACTCCTGGCGGACCGGCGGCGGTGGCGGCTGGATGCCGGGCACATACGACGCCGAAACCAACACGATCTGGTGGGGCACCGCCAATCCGGCCCCGCTCTATGATTGGTCGGGCACCGACTACAAGACGCAGGGCGCGCGTCCCGGCGACAATCTCTACACTTCCTCGGTGATCGGCCTCGATCTCGATACCGGCAAGTTGAAGTTCTACCATCAGGAGCTGCCGCACGACGCTTGGGACTTCGACAGCGCGGTCGGCGAATTCGTGATGCTCGATCGCGACGGACAGAAGCTCGTCGTGCATCCCAACAAGAGCGGCTACATCTTCGTCTACGATCGCAGCGCCGGTCTGAAGAACGTCTGGCGGATCACGCAGAACAGCAACTTCGTCAAGGACATCGATCCGAAGACGGGTGAGCTGATCGGCCGACGTGACTTCTCCGCCGGCAAGGTGGCCGAGCCGCTTTGCCCGCACATCTCGGGCGGCGTGAGCTTCAACGCCGGTTCCTACAATCCCAAGACCGGGCTCTACTACAAGCTCGGCCAGGAATGGTGCATGACGCTCACGGTGGCGAAGACGACGCCGATCACGGCGCCGCAAGCCCAGCTGAACATCGGCGCCGACTTCAAGATCGCGCCGCCTCCGAGTGGCGAGATCTACGGCCACCTCGATGCGCGCGACCCCGTGACCGGAGCGAAGAAATGGGAGGTGCGCTTTCCTGAGCCGCCGCTCGCGAGCGTGCTGTCGACAGGCGGCAACCTCGTCTTCGTGCCGGATTCACGCGGCACGATCCACGCCTACAATGCCGAAACCGGGGCCGAGCTGTGGAACCATGCCGACGGCACGGGCCACCAGGGCGGTATCGTGAGCTATGCGGTGAACGGCAAGCAATATATCGCCGTGACGGCAGGCTTCGGCGGCATGGCCTCTGATGATTATGCGCCGACTTTCGGAGGCGTCTACAAGAGCATGCCGCGTGATGACGGCGCGCTCATCGTCTACAGCCTGAAATAAGGCGAGAGCCGGTGGCGGGGAACGGAAAAGCCGCTTCCCCGCCCCTTTATGAAGCTTACGCGTGGCGCATTCCTCATGAGACGAAATCTGCAGCCTTTGGCGTTCCGGGCAGTCTCCTCTGTCCTGCTGGCGCTGACCCTTTGCCTCGCTGGCGGGCGCGAGGCCGCGGCCCAGCAATCCGCGCCGCCAGCCGACGCTCAGCTCGATGTCCAGGCGCTGTTCACCTCGACCTGCGGCTGGTGTCACTCTGATGGCGGCAGAGCGGCCGGCAAGGGGCCGCAGCTCATGAACTCCGCCCGCACCGATGACTTCATGCGAAACCGCATCAAGACCGGCAAGGAGGGCGCGATGCCGGCTTTCGGCGAGACCTTCAACGACGCGCAGATCGACTCGATCGTCAAATATATCCGGTCACTGAAGCCCGATCAGGGATGAGCCGGCGACATCGTCCCCTAATGAGTACAAGAGGTAGCCCGATGAAGCCGAGTGTCCCGATCGCTCTCGCCTTGGCCCTCATGCTTGCGGGACCCGCCGAGGCACGCTCTCTCGATGCCATCCATTCGATCGGCTCGATCGGCCTTTGCGCCCATCCGAACTCGCTGCCCTTCGCCAGCAAGACCGAGGATCCGCCAGGGTTCCAGATCGAGTTGGGTCGCGCGCTCGCCCAGGAGCTCGGGGTGTCGCTCAAGCTCGATTGGATAATCACCCAATTCCAGATGCGCAGCGCCGATTGCGACATCGTCATGGACACGATCGCCGATCCCGAAGCGCAAGGCGAGACCAATCTCAAGCTCTCGAAGCCCTATTACCACACGGGGGTCGCACTCGCCGCGGCTGCCGGCAGGGGCCCAGGTTCCTTCAAGGATCTCGACGATCACACGAAGGTCGGCGTGCAGGTCGGCTCCATGGCCGCCATGACGCTCGGCCAACGTCACGTGCCGATTTCCACCTTCGGCTTCGAGATCGACAGCCTCGAAGCGGTAAACAATCACGAGATCGACGCCGCGGCGGTCACGCCGACCATGGCCGGCTATTTCAACCTGACGCACCCGCAAAACCCGGTGCGCATTTCGAGCCTCGACGAGAGCGAGACGAATCTCAACTGGAATGTCGCGGTCGGCATGGTTCGGCCCGATGACAAGCTGCGTAACGCCATCAACGATGCGCTCGACCATCTGCGCGCGAACGGGACCATCGAGCGGATTTACGCCCGTTATGGCATCGTGCTCCAATCGCCGAAATAGTTGGCGCCCGGTTCAAGGCGTTCGAGCGGCTGCTTCGACCGATGTCGGCATAAAGAGCCGGAAGGGACGAGGTTGACAAAAGGTAGAGACCCAAAATTTGGGTAGACGGTAGCCTGCTCTTTCGCGTCGACGAAGATGGCAAACACCGCCGCCAAGCGGCCTGCAGCTAGCGCACCGCCAAAAGCCGGGGCCGCCGACCGAAGATGCGACCGAGCAGCGACGTCAAGCCGCCACCCAAAAGGAAGCCGGCGCCCCCTGTTGCCACGCCCTCGCCGGTCGCCGGAACGCCAGGCTCGAACGAATCCCAAGTGGCTTTCGCGATCTGAGGGTCGGGATCGGAAAGAAAGGCCTCGATCCGCCGGAAGGGACCTGACACAGCCATCTCGGCTTGTTGCGCCTGCAAGGCCTCGAGGCGCGTGATGTTGGCTGCCATCGCGGCGCTCTGGCGTTGCGCGAGTTCATCCGGCGAACCGGCCAGGCGCGCGAGCGCGCCTTTGCGCTCCTCGCCCACTGCGACCGAGTCCTTGTCGAATCGCTCCACCACGCGCGTCAGTTCGTCGATGGCCCCGCCGAGCCTTTGAGAATATTGCTGCGTGAACTCGGGGAGCTGCGAGGCGGCGAGCGCCGCAAGGAGCGCGATGGCAAGGGAAAGCGTACGCCGGAACATCGAAACTCTCGCCCTCTAATGGTCCGGCCCCGACAAATGGTACCCATCTGTCGGAAAAGGTCTGACCACAAACCTACAGCATTGTGGACGAATTCTAGCGACGGATGGAGACCAATCGTCGAAATCGATCCACTGAGTTATGCCCGCCAGTGCTTCTATTGCGACGCGGGCGTGTCGGACGACGTGGCGCGCGCCGCATCTGACGCCGCTGGCACCTTGTCCTTAACAGCGTCCTGGTCCTTCGCCTTGTTCCTTGCAGCTGCCTTGACCTTCGCCTTCTCGTCGGCCTTTGCCGCCTGAGCATTCGCCGATTCAGGCGACAGCTTCTGTAAAATCGCGTGACCCGTATCCCGCTGTGCCTCGAGCTCGGTTTGAAGCTGCTTCACGCCGTCCTTGTCCCTCGGCTTATTCGGAGGATGGCCGGGCTCGATGCCGACGGAAGTGTATTCGGTCGTCTCCGGGCGCGTCTCCTTGACGAAATCAGCCGACTCCTTGGGAGTGGTCGCAAAGCCGACAAAGGTGGCCGGCTCGTGAAAAAGGGGAAGATCGGCGCAGCCACCGAGCAAAAAAGCGCAAAGCGTCATGGCCGCGCCGCGCCTTGCGCACCAAATGAATAAATCGACGCCCCAATTTTCGCTTCGGCTCCAATTTTCGCTTCGGCTCGCGGCGACGAGGCGAGATCGGCGCCACGCCTCGCGAGGGCTTCGAGGGCCGTTCGCGGACGTGCACTTCATCAAAATGCCTCGCGACTATGAAATGTAACAGTTTCGTTATCGTGCATGAGGGGCTAATGTGACCCAAAGAGGGCCGCGCCGTCGGACGGCCCGGGATGCCGAGGGCATCATGGCAGGCAGGAAGCGCAAGCTCGGCGGCAAGGCAGCGAAAAGGCTCGTCGTGACCCGTTCGACCTCTTCGCGCCCAGTACGTCGCCAAGGAAAGACTAAATCGGCTGGATTAGGCGATGTCCGGCGAGAACCGGCGCGGAGAAAGACGCCTTCTTCCACGGCCAAGTCCGAAAAAACGAAGCTGCGTTCCAATCGGCCGGCCGACAGCCAAGACTTTCGGCCCGATCTCGATGTGAATGTCGAGGCGGCTCTCGATACGCAGCCACGACGCTCCTCCTCGACACGCCGAAAAGCTGCCGTCGAGCCGCGCACCGCCAAGGATATGCACGCCCGAAAAGGTGAGCAATCAAAGCGCCCTTCGGCCGAGGCGGCGCCCGAACAGGCGCGAGCGTCGACCCCCCATTTGGATTTCGAGGCGCTTGCGGCCAATCTGACAAAGCTTGCCGAGGAGGCTTCGCGCGCCACCCAGGCTTATCTTCGCCCGCAGCTCGCCGGCGACACCTCATCCTTGACGAATGCGGAGGCGGGAGAGATGGCCCGCACGCTCGGCGAAGTCGCCGAGCGCTGGATGGGCGAGCCGGAACGCGCGCTCGAGGCTCAGACACGGCTGACGAATGGTTTGATTGGGCTTTGGACCCACGCGTTGCGGCGCTTCAAGGGCGAGGAGGTGCCGCCGGCACAACCGCCGGACCCGACTGATCGGCGCTTCAAGGACCCCGCCTGGACGCAGAATCCATTCTTCGACTTCCTGCGCCAATCCTATGTCCATACGTCGAAGTGGGCCGAGGATATGGTGCTCGAGGCCGAGGGCATCGACCCCCACACCCGGCACAAGGCGCAGTTCTACATCCGGCAGCTCGCGGCCGCGCTCTCGCCATCCAATTTCGTCGCGCTGAATCCCGAGCTCATTCGCGAAACCCTCGAGCAGAACGGGGCCAATCTGGTGCGTGGCGCGAAGATGCTCGCCGAGGATATGGAAGCGGGAGGCGGGGAGCTGAGGCTGCGCCAGACGGATCCGGGGAAATTCGAGGTTGGCGTCAATCTCGCGACGACACCGGGGAAGGTCGTGGCGCGCAACGACCTCATCGAGCTCATTCAATACGCACCCTCGACCGAGAAGGTGTTGCGGCGACCCTTGCTGATCGTGCCGCCTTGGATCAACAAATTCTATATTCTCGACCTGAATCCCGAAAAATCCTTCATCCGCTGGGCGGTCGCGCAGGGCTTGACGGTATTCGTCATCTCCTGGGTGAACCCGGACGCGCGGCACGCCACCAAGGGCTTCGACGCCTACATGAAGGAGGGCATCTTCGCTGCCCTCGAGGCGATCGAGCAAGCAACGGGCGAGAAGAAGGTCGCGGCCATTGGTTACTGCGTGGGCGGTACATTATTATCATCGACGCTGGGCTACATGGCCGCAAAGCGAGACAGTCGCATCATGAGCGCCACGCTGCTTGCGACCCAGGTCGATTTCAAGCACTCGGGCGATCTCCAGGTCTTCGTGGACGAAAAGCAGGTGCGCGCCGTCGAGGATGAAATGCGCCGGCGCGGCTTTCTCGAAGGCAAGCGCATGGC
>JAFAQA010000128.1 GCA_019246665.1 Hyphomicrobiales bacterium
TGCTGCCGCAGGTCGTTATGTGAGGCCCGCGGGGCTCGACTTCATGGCCGGGCAAGTGCTCATGGAGGCCGGCCACCTCGTCTCGACACGCGATCTCGCCCTTGCGGCCGCAGCGGGTTTCTCTCACCTGAAGGTGAGGAGGCGCCCGCGTGTCGCGCTACTCGCGACGGGCGACGAACTGGCGCGGCCCGGCGACGAATTGTGCCCCGGCCAGATCGTAGCCTCGAACACCTATGCGGTCGCGGCCATGGTTCGGGCGGCGGGCGGCGAGGCGATCGACCTTGGCATCGTGCGCGACAACCTTGCCGAAACACGTGCCGCGATTGGGAAGGCGCGCGAGCTGGAGGTAGATGTCCTCGTCACGCTCGGCGGGGCTTCGGTCGGAGATCATGATCTCGTTCAGGAGGCGCTTACCAGGTCCGGCATGAAGCTCGGCTTTTGGCGCATCGCCATGCGTCCGGGCAAGCCGTTGATGCAAGGGGTCATTGGCGGAATGCGGGTGCTTGGCTTTCCTGGAAATCCAGTCTCTTCAATGGTTTGTACTCTTATCTTTCTGCGACCTCTGATTTGCAAGCTTCTCGCCGATCCGGACGCGGGAGCCGATCCGACGCGCCCCGCCGTTCTTGGCGCCGATGTAGGGGCGAACGATGAAAGGCAAGACTATTTGCGGTGCGAGGTCGAGCTCGGCGCCTCCCTGCCGAAGGTCACGCCATTCGAGCGTCAGGATTCCTCGATGATGGGCGTGTTCGCGCGTTCTGGAGCCTTGCTGGTTCGCCAGGCCCATGCGCCGGCCGCAAAGGCCGGGACGGCATGCCGCGCCATTTTTCTTGACGAGCTTGAATGAGTGCTGGCCCGAGACGCGAAGTCCTGCGTCGCTCGGTTTCTTGCGCCCCTTCGCCAACTCGACTACTCAGAGCCCTCGTGCAACCCCTTATTTGAGGAAGATGCGCGATGAATATGCAGTTGCGCTTGGGTGCCGCTGAACGCCAGGGGCGCAAAGCCGGCGAGGCTTCCTCGACATCGCTCGAGCTTGCGACGCGCCTGCGTCGCAACCGGCGCACCCCATGGTCGCGCCGCCTCGTGCGCGAGCATGTCCTGACAGTGAATGATCTCATCTGGCCCGTCTTCATCGTGGAGGGCAAGAAGCGCCGTGAAGCCGTGGCCTCGATGCCAGGTGTGGAGCGGTTGTCGATCGACGAGCTGCTTCGCGAGGTGGAGGACGCGGCGAAGCTAGGCATTCCCGCCATCGCCCTCTTTCCGAATGTCGACGGCTCTCTGCGTGACGAAGAAGCGAGCGAGGCCTTGAAGGACGACAATCTCATTTGCCGGGCAATCACTGCCATCAAGAAAAGAATTCCCGAGATCGGCGTGATCACGGATGCGGCACTCGACCCATACACAAGTCATGGTCACGACGGCCTTTTGCGCGGGACGGAGATCGTGAATGACGAGACGGTCGATGTGCTCGTGCGTCATGCTCTCTTCCAGGCGCAAGCCGGCTGCGACATCGTCGCGCCCTCCGACATGATGGATGGCCGTGTCGGCGCCATCCGTAAGGCGCTCGACGCGAACGGTTTCGAGCACGTCCAGATCATGGCCTATGCGGCGAAATACGCTTCCGCCTTTTACGGCCCATTCCGGGACGCGCTCGGCTCCTCGAAGACGCTCATCGGGGACAAGGCAACCTATCAGATGGATCCGGCCAATGCCGATGAGGCGCTGCGCGAGGTGGCGCTCGACATCGAGGAAGGTGCCGACAGCGTCATGATCAAGCCTGGCATGCCGTATCTCGACATTGTGAGGCGCGTGAAGGATGCGTTCGGGGTGCCGACCTTCGCCTACCAGGTCTCGGGCGAATACGCGATGCTGTCGGCCGCGGCGGCAAATGGCTGGCTCGACGGCGAGCGTGTGATGCTCGAAAGCCTCATCGCGTTCAAGCGCGCTGGAGCGGATGGCGTGCTGAGTTACTTCGCGCCGCGCGCCGCGCGCCTTTTGCGCAGCGGCCGATGAACGCGGATTGCTGGCGCGATCTCTATCCGGGGTGAGGCGAGCGCTGACTTTTTCTTTGGGCCGAACCGGGTTCGACGCCACTTCCCATTCGGGCAAGCGAGCGGTCTGCGCACTGGCGGGCGCGACTGCCACTCTCCTGGCCAGCGCCTGCGCAACGCTCGTCGATGAGGGCCATGCGCGCGAATGCCGAAGCGTGGTCGCGGCGATCGAGGCGCCGGACGCCAAGATCACCATATTGCGCAGCGCCGTGGGAGAGGCGGCGAACTCCGTCAGTGTCGATTACCGCCTAGTTAGGGCCAGCACTTCTCAATTGCGTCATGTGGTCTGTCGCTTCGGCGAGGCGAACGCGGAACCCGGACGCGACATCCTCACCGGCGTCGAGACCGCGCAAGGGCCGCTCGGAGAGGCACAGCTTCTTTTCCTGCGCCGATTTTATCTCGAGGCACCCGGCGAAGTCCCTCCCGATCCGGGAGCGAGCGGAACGGCATCGCTCCTCGTCCTGCCAGCCAATTTCGCGTTGGCGCTGCAGCAGCTCGTTGCCGCCCTGCCCTCCGCCGCCATCTACGGCCTGCTCGCATCTTCCTACGCGCTTATCCATGGCCTTGTCGGGCGCGTGGTGTTCGGCTTTGGCGATCTTGCGGCACTCGGCGGATACGCCACCTTGACCGGACTTGCACTCGGCGCGGTCGCAAGCTCGCCCATCGCGCTCGGCGTGGGCTTCATTCTTGCCCTCTGGGTGAGCGCCTCTTACGGGATCGCAGCGGGACGCTTCGCGGTGCTTCCGGCGCTCCGTGCGAAGGGGCAAGCCGTCGTCATCGCGACGGTCGGGCTGATGATTGCGCTCGCTGAATATTCGCGCCTGACGGTTCCGCACTCCCTCATCTGGGCGCCACCTCTGCTGTCATCGCCCATCGCGCTCGTCAGAGCCCAGAATTTCGTGGTCACCGTCACGCCGATGCAAATGCTTTCCGCCGGCATTGGCCTGATGGGCGCTTTTTGTCTCCTCGCCTATCAACGCTGGTCGGTATTCGGACGGGAATGGCGCGCCGTATCCCAAGACGAGATTGCGGCCGCGATGCTCGGCATCGATCGCGATCGGGTATTCACCCAGAGCTTCGCCATCGCGGCGGCGCTCGCCGGCCTTTCCGGTTACGTGCTCACGGTGCATTTCGGCCAGACAGGCTATGCCTACGGCTTTACGCTTGGGCTCAAGGCGCTGGTCGGCGCCGTGCTCGGCGGTATAGGCTCGATCGGCGCTGCCTTTGCGGGCGGCGTGATCCTCGCTTTCAGCGAATCGGCCTGGTCGGCGCTTTTCAGCGTCGACTCCCGCGATCTCGCCGTCTATTCGCTCCTCGCGATCTTGTTCATCTTCCGCCCTTACGGGATATTTGGTCGTCGTCCGGATTCGCCGAGCCTGAGCTAAGCCGCCCGATGGCCGCGAGCGCATCACGACCGAGACGGCACACCCTTCCGCCCGCAATATCGATCCACCACATGATGGTCGCCGATGACGCCCGAAATCACCGCCCCCGACAAGGTTCTTCCCGAGCATCGCCAGGCGATCTTCCGGCTTCTCGACGCCTTCAACGATGAGCGCACGGGATTTCCGGATCCGGTCACCCCGCTCGCGCTTTTGCTGAAGGAGCCGGGACAGGAGACGATCATCGGCGGGCTTTGGGGCGTAAGCTATTGGCGCTGGCTCTTCGTGGACCTGCTATTCGTGCCTCAAGCTCATCGTGGAAAAGGCTTGGGCACCGCGCTCATGAAAGAGGCCGAGGGCAAGGCGCGCGAGCGCGGCTGCATCGGAGTGTGGCTCCTGTCCTTCAGCTTCCAGGCGCCGCAATTTTATCAGCGGCACGGCTATCGCCCTTTCGGCACGATCGCGGATTATCCGCCTGGCCACGACTGCACTTATTTGATGAAGCGGCTGGATCAGAGCGTGCCGGAGAGACCCTGAGCTCGGCGTGCTACTTCGAGGAACGGACGATGCTGATTGCCACCTGGAACGTCAATTCGGTTCGCCAAAGGGCCGCCCATCTTTTGCGCTGGCTCAACCAGGCCCAGCCCGACATCGTTTGCTTGCAGGAATTGAAATGCCTCGACGAAGCCTTTCCGCGCCTCGAGGTCGAGGCGGCGGGCTATCACGTGGAGACGCTCGGCCAGAAGACCTTCAATGGTGTCGCGATCCTTTCGCGCAAACGTCCAGATGAGGTGATCCGCGGGCTCGAGGGTGACGACGCGGATAGCCATGCCCGCTACATGGAGGCCGTCTTTTCGACGGAAGGCGGCGTGGTGCGAGCAGCCTCGATCTATTTGCCGAACGGCAATCCGCCGCTCTCAGAAAAATACCCTTATAAGCTCGGCTTCATGGAGCGGCTTCGCCGGCGCGCGGCAGCCTTGCTTCACTTGGAAGAGCCGCTCGTGCTCGCTGGCGACTACAACGTCATCCCTGAGCCGATCGATGCGCGAGACCCGGCGGCTTGGGTATCGGATGCGCTCTTCCTCCCGCAGACGCGGGCTGCGTTCCGACGGCTCTTGACGCTCGGCCTGACGGATGCGTTGCGCGCTTGCGATCAGGCGCCCGAACGCTACAGTTTTTGGGACTATCAGGCCGGCGCCTTTCAGAAGAATAACGGCATCCGCATCGATCACCTTCTGTTGTCGCCCCAGGCAGCCGACAAGCTCGTCTCCTGCCGCATCGACAAGGAGACGCGCAGCTGGGACAAGCCATCCGACCATGTGCCTGTGATCGTGGAGCTGAACCTTACGTGATACGGAATGACCGGGGAAAGCGCCGGCTCGTTGCACTCAGATCAAAATCAGCAGCGTCAGCTTATCATCCATCTTTCGCATGACCCGTCGCAAAGCGGGAGCCGCTGTGCGGATCATGCTCTGTCGCCTGCCTATCGCTTGGCGTGCTGATCGAGGTAAAGCGTCGAGAGCTGGCGCTCGTTCTCGTTGGCTGCAGCAAAGGCTTGATCGCGCAACTGCGTGATCCAGGCATCCTTCGACGGATCGGCCCCTTCGCGCGCGAGCGAAAGCCACATCAGGCCCTGCGCCGCTTGGCGCGGAACGCCGGTGCCGGTGAAGAGAATGTGGCCGAGGAGCGCTTGGGAGGGACGATGGTTTTTTTCGGCCGCCAGATTGAGCCAGCGCACGGCTTCGCGAATATCCTTCGGCCCGCCCGTGCCGTCGGCGAGCATGCGCGCAAGATTATATTGCGCATCCGGATCGCCGAAGAGCGAGGACGCGTATTTGAACAAATCCCGCGCTCGCACGGGATCCGCTTTGACATAGGTGTTCGGGATCCCGTCGAGGAAATAAGTCCCGAGTGCCACGTAAGCGTTGGCGATGAAGCGTGCATTCGGTGAGCCCGATCCTTCATCGGTATCGGCATCCGCCGTGCGCGAAAAATATTCGAAAGCCTTGAGATCGTCGCGTGGGACGCCGTCGCCTTCCGCATACATGCGCGCGAGCTTCCAGCAGGACATGACATGGCCTTGTGCGGCCGCGTAAGCGAAAGCCCGCGCCGCGTCCGCCTTCTCGCCGGCATTGTAGCCTTTCATGCCTCTGTAGAAGGCGTCCCGCATGGATTTGAAGGGCTCGGCAAGATGGGGGTTCATGGCCGGCGCATAGGCCGGAGTGGTCGCGATCACATCACTTTCGCCCGTGCTTGCGGGGCGGAGAGATTGCGGAGCTGCGGGGACGACAGGAAGAGGGTGGCCGAGACCTGACGAGTTGGTGCTCGTGAATGTCGTCTCTGGGGTCGACCGGGCGATGGGCAGTGGCGGCAGGGGCGAAGCAACGACCGGGCTTGGCATCGGCGAGCTGGCAACGGCGCTCGGCAGCGGAGCGGCGATCACGGCGAGCGGCTCGGCCTGGCCTTGGCTCTGGGCAAGCACTATCGGCGTATGCAAGAAGACGGCGCTCGTCGCCGCCAAAGCCGAAAGGATCAGGCTGGTGGGATCAAATATCCGCATAGCACCGAGCTTCGCCCTGAGCCCCAGGATGGGTTACCGCGCCCTGGCGCGCAGGTCCCACCTGTTTTGCGTATTTCCAAATTGCGCCTGAACCGAATTCACTTTCGCGCGGTTTCCAGTCTTTTTTGCGGCGTCCGAATTCGCCTTCCGAAAGCTTGACCGCGAGCACACCTTTGACCGCGTCGATCTCGATGATGTCTCCGTCCTTGAGAAGCGCGATCGGCCCACCGACGGCGGCTTCCGGCCCGACATGACCCACGCAAAACCCGCGCGTCGCTCCCGAGAAACGTCCATCGGTGATCAGCGCCACCTTGTCTCCCATCCCTTGACCATAAAGGGCGGCGGTGGTGGCCAGCATCTCGCGCATCCCCGGTCCACCACGTGGCCCCTCATAGCGAATGACAAGGACTTCCCCTTCCTTGTAGCGGCGCGTGCGCACCGCCTCGAAACAGGCTTCCTCCGTGTCGAAGCAGCGAGCCGGCCCGCTGAAGACGAGATGCTCCCGCGCCATGCCGGCGACCTTCACGATCGCACCATCGGGGGCGAGATTCCCTTTGAGGCCGACGACGCCGCCCGTACGAGTGATCGGCGCATCGGCGGGACGGACCACATCCTGCTTGTCGTTCCACGTGACCTTCGCGAGATTCTCCGCGATGCTCCGCCCGGTGACGGTGAGGCAATCGCCATGCAGGAAGCCGTGATCGAGGAGCGTCTTCATGAGGAGCGGTATTCCTCCGACCTCGAAGAGATCCTTGGCGACATACCGCCCGCCGGGCTTGAGATCGGCGATGTAAGGGGTCCGCTTGAAGATCTCGGCGACATCGAAAAGATCGAAAGCGAGACCGCACTCATGCGCGATCGCGGGAAGATGCAAGGCCGCATTCGTCGAGCCGCCGGACGCGGCCACCACAGTCGCTGCGTTCTCGAGCGCTTTCCTCGTGACGATGTCGCGCGGACGAATATTGCGCTGCAGGAGCTCCATCACCATCTCGCCGGCGGCCATGCAGAAACGGTCGCGCATTTCGTAGGGCGCAGGCGCACCCGCGGAATAAGGCAGAGCCAGCCCCATCGCCTCCGAAACCGTGGCCATGGTGTTTGCGGTGAACTGCGCGCCGCAAGCGCCCGCCGACGGACAGGCGACATTCTCGAGCTCGTCGAGATCGGCGTCGGACATGTCGCCGACGGAATGCTTGCCGACAGCTTCGAACAGATCTTGCACCGTGACCGGGTGGCCCTTGAAAGTGCCCGGAAGGATCGAGCCGCCATAGATGAAGATCGACGGCACGTTGAGGCGGCACATCGCCATCATCATTCCCGGCAGCGACTTGTCGCAACCGGCGAGCCCGACGAGCGCGTCATAGCAATGGCCACGCATCGTGAGCTCGACCGAGTCGGCGATCACTTCGCGTGAGGCGAGCGAGGCCTTCATGCCTTGATGGCCCATCGCCATGCCGTCGGTGACCGTGATGGTGCAGAATTCGCGCGCCGTGCCGTTCGCTGCCGACACGCCCTTCTTCACTGCCTGGGCTTGGCGCATCAATGCGATGTTGCAAGGGGCGGCTTCATTCCAGCAGCTCGCCACCCCGATGAGCGGCTGATGGATCTGCTCCCTCGTGAGCCCCATGGCATAAAGATAGGAGCGATGCGGAGCGCGGGCCGGCCCTTCGGTCACGTGCCGGCTTGGCAGCTTCGACTTGTCGATAACTCGCGCGTCCATCCCGCTCGCTCTACTCTAGGCCCCAACGCAAACGCCGCATTGGGCGCCAAGCGAAACAAAAGCGCGGAGCTTGCCCGCGCTTCCCAACACCCGCGATCTAAAGGCGGATTCGTTTGTGGCGGCTTTCGGGCGAGACGTGGTTCACTTCGGTCCAGAGAACAAAGACTCTTCCAATGTTGCAAAACCGCAACATCCCGGAACCATGCTGGAAACTGGGAGTTCCCTCGCATTGCGCGACGAGCCAGTGATCGTGGCGACAGCTCAGAACGCGAATGCGGCCTTCCTGGCGAAGGCGTGAAGAAGGGGCGCGGAAGCGTCGAACACAGCCCGCCCTGTCACCACGCCTCCAGTCTTGACCTGAAGCATCACCTGCGCGGCGCGACCCACTCCCGAGACGCCGATCAGGCGCCCCCCTTCGGCCAACTGATCGAGGAGGGCTCGCGGCTCCTCCTGATAGGAACCTTCGATGAAGATCACATCGAAAGGAGCTTCCGTCGCAGCACCTTCGGTGAGCATCCCCACAAGCCTACCCACGCCTTGCGCTCCGGCATCGGTCAAGGCACGTTCTGCGGCGCCGACGAGCACCGCCTCTTCGTCGAGCGCGACAACACTCGCACCGAGCTTCGCGAAAATGGCACTCGCATATCCAGTGCCGCAGGCGACATGGAGCACCTTCGCGCTTTGCACCGGCTCAACGGCTTGCATCATGCGTGCAACGAGCACAGGAGCCAGCGCATATCGGCTCTCGCTCCTCGCTTCGATCCGCCCCACGAGGAGATGCTGGTCGCTATAGGCGAAAGGCTTCGCCGCCTCAGGCACAAAGAGCTCGCGCGGCACGTCCTCGATGGCGGCCAGCAGCGGACGATGCGTGACATCGGCGGTGCGGATCTGGTTATCCACCATGCGGCGGCGGAGCTCGGCGAAGTCGGGCATGGCGTGATCCTCTGACGCTTGCGGCTTTTATCCTGGCGCGCGCCAAAGGCAAGCGTGAGCTCCTGATCGCGCAAGCGATAGGCGCGGCTCGTGCCGAGGCGCTCTACGCACCAGATATTGCCCAATCGGCTCCCACGCTTTAACGAGAGCGCCGGATGCAGCTAAGGCCTCGTGGCGGAGTGGCTACGCAGAGGACTGCAAATCCTTGTACGGGGGTTCGATTCCCTCCGAGGCCTCCAAAGACCCGTTTGTCCGAACCGGAGACGTGAGTGAGATTTCGTTCCTAAGACATGGATGACAACCTCGGGGCGAATGAGTTGCCGAGGGTGCGATGACAATTCATATAGATTGTTGAGATTTTAGCTCGTGGTGGCACCAAGCACGTAGATCGTCGCCTCTTTTGCACAGTCAGTTTTGAGCTCTCCGATGGGAATCGAGGGCATGTGAGAGTGTCTTTGGAGACAATCCGTTGTTCAATGCCCAAACTGCTGCCTGCGTGCGGTTACGCGCTCGGATCTTCTGGAGGACGGTCCGCACATGGACTTTAACGGTGGCTTCCTCCATGTCGATCTTGTTTGCTATGACCCTGTTCGTCGCGCCTTCGGCAAGGCAACGCAAAATACATTGCTGGCGCTCTGACAAACGCGGCGTGCCGTTGATTTGTGGCGCAGCCAGCGCTTTGACGTTTGCGACGCCGTCATCGGGGTTTTCGCCGGGCGAGTGCTCCAGAAGATTGGGCAAATAGCCCGACCACAGAAGCGTTTCGCCCAGCATCACCACCTCAAGCGATTTGATGAAGGAATCGCAATTTTCAATGTTGACGAGATAAGCATTGGCACCGGCTCGCAGCGCCGAGATCATGTGATTTGGTTGAGAGCGGTCGTTCATCACCGCGACGCGCCCTTTTGGATAATTAGTCTTAAAACAAGTCACTTGTTCAAGGGCCGCCGCCATGTCATCGCTCCCGTCAATCATAAGCAACAAGGGCTGAAATTGTGAAACCGAGCTCAGCGCGAGCTCACAAATTTTCGGCACGGAAGCAAGGATTCGAAAATTTTCCGGAATGAGAATTCGGGCAATACCTTCGCGGATCAAAAAGCGACTTCCAACGAGGATGATCGAAATTGGACTTCGACTCATGGCAGTGCTCCTGCTTCTCGCCAATTGAGAATTGACTCCCCCTGCTCCTCCACCAGCAAGTATCCTGAGCCCATTCCGATTAGGAAGGCTCGCGCGTCTCTCCCTCGCGTATCTGCTAGTTTTCTTGGATTGCACTCTTGCGCACGGAGCACGCCGGTGTCACGCGAGGCTTGCTTGCTAACCCATCGGGAGATTCGAAAGCTTCTTTTCTCGCAAAGCTTCAACTAACCTTCCACGGTGAAGCTTTTTTGACGACTAGGCCTCGTGGACAAATCGATTATTGATGGGATTCCGACCAATTCCAAATTGTGACTCAGGGCTACTCTTTGCGGAGAGTAGTGATGATTCGCGGACTAATGACGAGGAAAATCGCAAGGTTCTGAACGGCATCTTTTGGATCATGCGCACTGTAGGTATCGCCTATTCCAAGAGGCGCAGCACGGAGAGCGGGGCCCGGCCCGTCGGCCCGAAAGCAGGGCGAGTGTGCTTGTCAGGTACGTATTCTTCGACGATCTTGCGCGCACAATTGAGCACCGCGAGCGCTTGACGGCGATCCTCGGGAAGCTCGGCTGCGATCTGGAGAGCCTGGAGCCGCATCCAGGCTTCTCGCTTCTTCCGGCTCATGATGGCTTTCTCCCGGTCTTGTCCGCATCATCGAGGCGCCGAACCGGGAGCGAATGTCGTCAATTGAGGTTAGCGGACGGTTAAACCGAGCATCACGCAACTGATACTTCAACTTAACGGTCGGGATCGCTGCAAATACAGTTAGAACAGCGAGAGAGGAGCGATCATTGCTCGGAGCCAGGGATCGGCTTCTGCCCCGAAGGGCGCCTCGGCTGGTCGCCGACGAAGAGACCGTTGTTCATCGCCCAGATTGCCGCTTGCGTGCGATTGACCACACCGATTTTCGTAAGGATCGACTTCACGTGGACCTTCACGGTCGCTTGCGCAATGCCGATCTCGCTTGCGATCACCTTGTTGGCGAGCCCTTCGGCGAGATGGCGCAAGATCAATCTTTCGCGGCGCGACAATTGGGGCGCGAAGCTTTCGGGCGTCTTCTGCGGCCTGAGGTCATCCTTGTGCTCGAGAATGAGCGGAAGGATGGCCTTCGGCAGGACCGTCTCGCCAAGCATCACCAATTCGAGAGCCTTGACGAAGGGCTCAAGGCTCGGTCCCATATAGAGATAGCCATTCGCGCCTGCGCGAAACACCGCCGGGATATCTGCGAATTGACCGGGATCCGCCAAGAGAACCACGCGACCGGTTTCATAGCTCTCCTTGAAAAGCTCGATCTGCCGGACCGCGCCGCGCAAATCCTCGCCAGCGTTGACGATCAGCAGAATCGGCTGGTTTTGCAGCTCCGGGTCGAGATCGAGCTCGTTGACGCGAGAGACCGCGGCAACCACGCGAAAGCCCGCGGCGCTCAAGATGCCTTTGAGTCCTTCGAGCACGAGGAAATTGGGCCCAAGGAGGGCCGTTGCGAAAGCTCGCCTGAACGCGCGATCATCGCCGGCCTGAGAGCCGGCGAGTTCAGCGCCTTCTTGCTGGTCATTTTGAGCCAAGTCTCGTGTCCGCCTGTCTCACAAACGGACAGAGTCCGTCCTCCTTGCCCTCTCTGGCAGAAATCGTGCCGCACATATTCTTCTCCTTGAACGGATTTGATCGTGGCATCACGCTTCAAAGGAGCCGAGGACAAGAAAAAGAAGTCGATCAACTCAAGAGGAAGATCAATACTATACTTTGCGCTCGCGCCTCAGTCTTGCCCATTCATCGAGCCTGGTCTTGATGCGCGCCTCGATGCCACGATCCGTAGGCTGGTAAAAATTCATGCGCTCCATCGATTCGGGGAAGTAATCCTGGCCCGAAAAGGCGTCGGGCGCGTTGTGATCATAAGCATAACCCTCCCCGTAGCCTTCTTTTTTCATGAGCTTCGTGGGCGCGTTCAGAATATGCTTTGGCGGAGCGAGCGAGCCATTCTCCTTCGCCGCGCGCATGGCGGCCGCATAAGCGAGGTAAGCCGCATTCGATTTGGGAGCCGAGGCGAGATAAATCACCGCATTGGCGAGGGCGAGCTCCCCTTCCGGCGAGCCTTGCTGCTGATAGGCTTCCGCCGCAGCTCGCGCATGCACGAGCGCGTTCGGATCGGCGAGCCCGATATCCTCGACCGCCATGCGCACAAGGCGGCGCGCGAGGTAGCGAGGATCCTCGCCACCGTCGAGCATGCGACAGAACCAGTAGAGGGCCGCGTCTGGATCCGAGCCGCGCACGGATTTATGAAGTGCGCTGATGAGATTGTAATGGCCGTCGCGATCCTTGTCGTAAACCGGCGCTCGACGCTGCAGAATTTGCTGAAGCGTTTCGGCGTTGAAGGCTTCGTCGGGCTTCGCGGCGCGCCAGGCCTCCTCCGCGAGCGTGAGCGCCGAACGGCCATCGCCATCGGCCATGCGGATGAGCGAAGCGCGCGCGTCCTCGGTGAGCGGCAGCGCGCTGCCCTCATGCGCTTCGGCACGCTCGAGCAGCATTTCGATTGCATCAGCGTCAAGCGGCTTGAAGACGAGCACGCGGGCGCGCGAAAGCAGCGCGGCGTTGAGCGCGAAAGACGGGTTCTCAGTCGTCGCGCCGACAAGGGTGATCGTGCCGTCCTCCATGACCGGGAGGAAGGAATCCTGCTGCGCGCGATTGAAGCGGTGAATCTCGTCGACGAAGAGAAGCGTGCCCTTCCCCTGCGTCACCCGCGCGCGCGCGGCGTCAAACGCTTTCTTCAGGTCGGCGACGCCCGAAAAGATGGCGGAAAGCTGCTGGAATTCGAGCTTGGTCTCACCTGCGAGCAAGCGTGCGACCGTGGTCTTTCCGGTTCCCGGCGGCCCCCAGAAAATGAGCGAACCCAGCGACCCCGCCGCGATCAGCCGCGTCAACACACCGTCCTTGCCTGTGAGATGCTCCTGCCCGGCAATCTCGGCGAGCGATGTCGGCCGCAGCCGGTCGGCGAGCGGCCTCGTGCCGCTCTTGTCGAGCCCTGCCGCCGCGAAAAGATCGGTCAAGCGGCTCCGCCCTCCTTTTCTTCGTAAGCCCGGGGACTGGCGATCTCCATGAGACGTTCAGGCTGCGCTGGCCGGCGAAAGCCGTAGCGAGCGTAAAGTTGTGATGCGTCGGTGGTCGAAAGCGTGAAACGCCGAAGCCCCTTGAGATGGGGATGAGCGAGGACCGCCTCAATAAGAGCCTTGCTGATCCCTTGCCCACGCCATGCGGGGAAGACGAAGACATCGCACAGATGGGCGAAGGTGGCGCGGTCTGAGATGATCCTGGCAAAGCCCGCCTGTTCTCCGTTGGGCAGGAAGGCGCCAAAACACAAGGAGTGCGCGAGCGAGCGATCGAAGACCTCGCGGGGCAGGCCTTTGCACCAATAAGCTTCGTGATGAAGAAAGCCGTGAATGCGATCGAGATCGAAGAGCGATACATCGGTCGAGACGACGATGTGCTTCGCGCTCTCTTCCTTTTTCCTATCGCTCATGAGATCAACCCTGGAACACGGCTGGGATAAGCTGTCCGCCTCGGTTGATCACGATCTTCCATATCCTTGTCTTGTCAGAGAGAGCATGTTGGACATCGCGCGAGGCTGAAATCTTGGCTCCGTTCACCTCGACGAGAATATCTCCTTTCTGAAAGCCGGCCCGCCCCGCTGTCGATCCGTCATCCACCTCGGCGATAACCACGCCGGCGGCGGCTTCGAGTGACAGTTCCTCGGCAACGGCTGGCGATAAATTCTCGACCGTCACTCCCGCCAGCGGGTTCAGACCTTCGATCTTCTGGATGTCACGCGGCGGCGTTTCGGGCGCCGTGCGCAGCTTGATCGGCAGGCTCAAATCGGCCGAGCCGCGCCGCACCATGACCGAAGCGTTTTGGCCGAGGCTGTGCGTCGCGAAACGAAAGCCGAAGCCGTCCGGATCATCGACCGCCTGTCCGTCGATCGACAAAATCACATCTCCGCGCTTGATGCCGGCCTCGGCCGCCGGCCCACCCTCGGTGAGGCTCGCGACCAGCGCGCCGGTAGGGCGCGGCAAGCCGAGGCTCTCCGCGATTTCCGCCGTGACGGTTTGCAGCTTAGCGCCGAGCCAAGGGCGGCGCACCGATTTCGCGCCAATCTTTGCGCTCTCGACAACGATCTTCACCATGTTCACCGGGATGGCGAACCCGATGCCGACCGAGCCGCCGGAACGCGAATAAATCGCCGTGTTGATGCCCTCGAGCCGCCCGTCGAGATCGACGAGGGCGCCTCCGGAATTCCCCGGGTTGATCGAGGCATCGGTTTGAATGAAGAACTGATAGTCCGAAGCATCGACCTGCGTGCGGGCGAGCGCCGAAACGATGCCTTGCGTCACTGTCTGGCCGACTCCAAAAGGATCTCCGAGAGCGAGCACGAGATCCCCGACCTGGAGAGTGTCCGAATCGCCGAAAGGAAGCACCGGAAAGTGCTCCGTCGTTCCCTTGAGGCGCAGAACCGCAAGGTCGGAGCGCGGATCGCGCAAGAGAATCTCAGCCTCGAACTCCCGCTTGTCGGCAAGCGCGACCTTCACCTGCGTCATCCCCTCGATGACGTGCTGATTGGTCACGATGAGGCCCGAGGGATCGACGATGACGCCGGAGCCCAGCGATTTCTGCACGCGCTCGCGGCCCTGCCCGCCGAAATCGCGTCCGAAGAATTGCTGAAAAAACGGATCGTCGAAAAGCGGGTTGCGCGCGAGCTTCTCGGTGCGCGAGGCATAAACGTTCACGACCGCCGGCGCGACCTTCTGCACGATCGGCGCGTAAGACCATTGCACGGCCGCCCGCGACGGTGGCACGACCCGTTGTGTTTGCGCGGCCGCATCGTCCATGGCGAGCGCCACGACCATGAGACCGGCAATCGCGATTGGGGCCATACGCGCCATCAGTTTACCTCCGCGATTTGGC
>JAFAQA010000403.1 GCA_019246665.1 Hyphomicrobiales bacterium
ATCATCGTGGCGGGCAAAAATTTCGGCTGCGGCTCGGCCATGGAGGTCGCGGTCACAGTGCCGCGTGCCGCCGGCATTCGAGCCGTCGTCGCGAAAAGCTTCGCGCGCACTTTTTACCGCAACGCCATCAACAACGGGCTCTTGCCGGTGATCGCGGATACTCATGGCGTCAAGGAGGGCGAGCCGATCGAAATCACCGTGACGCAGGCAAGTACCTTCGTCGTGCTCGGCGATGGCCGCGTCCCGGCGCAAGGCGTGCCCGCGGAACTTGTCTCGATCTTCATCGAAGGTGGACTCGTGTCTTACCTCGCGAAGCATCGGGGCTTCGCGGCGCTCGGGTGAAGGGCGCGATGCGGAGGGCGCAGTCTCCGGCGCGAATCCTTCTCCCGCCCTCATTGTCGCCAACGGCGGGCGAAGGTGGCATCACGAAGTGATGCCGGATGAGGGCCGTCGAGCTCAATCCGGCCGAAGACAATGAAATATGCGAAGACGCTCCGATGAGCAATTAGCCTTTGCTAGAGAGCTGAGGCGCATCATCGGCGGAGGGGATATTGTGCTCAACCACATCCGCGCCGCGATGGCCGAGGGCTCTTTCGGATCATAGGTTCTGCGCCATTCACCCCCATCCGCCCTCACTACGTTCGGGCACCTTCCCCCGCGCGAAGAGCGCGGGAGAAGGGGCCCTCTCCTTCTCCCGCTCGACCCCTCTACCCCTCGAACATCATCTGCATGCGGATGCGACCTGCATTCTCGATGTGGCGGCGCGCCGCCGCTTCGGCGCGCATCGCGTCGCGGTCCTGGATCGCCATGAGGATGGTGCCGTGCTCCTCGCGTGCCGAGGTGATGCGCCCCGGCGCTGTGAAGGTCGTGCCCGGCAACAGCGCCAAAGAGGCATAAAGCTGGCGCAACGAAAGCACGAGGTAGCGGTTATGCGCGGCTTCGTGGATGGCGTTGTGGAAGCGCCGATTGAGGCGCGCGGCCTCTTCGGATGGCATCGCTGTTCGGTCCTGGCGCTCGAGCAGCTCCTCGAGCGCCGAGATCTCCGAGGGCGAAGCGTGCTGGGCCGCGAAGCGGGCGGCCGCGCCCTCGAGCGTCTCGCGCAACGCATAGAGCTCGCGCACCTGCTGCTTGTCGAGCTCGACGATCATCATGCCGCGCGAGGGCGCGAACTCGATCAGGCCTTCGGACGTGAGGCGACGCAAGGCCTCGCGGACCGGCGTGCGGCTCACCTTGAGGCGCAGGGCAAGCTCGGCCTCGCGCAGCCGCTGGCCGGAATGAAATTCGCCGTCCTGAATGCCTTGCCAAAGCTTCTGGTAGACAAACTCGGCGCGCGACAAACTCTCCGTGTCCACGGCCAAGCGGCTGAAAGCGGGAGCCTCTTCGTCACCCATGTGGTGCTCGGTGTTCGTCGGCGAGAGAAAGGCGGCAGTCGTCGGGCGGTATCGAAGAAAAGAAGGGAGTGGGGCTCAAGGCCCCCGCTCCGAGCTAACTATAGCCGCATATTCGCGCGGTTTGAGCAAGTCCTCTTCCGAAAAGGAAGTATTGCACGCAAGAAATCGTGAGGCCGGCGACGCACGCGCCCGTGGGCCCTTGTTACGTCTTCGCGCCAATGCCGCGCATGAAACGATCGCGAATGAGGGAAGGATCACGCTCGGTCGTGGCTACAGCCGGCTTGTCATCGATCCGCGCGGCGATGAGATGCGGGCCGTCCTCCGAGAGTGCACGCCGGACGAGGCTTTCGAACATCGCCTCATCGGCCGCCCAGCGCGCCAGGTTGATGCCCGCGCCTTGCGCGATTGCGACAATGTCGGCCGAAACGGAAGTGCTCGTCCGTTGCGCGCCCGTGATCTGGTAGCAGCCATTGTCCATCACGATGACGGTGAGGTTCTTCGGGGCCAGCATGGCGATGGTCGTGAGCGAGCCGAGCTGCATGAGAAGCGAGCCGTCGCCTTCCAAGGCAATGACGCCTCTCCTCGGCTGGGCCAGCGCGACACCAAGCGCGATCGGGCAGGCGAGCCCCATGCTGCCGAGCATGTAGAAATTCTCGGCGCGGCGCCCGGAAGCCCAAAGATCGAAATTCGTGTTTCCGATGCCGCCGATGACGGCTTCGCCTTTCTCGAGAAGGGCGACGAGCCGCTGGCTCAAATCGAAACGGCTAGTCACCTTGAGATTGGCGTGATGGGCGGGCGTCGAGGCGAAGTCCATCGGTCGAGCTCTTTCCAATCCGTGAACGTCTCAGTGCGTAAAGGTTTTGCCGCCGGTAAGAAGCGGCGAAAGGATCAACGCGCATGGCGCTTGCGTCGCGACCGCCTGCTTGATCGAGCGATCGGCGATGAAATCGAGCTCGTCCAAGCGTGTGATCGTATGATTCTCGATCCCAAGCGCGTCAAGCACCGGCCGCATGGTGCGGCAGACAAGGGCCTGGCCGAGATTGAACTCGCCCAGCGTGCCACGCTCGGAGATGATCATGAGAAGAGGGATCTGATAGGGGACGGCAAGCGAAGCGAGCGCGTTCGGCAAGGTAGCGAATCCCGAAGTCTGCATGAGCACGGCGCCGCGCATGCCGGCCATCCAGGCGCCTGTCACGATGCCGAGCGCC
>JAFAQA010000110.1 GCA_019246665.1 Hyphomicrobiales bacterium
GCGCAAATCGCCACGCCCTGACGCCCCGGCAAGCGCCGCAAGCGGCGCTTGCGAGGCGAAGGGTGGAAGTCAGCGCGCCGTCTGGACTCGTGGGCCCTGACCGAAAAGCTCGCCCAAGGGCCGCGATGGGCTCAAGGCGTAAGGTCCATCGCCGAGCAAGGCTTGCGCCATGCAAAGCACGAAGAGGTAGGCCGGATATTCCCAACCGCCATTCGTGTTGGTGAACACCCAGCCGTTGGCGAGATGCACGAAGAAGAGCGCGCCGAGCAGAATGGGCGAAAGAATGAGCGAGACGAGGCGCGTCTGAATGCCGAGCACGAGAAGGACACCGCCCACGAGCTCCCAAACGATCGTCACATAGGCGAGCCAGCCGGGCAGGCCGACGCCGACAAAGAACTGCGCCGTTCCGCCCGCGCCATAGGTGATGAGCTTGAGCACGATGCTGTGGGCAAGAAACAGGATGCCGAGCGAAACACGCAGCAGCAGCACACCCCAATCGGCGGCGCTGGGGGAAGAGGTTGACGAATTCATGGGCGGGCCTCCTTGGGACCAAGTTGGAATCAGCGTTGACAAAGCCGCGCGGAAACTACTTCATGCTGTTCGGCAAGCAGAATTGGAATTTCGCAAATCGTGTTTGCAAATCCGCAAAGAACACTTGAGGATTGGAACGAGCTGCGGCTTGTCCTGGCGGTGGCTCGCTCGGGAGCCCTCGGGGGTGCCGCGAAGGCGCTCGGCATCGACCATTCGACGGTCTATCGCCGCCTGCAGGCGATCGAGGCGAAGCTCGCGGTTCCGCTCTTCGAGCGGGTCGCGGGTGGGATCTATCTGCCGACCGCGACGGGAGAAAGGCTCGCTGCGGCGGGCGAGCGCATGGAGGATGAGGCGCTGGCGCTCGCGCGCGATCTCGTGGGGCGCGATCGGCGCCTCGAGGGGCGTCTGCGCGTCACCTCATCGGAGACGCTCGCCTATCGCCTCCTCACCCGCCACATGGCCGCCTTTCGCGCGGCATATCCGGGCGTCACGGTCGAGCTTGCGATCGACAATCGCGTGCTGAGCCTCTCGCGGCGGGAGGCGGATGTGGCGCTTCGTCCGATGCGGCCGAAGGAAGGCGATCTCTGGGGCCGCAAGCTCGCCGATGTCGCCTGGACCGTCTACGGGGCGGCCGAATATTTTGCCGCGAGGCCTTCTCCCGCCTCACCCGGCGAGCTCGCCTCCCATGTCCTCATCGGCTGGGAAGAAGGGGCCTCCGGCATCAAGGCGGCCGATTGGCTCGCGGCCATCGTGCCGTCCTCGGCGATCGTCTATCGAACGAGCAGCCTCGTGAATCAGCTCGTCGCTGCGCGTGCCGGCATGGGGCTCGCGGTGCTCCCCTGCTATCTCGGCGATCCGGAACCCCAACTACGGCGCGCCTTGCCGCGGCCCCTGCCGGAGCTGTCGCGCGAGCTTTGGATCGTGACGCATGCGGATCTCAAAGCGACCGCACGCGTGCGTGCCTTCTTCGAAGTGGTGGGTGACGGCATCGTCGCCGACAGGTCACTCATCGAAGGTATGGCGGGCTAGCGTGCTCAATTAACGCGAACGTCCTCACGGCGCCGCTTGCACCACGGTATTTTAGATTTGTGGTCAGTGCTTCTCCTACAAATGGGGAGCATTTGTCGGGGCAGGACCGCTGGGCAGCGCCGCGAGGAGGATGATGAGCGCCCGATCACTCAGCACGATGTTGCGCTCCCGCCCTTTGATCCAGGAAGAAGCCTCGTCGAATGTCTCCGCGTCGATCAGCTTCGCCTCCGCTACCGCGCGATGGGGATCGACCTCGCCACGCGTGCGCCGTGGCGCCTCGGGCAAGAGCTGGATGTGGCGCTGGCGCATGGTGAGATCGCCGTGAACGACACGCAAGCCATCCGCTTCATCGATGCCGAGCACCGATAGTTCCTGGGTGAGCGCATTGGCTCGCGCCACGATCGGCGGGGGTGAGCGCTCCTCGGGCGTGAGCAAGAGGCCGAAACGCCGCAAGCCGAGCCCAAGACGCCGCAGCCCGCTCGCGGCGGAAAGCGGGATGGCGAGGACGAGGCCGAGGATCGTCGGCGACATCCACGCGAAGAGGTAAGGCGAGAGGCCATAGGCCGAGGCGCCGGCCACAATGCCGAACGCAGTGTGCCAGATATGGCGGTGGATGATGTCGCGCAGCGGAATGGAGCCGTCATCGCGCCGTTGCGGGTTCCACCCGGTGTCGCGCCCGAACATGATCTGGAACACCGAGCCCGACTGGATCAGCATGAGGACGGGGGCCAGGAGCGCCGAGATCACGATCTCGAGGATGGCCGAAAGGGTGAGGCGGATGGCGCCCCCCGCGTCGCGCCGCGTGCGTCCGTCGCCTAGCACAAAGAGCCAGCCGAGCAGCTTCGGCACAAGCAGCACCGCCATGGTGACGATAAAAAGCGAAAGGGCGCGCTCCGCGTCGAAGCGCGGCCAAGCGGGGTAGAGCGAGAATTCACGGGTGAAGTATTCCGGCCGGACGAAGCGGGTCTGAAGCACGAGGAGGAGCCCGACCGCGAGTTGCATCAGCCAGAGAGGGGAGGCGATATAAGCCGCGATCCCCGTCGCGAAATGCTGCCGCGAGGACCATTTTAGCCCGCGTGCCAAGATCACGCGCGCATGTTGCAGATTGCCCTGACACCAGCGTCGGTCGCGCACTGCGAGATCGATAAGGGAAGGCGGCCCCTCCTCATAGCTGCCTTCGAGATCGGGCAGCATCGACACGGACCAGCCGCCGCGGCGGATAAGGGCTGCCTCGACGAAGTCATGGCTGAGGATGTGTCCGCCGAAGGGCGGTTTCCCTGGAAGGCGCGGCAACCCGGCATGGCCGGCGAAGGCGGCGATCCGGATGATCGCGTTGTGCCCCCAGTAATTGCCGTCCTTGCCGCTCCAGGCAGAGAGGCCTGCCGCCACGATCGGACCATAGAAGCGAGCGGCGAATTGTTGAACGCGCGCAAACAAGGTGTTGCGGTTCAAGATGAGCGGCAAGGATTGGACGATGCCGGCGCGCGGATCGGCTTCCATGGCGCGCGTCAGCGCGAGGATGCACTCTCCGGTCATCAAGCTGTCCGCGTCGAGGACGATCATATGCGCATAAGCGCCGCCCCAACGCGTCACGAAATCGGCGATGTTGCCTGCCTTGCGTCCGATGTTTTGCGCCCGGTGCCGGTAATAGACGCGCGCCTTCGGCCCTAACCTTTCGCGCAGCGCGAAGAAGGCGACCTCCTCGGCGATCCAGATATCGGGATTGGTCGTGTCGGAGAGGATGAAGAAATCGAAACGGGCGCCTTCGCCTGTCGCATCGACCGATTCGAAGATCGCCTGCACCGCCGCGAAGCAGCGGTCGGTGCGCTCGTTGTAGACCGGCATGACGATCGCGGTTTGCGTCGCGATCGGCGAAGCCGGCGGAGGGTTCGGGGCGAAACGCCGCGCAACGAGCGAGGCAAAGCCGAGAAAACCGCTCGTCGCGGCGAGCGCGATCCAGGAGAAATTAGCGATGAAGAGGACGAGCAGGACGTATTGCAGGAAGGTCGTGCCGCTGATCGACACGACCTTGTACATCTCGAACCCGCCATAGACGGTGAGCGCAAGCGCGCCGCCGAAGACGAAAGAGCGCGCGAGCATGACGCGGAAATCGCGCTGGCGCGCAGCGATCGCAGCCTCTTGCGGCCCGAAGCGCTTGAGCGATTGCACCGGCATGGCGAGTGGGGCCGGATCGGGCACAGGCGGCAAAGGCTCGGGCTCCCCGGCGGCCGCGCCCGCGGCGGGCGAAGGAGCAATGCCTAGCTGGTCCAACGATACAGCCATGTTTCCGAAGCGATCTTGCCGTTTTCCATCAGCACGAGATGCAGCTCGCAAAGCGTCTCGCCAACCGGATCCAGCTCGAACGTAGCGCGCAAGCTCTTGCGTTCGAGGTGCGGGACAAGCCTCACATCAAAAATCTTTCCTTTTGATGTGCTCGCCGCCGCGCTGATGCCTGCGATCGCGGCATGGTCCGCGAATTTCGAGGAGCTGAACTCGACGAGAAAGCGGCGACGGTTCTGGGCGCTGCCATGGCCGGTGCGCGTCAATTGGACGGTCGCATCATCAGGCCGGTCGGGCGCGGACCAGGTCCAGTACTGTCGAAGCGCGAAGCTCGTCTGTGAACCCGCGGCGATCTGCGCCTTCGGACGCCAATAAGTGAGGATGTTCGGGTTCGTCTCGTTGGTCGCAGGAATCTCGAGGAGCTGCACGGCGCCCTCGGCCCAATCGCCGATCGGCTCGATCCAAAGCGAGGGGCGCCGTTCGAAGCTCTTTTCGTCGTCCTGATACGCGAGGGGATCGCGCAGGCGCTGCAGAAGCCCGAAGCCTTTCGGGTTCTGGTCACTGAAGACCGAGATTTGCAGCGCCTCGGGATTGGTGAGCGGCCGCCAAATCCACTCATCCTGTCCGGTGTGCAATTGCAGCCCGTTCGCGTCGTGAACCTCCGGGCGCACATCATCGTCGATACGGTGGCTCGCGGCGCCCAAGAGGAACATTCCGGCAATTCCCCCATACCCCACATGGTCGAGGACGTTGCGCGCGAAGATCGTGCTCTCGACATCGATGATGGTCTCGTCACGCGGGCGGATGGTGAAGCGGTAAGCGCCGCTAGCGCTTTCCGAGTCGAGCAGCGCATGCGCGACGATTTCGTCCGCGAGCAAATTCGGCCGCTCGATCCAGAAGGCCCGGAAAAGCGGAAACTCCTCCCCACGCGCGTCGGCCGGCCGCAACGTCAGGCCCCGCGCCAGAAGCCCCGGAACCTGCCCCTTGGCCAGGCCCCGAAAAAACGAGGCGCCCTGGAAGCTTGCAACTTCGCGCGTGTCCTCGGCACCCCGGTCTCGGAACAGCACGCGAAAGCCGGAAAAATCGAGGTCGGCCTGGGCCGGTGGCGCAAGCCCGCCGAACTCGAAGCGGGAGACGTCATAGGCGAGGCGGCGGATCGTTCCATCCTCGACCGTATAAATGGTCACCGGATTCTGGTAGACGAAGCCGCGATGCAGGGGCTCGATCACAAACCCCCGTCCTTCGGCTTCCCAGACGCGATCCTTCCGATGGATATGGATCGCCTGGTATTGCTCGAAGGAGAGGTTGCGCAGATTGTCCGGCAAGTCCGTATTCGGCGCCACATAGGGCCTGCGCGCCAATTGCCGGGCCACCTCGACGACCGTGTTCGGGTCGAAGCTCTTTCCTTCCCCGAGGATGGAGCGCAAGAGCACGGCGAAGTCGGGTTGTTGCGCGAAGCCCGCCCCGAAAGACAAAGGACAGGCGAGCGCAGCGAGCGCCGCCGTGACGATCGCGCGCCGCGTCGAGCCGTGCGGCGACGGGCGCGGCCCCTGAAAAGGATCTGCTTCAGCTTCGGTCACAAAATGACGCAACTTGCCTGGTGGATCGATCCCGATGGATGGTCCTTCCGTCGGTAAAATCCATCCACAGTGTTATAGCTTCGTGGCCAGGCCATTTCCGACAAATGCGAACCATTTGTCGGGGCCGGACCACCAGGAACCTCTCAGCAATTAGCGACCATGACGGTGCTTGTCACGGCCGGATTTCCTTGCGGGGGCAAGGGAAAGTGTGGATGACGAAGGCACGAGGATCGTCGAGTGATCCTCGTGACATGCATAACTTGGCCGGGATGGGTATGAATGGCGTGGGGCCGGGCGAAAACCTTCTCATGACGAGGCACCGCCAAAGCGGTGTCATGGGAGAGGGCGAGTGGTTGCGGCGGGAACCAAAGTGGAGACAGCGCATGCCGGTCCGAATGAGGGCACAGGAGACGCGGACGCGAACGAGCGAGCGGCAGGCTTCCCGCACGAAAGAGCGCCGCCCCTGCGTCGCGATCTTGCTCGCGGCGGGCGAGGGCAAGCGCATGCGCTCGGCGTTACCCAAGGTGCTCGCTCCGATCGCGGGATTGCCGATGATCGGGCATGTCGTCAAAGCGGCGCGCGCGGCCGGCGCCGACCACATTGCTGTCGTGCGGGGACCGGAGGGAGAGGGTGTAGCCGCCGCGGCGCGCGCGGCCTTTCCGGGGGTCGAGCTCTTCGAGCAGACCGAGCGGCGCGGAACGGCCCATGCCGTGCTCCAGGCGCGCAAGGCGTTCGAGAAGGGAATCGAAGACGTGCTCGTCGTCTTCGGGGACACGCCTCTCATCGAGCCCTCCACTCTGAGGGAAATGCGGGTGAAACTCGCCGGGGGCGCGGCATGCGTCGTCCTCGGTTTTGAAGCTCGCGACGCGCGCGGCTATGGCCGCTTGGTGCGGCGCGACGGTGAATTGGTTGCCATTCGCGAGGAGAAGGATGCGAGCCGCGAGGAACGCGAGATCACCCTTTGCAATGGCGGCTTGATGGGTTTTTCGGCAAGCGCGGCCCTTTCGATCCTCGAGCGCATCTCCGACGACAATTCTCAGGGCGAATTCTATCTCACCGATGCGGTCGAGATTGCGCGCGAGCTTGGGCTGAAGACGGATGTCGTCATCGCGAGCGAAAGCGAGGTGATGGGCGTCAACGATCGCATCCAGCTCGCCGTGGCCGAGAATCTGATGCAGGAGGTCCTGCGAAGAATCGCGATGCGTGGCGGGGCGACACTCATTGCCCCGGAAACCGTGTTCCTGAGCCATGACACGAAGCTTGGGCGCGATGTCGTGGTCGAGCCGCATGTGGTCTTCGGCGAGGGCGTCCGGGTCGAGGAGGGTGCGAGAATCCGCGCCTTCTCGCATGTGGAAGGTGCTCAGGTGGCATCAGGCGCGATCATCGGCCCATTCGCGCGATTGCGCCCTGGCGCTGACATCGGCGAGGAGGCTCACATCGGCAATTTCGTCGAGGTGAAGAATGCGCGGATCGGCCCTGGCGCCAAGGCAAACCACCTTGCCTATCTGGGCGACGCATCAATAGGGGCAAAATCCAATATCGGGGCGGGTGCCATCACCTGCAACTACGACGGTTTCGAGAAGCACCGGACCGAGATCGGATCTGAGGCTTTCATCGGCACGAATACCTCGCTTGTGGCGCCCGTGCGCATCGGCCAGGGAGCCTATGTGGGTTCAGGCTCCGTGATCACGCAAGACGTGCCGCAGGACGCGCTCGCGCTCGGCCGCGCGCGTCAAGAGGTAAAGCTGGGCTGGGCGGCGGCTTTCCGCGAGAGGAAGGCGAAGACCGGCAGCAAGGGTGACCGAGCGGCCCGCGGGCCCAAGAAAAGCCGTCGGGGCTGAGCCGAGAGGCAGGGATCATCGAGCGGCAATCCTTCGTAACCTGTTTACATCAAACGTGATTTGAACCGGAAAGCGCGGTCTTGTAACGATCTCGCGCAACTCTCGACCGTCGCGCCATGCTCGAATTGAAGGTTTTTCTGATCAGTCCCGGTAAATCTTAAGTGTTGTGGTTTTGGTGAGCGACGGCGCGTATTCTTGCAGGCTGGGCTTGCGGGTCGAGCCGGCCGTGGCGGCGGTGAAGGCGTGGCGGCGACCCACCTCGTGCTTTACGGGACCGGGCGGCTGATCGCCCACGGATCGAAGAAACCTGAATGACTTGGCCGATCCTCGAAAAGCGAGTGAGGGGGCCTGACGACGGAGTGGGATCAGATGTGTGGCATTGTCGGTATCATCGGCAAGACGGCGGTGGCGACGCAGCTCGTCGATGCCTTGAAGCGCCTGGAATACCGAGGTTACGATTCCTCCGGCATCGCCACTTTGGAAAAGGGCCGCCTCGAGCGCCGGCGCGCCGAAGGCAAGCTGCGCAACCTCGAGACGCGCTTGTCGCAGGCGCCGCTTTCCGGCCTGATCGGCATCGGCCATACGCGCTGGGCGACCCATGGTCGGCCGACCGAGCGCAATGCGCACCCCCATGCGACGAAGCGCCTCGCCGTCGTGCATAACGGGATCATCGAGAATTTCCGCGAGCTTCGGGCGGAGCTCGAAGCGGATGGCTACGCTTTCGAGACCGACACCGACACCGAGGCCGTCGCGCAATTCGTCACGCGCGAACTCGACCGCGGTCGCACGCCCGTGGAAGCAGTGAGTGCGGCACTCGCGCGCCTCAAGGGCGCCTTTGCGCTGGCCTTCATGTTCTCGGGCGAAGAAGACCTGCTCATCGGCGCGCGCGCCGGCGCGCCCCTCGCGGTCGGCTTCGGCGATGGTGAGATGTATCTCGGCTCCGACGCGCTGGCGCTCGCTCCCTTCACCGACCGGATCGCGTTTCTCGAAGAGGGCGATTGGGCGGTGCTCAATCATGAGGGTGCCGAGTTCCGCGATGTCGAGGGGCGTCCCGTGCAGCGCGCCATGCAGCGCGTGGCGACGGGGGCGCAGCTCATCGACCGCGGCAACCACCGGCACTTCATGGCGAAGGAGATTCATGAGCAGCCGGAAGTGGTCGGCCATACGCTCGCCCGCTATCTCGATCTTTCGGAAGTACGTGTGCGCTTGCCCGAGAAGCTGCCTTTCGACTTCGACAAGGTGTCACGTCTCACGATCTCGGCTTGCGGCACGTCCTATTACGCGGGGCTCGTCGCGAAATATTGGTTCGAGCGCCTCGCACGCCTTGCGGTCGATATCGATATCGCCTCGGAATTCCGATATCGCGAGCCGCCGCTCGAAGAGGGTGGCTTGGCGCTCTTTGTTTCGCAATCGGGTGAAACCGCCGATACCCTTGCTTCGCTGCGCTACGCGAAGGCGGAGAAGCAGCACAGCCTGTCGATCGTGAATGTCGCGACTTCTTCGCTCGCGCGCGAAAGCGAGGCCGTGGCGCTCACCATCGCCGGCCTCGAGGTCGGCGTCGCCTCGACCAAGGCCTTCACTTGCCAGCTCGCGGTGCTCGCCTCGCTCGCGCTCGCCGCCGGTCTCGCGCGCGGCGTGATCGATGGCACGACCGAGACGCGGCTCGTCGAAGCTTTGAACCATTTGCCGGGGCTGATGGCCGAGGTGCTGAAGAGCGAGCATCAGACCGAGCGCCTCGCGCGAGATCTCGCAAAAGCCCGCGATGTGCTCTATCTCGGACGCGGCACGAGCTTCCCGGTCGCGCTCGAAGGCGCGCTCAAGCTGAAGGAGCTCTCCTATATCCACGCCGAAGCCTATGCGGCCGGGGAGCTGAAGCACGGCCCGATCGCGCTCATCGACGAGGAGATGCCGGTCATCGTCATCGCGCCTCATGACGAGCTCTTCGACAAGACGGCCTCTAACGTCCAAGAGGTCGCGGCGCGCGGCGGCAGGATCATCCTGATTACCGATGCCGAAGGCGCGCGCAATATCGGCGTCGAGACCGAGGCGACGATCATCGTGCCGAAATGCGAGCCGCTCTTCGCGCCGATCCTTTACGCGCTTCCGGTGCAGCTTCTCGCCTATCACACGGCCGCCTTCATGGGCAAAGACGTCGATCAGCCGCGCAATCTGGCGAAGTCGGTCACGGTGGAGTAATCCTTAAGCGTCCCCTGTCTCCGTGAGGGGATGGCGGATTCTCCGCCGGAGGATGGTGATGGCGCTCGACGTTCAGCGGGAGCTTCAACAGAAGCTCGAGCAAAAGCCTCCTTTGACGAAGCTCGCGGGCGCGTCCGACAAGACGCAGACGCTGGGCGGCCGCTTGCGCAATTATTTCCTCACAGGCTTCATCGTCGCCGGGCCCGTCGCCGTGACCGCATACATCGTCTGGTGGTTCATCACCACCGTCGATCGCTGGGTCGAGCCCCTGGTGCCGGAGGCTTATCTTCCGGATCACTATTTGCCATTTCGCGTGCCGGGCTATGGGCTCGTGGTGGCCATTCTCGGGCTCACGCTCCTCGGGTTCCTCACGGCAAACCTCGTCGGGCGCTCTTTTTTACGCCTGGGTGAGGTGGTTCTCGGCCGCATGCCGCTGGTGCGCGGCGTCTACCGCACCTTCAAGCAGATTTTCGAGACGATCTTCTCGCAATCGGGCACGAGCTTTCGCAAGGTGGGACTCGTCGAATATCCCGCGAAGGGCATGTGGTCGATCGTGTTCATCTCCTCGGAACCCGGCACGGAGATTGCCGCGCGCCTGCCGGGAGAGAACCACATCAGCGTCTTCCTGCCTTGCACGCCGAACCCGACGACCGGCTTCTATTTCTTTTTACCGCGAAGCGAGGTGATCGAGCTTCCCATCCCCGTCGAGGACGGCGCAAAGCTCATCATGTCGGCGGGGCTCATCCAGCCCGGCGATCCGCGCCTCAAGCTGACGGCGGCTGATATCGGCGAGGGCCACGGAGCCTCGGCCAAGGATGCTGCCTAAGACGCACCCTGACGCATGAGTTAACGCCGGCCGATTTTTGTCAGACGAGCTCAATGCGAAGCGAACGTCCAACGGCATGGGCCGCGCGTCGTAAGGTATCCAGTGTAACGGAGGGGACGGCCGGATCGAAAAGCCGATCGAGCTGCCTTCGGCTCGTCCTCATTCGGGCGGCCATCTCCATTTTGGTCAAGCCCTGCTTCTCCATCGCCTCCGCGAGTTGCTCGGCGACCAATTCCTTGATGGCGTGATCTTCGCAGGCCTCGAGAATTCCCTGGTCAGCAAGGAAGTCGTCGAACGTCTCAGTGCTCACGTTGCCTTTTCGCTTGCTGGTCACTTGGTCACCTCCTTCATACGCTGACGGGCAAGCCCGATATCCGACTTCGGCGTTTTCTGGCTTTTCTTGATGAACCCGTGCAACAAGATCATGTAGCCATCACGCAAACAAAAGATGACCCTCGCAGTCCGGTTGCTGTCGAGATCGCAACGTACCTCCCACAACCCGGACCCGAGCGGTGCGCAATGCGGTCGGCCGAGGGGCCACCCAAATTCGACCTTTTGGATATCCTTGCCGATGATATGGCGATCACCCGGTGGCAGTTCGAGAAGCCAACCGCGGACCGGATTGGCTCCTAAGGAGCTAAGGTAGAATCTTGCTGGAATCTTTTTAGCGCGCTCGATCATTCGGCTGCGAGTGTGCCAAAAATGACACGTTCTTGCAAGCACGCCGATCCTGACCACCGGGCAGAGTTGGTTAGCTATTGAAAATTAGATAGTCCAGGTGGCGTCGTCTTGACTTTGGCAACGCGCTCAGGCGCCTTGCGGGCGCTCCGAATCGACCGAGAGACGCTGCTGCCGAGGCCGCCTTGTCCTTGATCATCCGCCCTGCTGTTCCCTCCGATGCCTCGCTCGTGCTCAGCCTGGTGCGGGAGCTTGCCGAATATGAGCGCCTGCTCCACGAGGTCGAGGCGACCGAAAGCATGATCGCCGACGCGCTGTTTTCGGGCGCGCCCAAGGTGTTCGCCGACATCGCGGAGTGGAAGGAAGAGCCCGCGGGCTTCGCCTTGTGGTTCTACAATTTTTCGACTTTCAGCGGCCGGCACGGCATTTATCTCGAGGATCTCTTCGTGCGTCCTGCGCTGCGCGGCCATGGGATCGGCAAGGCTTTGCTCCAGGGATTGGCGCGCCGCTGCCTGACCGAAGGTCTTGCGCGCCTCGAGTGGTCGGTGCTCGACTGGAATGAGCCGTCGATCGGTTTCTACAAATCGCACGGCGCCGTGGCCAAGGACGAATGGACAGTGTATCGGCTGAGCGGAGAATCCCTGGCGCGGCTTGGTCGATAAGGCTTGTGTCCAGCTTCGTGCCGAACCGGTTTCGCTCCAGTCTCCTCATGACTATCTGGTACATGCGGCAACGCCGCTCGACAGCTCGGGAAGCAACGAAATGGCTACTGAAATCCGCGTGCCGACGCTCGGTGAAAGCGTCACCGAGGCAACGATCGGGCGATGGTTCAAGCAGCCGGGCGAGCCCGTCAAGGCCGATGAACCGCTTGTCGAGCTCGAGACCGACAAGGTCACCCTCGAAGTGAATGCGCCGGCGGCGGGTGTTCTCGGCGAGCAGCTTGCCAAGGAGGGCCAGACCGTCGCGGTGAACGCTGTTCTCGGATCGATCACGGAAGGCGCGGCCGCGCCCGCCAAATCCGCCCCCGACAAGGCTGCTCCGGCGAAATCCTCCGAGCCCCGAAAGGTCGAACCCGCAACCCCTTCGACCTCCGCGAAGACCGCCCCCTCTGCGCGAGCGGCCGCATCCTCGAGCGCCTCGTCCAGTGCCAATGGTCCTGCGGTGGCTCGCCTTGCCGCCGAGAGCGGCGTCAATCCCTCCGCGCTGGCGGGGACCGGAAAAGATGGCCGGGTGACGAAGGGCGACATGCTTCAGGCGATCGCGGGCGGCGCAGCCGGGCCCTCGAGCTTTGCCACGACTTCGGCTGTCGCCGCGCCTGTTCAGTTTCGCGCGCCTTCGCCCCCGGACGATGCCTCGCGCGAGGAGCGGGTGCGGATGACGAAGCTCCGTCAGACGATCGCGCGGCGTCTCAAGGATGCGCAGAACACCGCCGCGATGCTGACCACCTTCAACGATGTCGACATGTCGGAGGTGATGAAGCTTCGCGCCCATTACAAGGACGCCTTCGAGAAGCGTCACGGCGTGAAGCTCGGCTTCATGGGTTTTTTCGTGAAGGCCTGTGTTCAGGCGCTGAAAGAGATTCCTGCCGTCAATGCTGAGATCGACGGCGAGGACCTCGTCTACAAGAATTATTACCACATCGGCATCGCGGTCGGCACCGATAAGGGTCTCGTGGTGCCTGTCGTGCGTGACGCGGATTCGCTTTCGCTCGCCGGCATCGAGAAGGAAATTGCCGATTTCGGCAAAAGAGCACGCGATGGCAAGCTCAAGATCGAGGAGATGCAAGGCGGCACCTTCACCATTACCAATGGCGGCATCTACGGCTCCTTGATCTCGACACCGATTCTCAACGCGCCGCAATCGGCGATTCTCGGCATGCATCGCATCGAGGATCGGCCGGTCGCGCGCGGAGGCCAGGTGGTGATTCGCCCGATGATGTATCTCGCACTGAGCTATGATCACCGGGTCGTCGACGGCAAGCAGGCCGTGACCTTCTTGGTGCGCGTGAAGGAAGGGCTCGAGGATCCGGCACGGCTGATGCTGGATCTCTGACAAGGCGTGCTTTTCACTTCAAGCATGAATCTATGAATGCTCGGCTGAGCGCGTCGAACGCGCGGCTCCGGAGAACCTCAAATGTCTTACGACCTTGTCGTCATCGGAAGCGGGCCTGCCGGTTATGTCTGTGCCATTCGCGCGGCGCAACTCGGCCTCAAGACTGCGGTGGTCGAGAAATGGGCGACCTATGGCGGCACTTGCCTCAACATCGGCTGCATTCCGTCGAAAGCGCTGCTGCATGCTTCCGAATTATTCGAGGAGGCAGGCCATGGGCTTTCCGCCTTCGGCATCGAGGTCCCGGCGCCCAAGCTCAATCTCAAGGCCATGATGGCGCATAAGGATGCGACCGTTAAGGCCAATGTCGACGGCGTCGCTTTCCTTTTCAAGAAGAACAAGATCGAGGGGGTTCGCGGCACAGGCCGCATCCTCGCACCCGGCAAGGTCGAGGTGAAGGCCGAGGATGGCGCGACAAAGGTGCTCGAGACGAAGTCGATCGTCATCGCCACCGGGTCCGACGTGACGCCGCTTCCCGGTGTCGCCATCGACGAAAAGCGGATCGTCTCGTCGACCGGTGCGCTCGAGCTTCCCTCCCCGCCGAAAAAGCTTCTCGTCATCGGAGCCGGCATCATCGGGCTCGAGCTCGGCTCGGTGTGGCGGCGGCTGGGGTCAGAGGTCGAGGTGATCGAATTTCTCGATCGAATCTTGCCTGGCATCGACGCCGAGACAGCAAAGCAGTTTCAGCGCCTCATGGAGAGGCAAGGCGTTAAATTCCATCTCTCGCGCAAGGTGATGAAGGGGGAGGTCGGCAAGGGCGGTGTCACGCTCACCGTCGAACCCGTCGCTGGCGGCGAGGCGACGACCATGACGGGCGATGTCGTTCTCGTCGCTATCGGCCGGCGGCCGATCACGGAAGGGCTTGGCCTCAAGGAGGCCGGCATCAAGGTCGATGAGCGCGGGCGCGTCGAGATCGACGCGGATTTCCGCACGAACCTGCCCGGCGTCTACGCCATCGGAGACGTTGTTCGCGGCCCCATGCTCGCCCATAAAGGTGAGGATGAAGGCATGGCTTGCGCCGAGATCATCGCCGGCAAGGCGGGTCACGTGAACTATGACGTGATCCCGAGCGTCGTCTACACGTATCCAGAGATCGCCTCGGTCGGAAAGTCCGAGGAAGAGCTGAAGAGCCAAGGGATCGCCTACAAGGTTGGCAAATTTCCCTTCACCGCGAATGGGCGTGCGCGCGCCAACCGAACGACGGAAGGTTTCGTCAAGGTCCTTGCGGATGCGACGACCGATCAGGTTCTCGGCGTGCATATTCTCGGTGCCGGCGCGAGCGAGATGATCGCCGAGGCCGCAGTGCTGATGGAATTCAAGGGTTCCTCGGAAGACCTCGCTCGCACCTGCCACGCGCATCCGACCATGACGGAGGCGGTGAAGGAGGCAGGCCTCGCTGTCGAGAAGCGGGCGATCCACATCTGACAGGTACCATCTCCGGCGAGCCGAGAGCAGCGAGCCGAAGGAAGAGGAGGCCGGAATGACGGCGCACACCTTCCGTTCGCACCGTTGATGCCAGCCCCGCTGGTGCTGTGCGTCGCTATTTCGCTCCCACGACGCCGACGATCCCCTTCACCTCCTCGATGATAGGGTGAGCGATGGTGCTCGCGCGGCGAGCCCCGTCGGCGAGCACCGCGTCGATGTGATCTTGAGCGTGCGCAAGCCGGATCATCTCGGCGCGCAACGGGCCGAGTTTCTCGACCGCCACATCGACGAGAGCGCTCTTGAATTGCGAGAATTGCGCGCCTGCATGCTGCTTGAGAACCTGTTCCGGCGTCGCATCGGTGAGCGCGGCGATGATGCCGACGAGATTTTCCGCCTCCGGTCTCGCTTCGAGCTCCTTCACGGTCTCGGGGAGGGGGTGTGGATCGGTCTTCGCCTTCTTGATCTTTTGCGCGATCGTATCGACGTCGTCGGTGAGGTTGATGCGCGAGTAATCGGAAGGATCCGATTTCGACATTTTCTTCGTGCCGTCACGCAAGCTCATGACGCGCGCCGCCGGGCCGCCGATCAAGGGCTCGGTCAATGGAAAGAAGACGTCGCCATGGCCCCTGGCGCGGATCGACGCGCTATAATCCGTGTTGAATTTTTGCGCGATGTCGCGGGTGAGTTCCAGATGCTGCTTCTGGTCCTCCCCGACCGGCACGTGCGTCGCCTTATATGCAAGAATATCCGCCGCCATCAGCACCGGATAGGTGTAGAGGCCGGCTGAGGCATTCTCGCGATCCTTGCCGGCCTTCTCCTTGAATTGCGTCATGCGGTTGAGCCAGCCGACGCGCGCGACGCAAGAAAAGATCCAGGCAAGCTCGGCGTGCTCATGCACCTGGCTTTGGTTGAAGATGATCGAGTGGCTGGGGTCAAGGCCTGCGGCAAGGAAGCCTGCGGTCACGCCCCGAATGCCGTCGCGGAGCTCATCGGGCGGCGTGGCGATCGTCAAGGCATGCAGATCGACGACGCAATAGATGCAATCCATCTGCGACTGCAATTCCACGAAACGCTTGATGGCGCCGAGATAGTTCCCAAGATGCAGCGAGCCCGTCGGCTGGACACCGGAAAAGACACGCTCTTTGAAGGCCGACATCGATCCGCTCCGATTCATGCGGGCGCAGGCTTATGGCACCACCGGAAGCGAGGCAAGGCCGCACTCGCGGCATCGGAGCAAGCGGGCGGGTGCTTGGAATTGGAGCGCGAAGCTGAGCATGATCCGCAAAAGTGGCGCCGCTTTTGCGATAAGATCATGCGGAAAAACAAAAAGCTAACCTAACGCTATTGATCTCATCTCAACGCAACGCGTTCTAGCCGTCAGCCCATTGGCGTTGCGTTGGCCCTTCGATGGGTTCCCCATTGTCGGGCTGGGCCGCGGGCGTTCCCTTCGAACGCCAAAACGAGCGCAAGACGGCTCGATCGACGCCTCCGAGCGCCACAACGAGCGCACAGAACATAACGCCGCCGAGACCGCAAAGGAGAAGGAGCGCGCCGAAGCGCATCGGGAAAGAGTGGCTGGGCGCAAGTAGCGGTGATGCCAAGGGCCGGAGCATCTTGAGCGCGACTGCCATGGCAAGCCCGGACGCAAGAATGGCAAGTGAACGGCCAAGCGTTTTTCGTTGCGGCATCGCGATGGCGCGCCACATTAGAACCACGCCAAGGAAACTTGCCTGCACAGTCGCGGCAAGCGCGATCGCGAGCGCAATTCCCGCGACGCCGAGGCGTGCCCGCAGCAAATATCCGAAGCTCAGCGTGATCACGACGACCGCGAGCGCCGCGAGCAACGGCACAGCGGGCCGCTCGCGCGCGAAGAAGGGCTGGGCGAAAATCTTCGCGAGCGCCGCTCCGGGCAGCGCGAGCGCCAGCCAGCGCGCCGCATGGGCCGTCTCGACTGTGTCATGTGCCGCGAAAGCGCCATGCTCGAACAACACCGAGACGATGGGTGCCGATAGGGCAAGCAAGCCGGCCGCGGCCGGGAGCGTGACAAGGAGCGCGAGCTCGCAGGCCCGATTGATCACGCCTGATTCGTCACCATGATCGCCTTCGCGTACGCAGCGCGCGATCTCGGGAAGGAGCACCGTGCCCATCGCCACGGCGATGAAGCCCAGCGGCAGCTGGTAGAGGCGGTCGGCGTAGTAGAGCCAGGAGACCGCGCCGGGCAGCGCCGAAGCCACCTGCGTCGCGGCGACGACGGCCATTTGCGTCGCCCCGCTCGCGGCTATGCCAGGGAGCGCGAGGAGGCAAAGGATTCGAAGCTCGGGCGTCCAACGGGGGCGCGTGAAAGGCAGGCCCGCCGGACTTCGCCAAAGCGAGATCAGGAGCCAGCCCACTTGCGCAAGCCCGGAGAGCCCGACGGCGCTCGCGAGATAGCGCGCGCTGTCCGGCTCGTTTTGTTCGGACAATCGCAGGATGATCAAAAGAGCGACGAGAATGATGTTGACGACGACCGGAGCGAGCGCCGCGCTCGCGAAACGCCGATGGGAGTTGAGCGCCGAGGCCATCAGCGAGGCGAGGACCGCGAAGGCGAGGAACGGAAAGGCAAGCCGCGTATATTTGACGGCGAGTGCGAATTTCAGCGGATCAACGGAAAACCCGGGAGCGAGCGCAAGCACGAGCCCGGGAGCGGCGAGGTCGCCCGCCATTGCAAGGGTGATGAGGATCACGCCGGCCCCGGTGATCGCGCGATGGGCGAAGCTGCGGGCAGCCTCGTTCCCATAGCCCGCTCGAATGCGCTCGTGCACCGGCACGAAAGCTGGATTGAGCGCGCCCTCGCCGAGCACACGGCGGAACAGGTTCGGCAGGCGGAAGGCGACGAAAAAGGCGTCCGCGACAAACCCGGATCCGAGCGCCGCCGCGATCAAGGCGTCGCGCACGAAGCCGAGCAACCTCGAGAGCGCGGTCGCGCCGCCGACGAGGAGCACGGGCTTGGTGAAGGACATCGCCTGGGGGTCGCCCTTCCTGCACGAAGATCGATCGATGGATTGTCGGCCCGCCAATCCCGAGCGGGCAGACTCTCCTCCCCAGCGCCACGCGTCGGACTCTGGCCCTCGCCGCGCTTGCGGTCAATCTCTCGTGCGGGTCCGTCGGGACGGGCCGCAGCATCACTCGAAGACGGCCTCCACAGATGCCGCAAAAGGTGCCGCGTCAGCCGCTATGGCGCGAAGGCGTCGTCCAGGAACGCCTGGACCTGGGCCAAGTGCTTGGACATGACACCGGCCGCGGTCGCCGCCGTCGCCGGACGGCCAGCATAGCGCGCGCGCTTTGCCTTGATCCCCGCTTGGCCAAGAACCCATTCGAGGCACGGCTCGACGAAGCTCCAGGCGCCCATGTTCTTCGGCTCTTCCTGGCACCAGACGAGATCGGCATTCTTGAAGCGTGGGAGCTCCTGAGCGAGCGACTTCAGTGGGAAAGGATAAAGCTGCTCGACGCGCAGAAGATAGACGTCCTCGATGCCGCGCTTCTCACGCTCCTCGTAAAGATCGAAATAGACCTTGCCAGCGCACATGACCACGCGGCGAATCTTACTGTCCTTGACGAGCTTGATCGCCTCCGACGGCAGGCGCTCTCCATCATCCATGAGCCAGCGATGGAAAGTAGCTTCCGGCCCGAACTCGTCCAGCGTCGAAACACAGCGTTTGTGACGCAGAAGCGATTTCGGCGTCATCAGGATAAGGGGCTTGCGGAAATCACGCTTGAGCTGCCGGCGCAGGCAATGGAAATATTGCGCCGGCGTCGACGGGACGACGACTTGCATATTGTCCTCTGCGCACATCTGCAGGAAGCGCTCAAGGCGAGCCGAGGAGTGTTCCGGCCCCTGGCCCTCATATCCATGAGGAAGAAGGCAGACGAGGCCCGACATGCGCAGCCATTTGCGCTCGCCCGAGGAAACGAATTGGTCGAACACGACTTGCGCGCCATTGGCGAAATCGCCGAACTGGGCTTCCCACAACGTCAAGGCATTGGGCTCGGAAAGCGAGTAGCCATATTCGAAGGCGAGAACCGCCTCTTCCGACAGCATCGAGTTGATCACCTCGTAGCGGGCCTGGCCTTCGGCGATATGGTTGAGCGGCGTGAACCGATCTTCCGTGTTTTGATCGATGAGCACGCTGTGGCGCTGCGAGAAGGTGCCGCGCTCGCTGTCCTGACCCGAAAGGCGAACCGGGTGGCCTTCGAGGCAGAGCGACCCGAAAGCGAGCGATTCCCCGGTTGCCCAATCGATGTTCTTTCCGGTCTCGAGGGCCTCGCGCCGATTATCGAG
>JAFAQA010000124.1 GCA_019246665.1 Hyphomicrobiales bacterium
AAAAGCGCTTCTTCAATACGGGCGCGCCGCGCTGCCCTGCCTTTCACCGCCGCCGGCAAACCGAAGCCCAGATTGCCGCCGACCGAAAGATGAGGAAACAGGAGATCATCCTGGAACAGGATGCCGGTGCGGCGAAGCTCCGGTGGCTCGGCGTCGATGCGCCGACCGTCAAGAAGAATGTGCCCAGCCATCTCAAACGCGGGATCGAGCGTGCCGCAAATGGCGGCAAGCAGGCTCGACTTGCCCGAGCCGCTCGGCGCCATGATCGCGACAATCTCGCCAGGCTTGACCCTGAGCGAAAGCCGCAAAAGCACGCGGCCGTTGAGCGAAAGCATGAAGCCATCGAGCACGAGACCTTCGGTCGGGAGGTCTCGGGAGGAAAGCGTCGCCGTCATCTCTTCTCTTGATTTTGTCGCAGCTCGGAACGGACTTCGAGTGGATCTTCCCGATTCTCGGTTGTCGTCAAGTCTCGCGCAATGCCCGGCGATGGCGAAACAGAAGGGCCGGCAGAATGAGCGATACGGCGAAGCCGAGGAACGGCAACGTGGCCTGGATAAGCGCAAAGACCCCGACCACTCGGCGATCGGCGCCCGCCGCAAGGCCGACCGCTTCCGTCGTCACCGTGGCGACGCGCCCGCCGCCAACGAGGAGCGTTGCGAGATATTGGCTCACACTGATGGCAAAGCCGAGCGCACCGGCGATGAGGATGGCGCGCGTCAGCATCGGCAGGCGCACCGCCCATAGTGCGCGCCAAGGGCTCGCGCCAAGCAGCAATGCCGTGGCTCGGTAGCGAGGATCATAATCGCGCCAAGCCGCCGATAGCGACATGAAGACGTAGGGAAGCACGAAGACGAGATGGACGAGGCCCACGCCAAAACCGTTGCCGTCGAGCTTGAGCGCGATCATCAGGCTCGCCGCGCCCGTGAGGAAAGCGATCTGCGGCACGAGCAGGGGGATGTAGATGAGGTTGAACGCCAAACCGGGCGCTATACCTCGGCGTGTTTCATTCTCCAGGCATAAAATGGTGATCATGAGGGCGGCGCCGGCAACCCCTGTGCCAAGGAGCAAGGTGCGCAGAACGATCGGCAAGGCCACGGCAAGCTCACGTCGCCAGATGTCGAAGGTGAAAGCTTGCGGCCAAATCTCGGGAAACCGCCAATTGGCGGCGACCGACCACAACAGCAGCGAAGCGAAGGCGAGCGCCACAAGGGCAGCGATCGCGAGAGCGAGGAGCGGCGCCATCACGCTGATCGCCGCCTCGCAGAAAAAGCGGCCTCCGCCGATGACCCACTGACGCCAAGCGAAGCCCGCAAGACGCTCGAGGACGAGCCAAAGCCCAATGGCCCAGAGCACCACGGCGAGCTGCAGAACTGCGGCAGCGCTCGCCTCGAAGTGCAAAGCGAGGTCTGGATCCTCTGCGAGCCGCAGCACTGCGACGGCCAGTGTCGGGGGCGTATTCGGGCCGAGCACGAGAGCGGCATCCACGACTGAGAGGCCATAGGCGAGCACGGCAAGCACGGGAAGCCGCAGTTGCGGATAGAGTCGCGGCATCACCACCTTCGCGAAAGCGGCGACGCGCCGATACCCGAGCGTACGCGCGCTGGTGAAGGCGCGAACTGCATCGACTTGCGGCAAGGCAGCGAGCATCATGAGAAAGAGGAAAGGGATTTCCTTCAGGACCAAGCCGCAGGCGAGCGACAGGCCGTACGGGTCATTGATGATCAAGAGATCGGGTGGGCGCTCGAGACCGGTCGCCCAGGGCGATAAGAGGCGGAAGATCAGGCCGGAAGGCGCGATGACGAAGGCGAGGCCGAAAGCCAGAGCCACATAGGGCACGCTCAGGAGCGGCGACAAGAGCCGTTTGACGAGCGCGAAGAGTCGCGTGCCCATGAAGGCCGCGAGCAGCACCGTGACGGCGCCAAGCGAGAACACCGTGGTGACAAAGCCGACGAAGAGGCTGACGCCGATTGAACGCCGCAACGATGGCAAGGCGAGAAGAGCGCGCCAAGGATCGAGCGTGAAATGCGTGCCGCCAAGGGCCGGCCAATAACCGAAGGCCGGCAGCAAAGTGGCCGTCAGCCCCGCCAGAACCGGCAATAGAAGGACGGCGATCAGCAAGGGAGGGCCAAACCGAAAGATCACGCGCGTTTCACCCTTGCTAAAGACCCCGGCCTCGAGGCGAGATCGCCCCTTGACCGCTTCCTCCGGCTTGGCGGCCTCATCCCATTTCGCGCCTTTTCGAGCGGCAGCAGCAAAGCTCAATCTCAATCACGATTGGGGGAGCGGGCCGTCAAATTACGATTGCCATCTTATGCGCCGATCAGGAACCCGTTATATCACGCTGCGGGAGCACTCTCGCGGGCGGCACCTTGTAGCGGACCCGGCAAGTGCCGAGCGAGCGAGCTCGCCAAGCATGGCAGGAGCTTTCCAAGGAGCGCGGTGATGTCGCGGCTTCTTTCAAGACGCGGTCTTCTCGCTTCGGCAGCAGCAGTCTGCGCCGGCGGCATTCTGGCGCCGCGCCTCGGCTTGGGCCAACTCACCGATCCGCCATCACTTCCGATCGAGCCTTCGCTCGGTCCTTGCACGCTTCCGAAACTCACCGTCGAGCGCCGCATGATCGAGGTGAATGGCAAAGCGGCTTCGGTTTTCGGCATCACGTCACCGGACGGTTCTTCCGGCCTCGTTCTCGATGCGGATCAACGCTTCCTGTTCGAGCTCGTGAACCGCAGCGGCGAGGCGACGATCGTCCATTGGCATGGACAGACCCCACCGACAGACCAGGACGGCGTGGTCGAGACCGGCTACGAGGGGCCGATCGAGGACGGAGAAAGCCATGTCTACGATTTCGCCACGCGGCCGGGCACACATTGGATGCATTCGCATTTCGGCTTGCAGGAACAGTCGCTCCTTGCCGCTCCGCTGATCATCCGCTCGAGGGAGGATTTGGCGCTCGACGCGCAGGAGGTCACGGTCTTACTCCATGATTTCAGCTTCAAGGATCCGACCGAGCTCTTCCATTCGCTCACGGGAGGAACCGTGATGGCGCACGGCGCCACATCGCCACCCGGTATTTTCTCGCGCCCGGCTCCTGCTTCGCTCACAGGGAACTTGACCTCCAACCCGGCGGCGCTCGCCTTGTGCGGCAACGCCCCGCTCAACACGATCGATTACGATGCCTACCTCGCCAACGACCGCACGCTCGACGATCCCCTCGTCATTCGCACCGAACGGGGCGGCCGCGTGCGACTGCGGCTCATCAACGGTGCGAGCGGCACCTCGTTCTGGATCGATCTCGGCATGTTGCAAGGTGAGGTAATCGCGGCCGACGGCAATCCGGTGAAGCCCGTGAAGGGCTCGCGCTTTCCATTGGCCCAAGGGCAAAGGCTCGACATCCTTCTCGACATTCCGGCGGGCGCGGTCCTACCCGTGCTCGCACAAAGAGAAGGGGAGCGCGAGCTCACCGGCATCGTGCTCGCTGCGCCGGGCGCTCCCATCGCGAAGATCGACAAGCTCGCGAACGAGAAAGCGCCCCCGATCGATCTTTCGCTTGAAGAGAAGCTCGAGGCGCTCGCTCCGCTTCCCGCAAGGAAGCCCAACACCAGACGCGAGATCTCGCTCTCCGGCACGATGACGCCCTTCGCCTGGACGATCAATGAGCGAGCATGGGTGGAACGCAAGGACATCCGCATGCAGCACGGTCAGCGCGTGATCATGGAGCTGCGCAATAACTCGCTCATGGCACATGCGATGCATCTGCACGGCCACTGCTTCCAGGTGGTCGGGCTCGAGGACAAATCCTTGTCAGGCGCCATGCGCGACACGGTGCTGGTGCCGGCACTCGGCACCGTCACCATTGCGTTCGACGCCGACAATGTTGGGCGCTGGCTCTTCCATTGCCACAACTTGTGGCACATGGCCGCCGGAATGATGACGCAGCTCGTCTACAAATACGCTTGAGCCCCGACAGCTTTGCACTACTGCCCCTCATACCGGCGTTGCCAGGCCGTCACGATGCGAGTCATCCAGGAGGGATGCGGCTCGGGCAAGACCGGGCCGAGCTCCTCCGTCGACAACGTCGCGACCCCGCGCGGCAGCGCCTCGAAGCGGGCGCGATCGACCGCGCTGAGCTTTCGCATCGAGAGCACAGTCAAGCCTCCATAGCCAGCAGGGTTTTGCTTCTTGGCCTGTGCCTCCGGCGAGAGCAGAAAATCGCAGAGCAGCAGCGCTCCTTCTTTGTGCGCGGCGTTGTAAGGGATGGCGAGGAAGCTCGCATTGCCGATTGTCCCTTTGTCGAAGACAAAGCTCCGCACGCTCATCGGCAATTCGCCGCGCGCGATCGCGCTCGAGGCCTCCGCCGGATTGAAGGAAAGCGCCAGGTCGATTTCGCCATCCGCCATCAAAGTGCGCAAGGCCGCCGAATTCAAGGGATAGGCACGCCCCTGACGCCACAAATGCGGCCTGAGCGCGTCGAGATAGGCAAACAACGGAGCCGTCACCTTGTCGAAATCGAGGTCGTCCGCCGGTTGTTGCAAACGCGCCGCGTCCGGCGTGAGCTCGATGAGCACCTGCTTCAGAAAAGTTGCGCCAAGAAAGTTCGACGGATTGGGATAAACGAAACGGCCCGGATGCGCCTTGGCCCAATCTAGGAGCGAAAGCGCCGATCCCGGGTGTGGGGAAAGCGCCGCGCCATCACCATAGAAAACGATCTGCGCCAGGCTCCAAGGTGCCTCGAATCCCTCCGTCGGAATGGTGAAATCGCTTCGCAAAGAGGGATTGGTGGCGGCATCGACGTAGCGGAAGTTCGGTAGATCCTCGGCGAAAGGACCGAACAACAAATGGTTTTCTTTCATCGACGCGAAGTTCGGTCCATTGATCCAGACAAGGTCGACGGCGCCTCCTTCGTTGCGCCCGGCGCTCTTCTCTGCGAGCACACGTGTCACCGCCTCCGCGGTGTCGGTGAGCTTCACCTCGACGACGCTCACCCCGTAGCGTGATCTCATCTCCTCGCCGGCCCAGGCAATGTAGTCATTGAGCGCCTGCGACCCGCCCCAGGCATACCAGTACACCGTCTGCCCCCTCCCCTTCTCGAGGATCGCGGGCCAGTTTTTCAGATCTGGTGAAGCCTCTTGCGCGCGCCCGCCGGCCACGGCGGCGAAGGCAAGGAAGCCCAAGAAAAAGGGCAGGAGCTTGAGGTGAGGTTTCATGGCCCGCGCTCCCGTTTCATTGAGCGATGGGCATCCGGCGGCCAAGGCGCGCCGCGCGAATATCCTCGATGACAGGGCCCAGCACTTCCTGATGGAAGGCGTCGCAGCCGATGCACAAATTGGCGTAGGTCTCTCCCTTCGGCGTCACGGTCTTGCAGCGCTCGAGGAAGCGGTCGGTACTCCAGCCGAGAGTGAGCCCCATGCGCTGTGGCGCTCCACGGTTGATCGCTTGGAAAGCTGGATGATCCGCAAGGCTGTCGAGAATGTCGATCAGCTTCTCCTCGGTGAGGTTGCCAAGCGGATGCTTGGTCTTGAGACAGCAAGGGTAGACATCGCCGGTCGGTTCGATCGCGACTTCGGAGCCCGAATAAGCGTGATCGAGAAAATTGAGGCCGCCCGACCAGCGGTTGCAGAAATTATCCGCAAGTGTTGCGGTCGAAAGACCATTGGCCCAGGCCCTGCCTCTCGGCCACAACTTGCCGATCCAAGTGTCGGGAGTGGCACCGAAGAAGGAGTAGAGTGGCCCCTCCTCTTCATGCCATTTGCGCTCGCCCGCCTTGTGACCGGAAGCCGACATGCCGGCAGCCTCGAACCAGGAGATCAGCCGGCGCTTGAGCAGCTTGCGCTTCTCACCTCGCATGCCCGAATGGAAATCGTCCATCCCGGCAATAGAGACCATCCATACTCCCCGATCGAGAAGCTGGCCGATGATCGTCTCCGTGATCAGATCTCCCGTCGTCTGCACAACGAGCTTCACGCCACCCTTGCCCGTGTATCTTGCGCGAAGCGCCTCAAGCGCGGGGTAAAGGATCTCTTCGCGCAGGGGGTCGAGCAGCACCTCGCCGCCGGAAAGAATCACACGTCCGACCCGTTCCGCGAAACCGCCGCCCGGCAAAGGCTGCCCGAGATCGAGATACCGCATGCTTTCCGGCAGATTGGCGATGATCCGCGGAAAATTGCGTTTCGCCATTGCGATCACATCGGTGAGCCCGTCACGCACATAGGGGCGGAAGCGGTCCTCGTAGCAATGCGCGCATTGGCGATGGCAAGCGAAGGAAAGAGCGTAATAGATCGATTCCATGGGCATGCTCTCGGCGGCTTTTTCCGCGCCTGCCGAGGCGTGCGCGGAAAAGGGCGTCAGCGAATCCAAGGTCACATCGGCGCGACAATGACAAGAAAATTTGATTGTCGCGCTAAGCCGAGATGCAAAATCAGGACCGTGAAGGACGAGGTCGTGCCACGCGTCCGTTCGGCTTCTCATCCGGAGCGATATTGGCGCAAGAACGGCGTCCATTCTTGCGGATCATGCTCCAGGAGCCGCACCGCATCCTCTGGCCGATCGACATCCCATAAGGTGTCGAGCTCCGACCAGCTTAGCGCGGCGGCGCGCAGGCGAACGCGCGTCTCCTCCATAACGCGCTCTGTGCTCCATTCGATCCCGGCGAAGAGGCTCGCCACTGGACGCTTGAGCCCGATGAGCACATAGCCGCCGTCCTCGGCCGGCAAAAAAACGGCATCGGCTCCGCTCCGCAGCGCCTCAGCGCATCGACGAAAATGCGAAGGCAAGAGCGAGGGGCAATCAGAGCCCGCGAGCAAAAGGGGGCCACGCTGCGCCTTGAACGCGCCAAGCATGCGTTCGCCAAGGTCACCCGGCGCTTGCGTCGCGAGCTTCACCTTGAGCTCGGTCCGGCATTTCTCGAAGAAGGGATGCGCCGTGTCCGGCGCGCACCAGAGCGTCACCTCGCCAAGCGTTGCTGAGATCGCGCTCGCAAGCGTCTTGCGCACCAAGGCCGCGTGAAGCGCAGCCACCCGTTCCGCGCCCAGAAGCGGAATGAGCCTCGTCTTCGCTGTGCCAGCCACGGGGGCACGAGCGAAGATGGCGATGCCAAGACCCTCCCCTTGGTCCTTCATACCTTCGACCCTGTGACCTTAGCCCTTAGCGTGAACTCGGTGCATAGCCGTAGCATCTCGCGAGCGTGTCGGGGTCCGCGCCAGCCCAGTAGGCAATTCGCAAGCCCCACATAACGAGGATCAGGGTAAAGACACCTCTTGCCTCGAAGCGACGTCCTGAAGCGATCGCGTGTTGCTTGATTGCCACCGGGCGGGTTAACCGCTTCAAGGCTTTTGAGATGGCGATGTCCTCCATCAAGGGAATGTCCGGATAAAAGCCGACCTTCGCGAGAGCTTCGCTCCGCATGAAGATCGCCTGATCGCCGGTCGCTATGCCGGTGAGCCGCGAGCGTCGATTCATCATGAAGGCAACAACGCGCAACATGAAGGGCCGGCCGGCAAGCTCGACGTCGAAACGTCCCCAAACGCGGCCGCTCCTTGCGAGCGCCTCCAGGATAAGCCGGTCGGCGTCTTTCGGCAGTTGCGTATCGCAATGAAGGAAAAGCAACGCATCGCCTTGCGCCTGCAGGGCCCCCGCATTCATCTGCGATGCGCGGCCGCGCGGCGCCACGATCACGAGGTCGGCCAATCGCTTCGCTTTCTCCACCGTCGCATCGATGCTCCCGCCGTCGACGACGATGATCTCGACGCCGCGTGCTCTGAGTGGTGACAAGGCTTCGAGCGCCCCGGCAACCCGTTCGGCTTCATCGAGGACCGGCATGACGATCGAGAGACGCCGCCCCGGATGCGAGCGCGGATCTCTCACCTTGAAGCGCCGCTCGACAAGGTTTCGATGTGAAAGTGGAAACGCGTCATCGCCTCTCGAATTTGAGGTGAACGACTCTCGGCGTCGCGACTGTGCGCATGAGCGTAAGCCCGTGCAGGTCATTGCCCACGCCATCGAAGAGCCGCTCACCGGCGCCGAGAAGCGTCGGCACAAGGCTGAGCTCCATCTCGTCCACAAGTCCGGCCGCGAGATATTGCTGCGCGGCCTTCGCGCCGCCACCCAGCGAGATATCCTTTCCGCCGGCGGCGCGCCTGGCGAGCTCGAGTGCGCGCTCAATTCCCTCAGTGACGAAAGTGAATGTCGTGCCTCCCTTCATCTCGAGCGGCGCACGCCGATGATGGGTGAGCACGAAGACAGGATGATGGAAAGGCGGGTTCAAGCCCCACCAACCTGTCCATGGCCTTTCGGCATCCCAAGGCCCGGGATGTCCGCCGAACATGTTTCGCCCCATCACGGTGGCACCCACATGTGCGAAGAATTCCTCTACGACGGGAGTGCTCTCGTTCACCTCTCCGCCTTCGAGCCCGAGATGCGCGCGAAAGGCTGCGAGCGCAAAGGCCCAGGCGTGCAGGCGCTCGCCACCTTTCCCGAGCGGGCTTGCGACGCTCTGCTCGGGACCGGCAACGAAGCCGTCGAGCGACATCGAAATTCTAAAGCGGAGCTTCGACATTTTGCGTTCCCCGGCCTGGGTGAAGATTTGTTCTCGCGGACTTATGTTAGACCGCGATGACGCAAGAGGGAATCGACGCAAGAAACGACCCTTTTGTTTGAATCAGCCGCCCATATCTTTTCGCCTGAACGATTCCTGCGCTCCGCCCGTTAATCCCTGAGAACGCTGGCTTCGAGTTGGATCGCCATCAGGCCCGAAGTTGTTGGTGAAGCATGTTCTTTTCGAAAATGCGGTTTTGCCGTTTCGGCGCGAGAGCAGGGAGCCTCTCCGCAGCGGCCGCGCTGCTCGCGTGCTTCGGCGTCGCGACAGCCGCCCAGAAGCCGCCGCCCGAGCCGCCGCTTCGCCCCACGATGCCGGCGACAAAGCCGGCACCCGCGCAACCTCCAGCGTCAGCACCAGCCCCAGCACCCCCTCCCGCGCAGCCGCAGGAAGATGCCGCCGCCTGCCTCGCCAAGCTCTCGGAGAACGGCGTCGTGGCCGTATCCGTGCCGGCGCCGCCCGCGCCCTTGCCCGATTGCAGCAGCGTCAATCCTGTCAGGATGAGCGTGATCCACCTCGCCTCCGGCACCTCGCTTGATTTGCCGGGGAAACCCATCGTGAACTGCGCCTTCGCTGTCGTCTTCACCGATTACGCGAGGAATCTTCTGGCCCCCCTCGGCGCCTCGATGCTCGGCTCGCCTTTGGTGGCGCTGGACACAGGCCCCGCCTATGAATGCCGCCCCCGGAATCACGTGGCCGGTGCGAAGACGAGCGCTCACGGCAAAGGAATCGCCATCGATCTTGCGGCAATCATCCTCGCTGATCACCGGCGCATCGCCATCGCGCATCCGTCAGATGCGAACGAGACGCTCTTCTTGCAAACCATGCGGCATGCCGCTTGCGGCTGGTTCACGACCGTGCTTGGGCCGGGCTCCGACCCTTCGCATGCCGAGCACTTTCATTTCGACATTTTGCAACATGGTTCGAATGACCGATACCGGATCTGCGAATAATAAATCTCACTTCTGCTATTTTCACGCTTGACCATGATCTCGAGCACAATGGTGTGTTGAGCCCGCATGCTCTAAATTCCCGCATGATGGCGCGCATCGACGCATGATGAATGGTTCGAAAGAGCGAGCAATGCCTCTCCTCGTGACCGCCGAGGCGAAGCGCCTGCGTGGTCCGGAGGCCCGTGCCTGGAGACGTTTCGGGCCGTATCTCAGCGAACGCCAATGGGGCACGGTGCGCGAGGATTACAGCGCGACCGGCGATGCCTGGAATTACTTGACGCATGAGGAGGCGCGAAGCCGCGCCTATCGCTGGGGCGAGGATGGCATTGCGGGCTTCAGCGATGACGAGCTTGCCTGGTGCCTCTCACTCGCGCTGTGGAACGAGAAGGACCCGTTCCTCAAGGAACGGCTCTTCGGACTCACCAATGCCGAAGGCAATCACGGCGAGGATGTGAAGGAGCTCTACTTCTATCTCGACGCCACGCCGACCCATTCGTATCTGCGCATGCTCTACAAATATCCGCAGGCTTGCTTCCCTTACGAGGAGCTGCGGCGCGAGAATGCACGGCGCACCACGCACGATCCCGAATACGAGATCCTCGATACCGGCATCTTCGCGGAGAACCGATATTTCGACGCGACGGTGGAATACGCCAAGGCGGCCCCCGAAGACATCTTGATGCGGATTACAGTCGTCAACCAGGGGCCCGAGGGCGCGAAGCTCGATCTTCTGCCGCAGCTCTTCACCCGCAATATCTGGTCTTGGGACAAGGACAGCGAGAAGCCCTGGCTTCGCCTTGAGGGCAACAGGGTGCTCGGACGCCATCCGCACATGACCGATCGGGAGTTTTGCGTCGATCGGCCTTGCGAGTTCCTGTTCTGCGAGAACGAGACCAATGTGCGGCGCCTCTTCGGTGTCGAGGCTTCGGGCCCTTTCAAGGACGGCATCAATGATTTCGTCGTGGCAGGTGACGAGAAAGCCGTTCGCAGCGACCAGGGCACGAAATGCTCCGCTCGTGTGAAGTTGGAGCTCGCGCCGGGAGCGACGACGACGCTTCGCCTTCGATTTCGTGAGATCGGCGCCGAGACTCCTCCCTTCGCTGATTTCGATAAGGTCTTCGCGGCGCGCCTCGCCGATGCCGATGAGTTCTACGCAGCGTTGCAAGGCGATCTTGCGAACGATGATTCAAAGCTCGTGCAACGCCAGGCGCTCGCCGGCATGATCTGGTCGAAGCAATATTACAATTTCGACGTGCGCCGCTGGCTTCAGGGGGACCCCGCCCAGCCGCCGCCTCCCGGGCAACGTAGATCCGGGCGCGACCACGACTGGCAGCATTTGTCGAACAGCGACATCGTCTCGATGCCCGATAAATGGGAATATCCCTGGTACGCGTCTTGGGATCTGTGCTTCCAGGCCGTGACCTTCGCGATCATCGACCCTGAATTCGCCAAGGCCCAACTCTTGCTCCTCACGCAAGAACGCTTCATGCATCCGAACGGCCAGCTACCCGCTTATGAATGGGAATTCAGCGACGCCAACCCTCCGCTGCACGCCTGGGCCGCATGGCGCATCTACGAGATGGACAGAGAGCTGACTGGGCGTGCCGACCGGGATTTTCTCGAGCGGGTCTTCCATAAGCTGCTCTTGAATTTCGGCTGGTGGGTGAACCGCAAGGACGCCGACGGCCGCAACATCTTTCAAGGGGGGTTCCTGGGTCTCGACAATATCGGCCTTTTCGACCGCTCCTCGCCCTTGCCGACCGGCGGCTATATCGATCAATCGGACGGCACGGCCTGGATGGCGAAATACGCTTTGAGTCTCTTGCGCATCGCGCTCGAGCTCGCGACGAGCGAGCATGTCTATGAGGACATCGCCGTCAAATTCTTCGAGCACTTCCTCTTCATTGCCGAAGCTATGAGCCGTGTCGGCATGAGTGAGACCGATCTCTGGAATGAAGAGGACCAATTTTTCTATGACGTACTGCGCCTGCCGAACGGCCATGGGACGCCTATCCGCGCACGCTCCCTCGTCGGCTTGATGCCGCTCATGGCTGTGCAAGTGCTTGACATCGGCGGCGCGCGAAAAGCGCCGAAATTCGCGCACGCCTTGCGATGGTTCTTCCACCACCGGCCCGACCTGGTTGCGCTCGTCTCACGCTGGCTGGAGCCCGGCATGAAGGGCTCGGCCCTGCTTGCGCTCTTGCGGGGCCACCGCATGAAGGCGGTCCTCTCCCGCATGCTCGACGAGACGGAGTTCCTTTCCGAGCACGGCATCCGGTCGGTCTCCAAGGTCCATGAGGCCCACCCTTACGTGTTCCACGCGGACGGCAAGGAATTCAGTATCCGCTATGTCCCGGGCGAATCCGATTCGCGGCTCTTCGGCGGCAACTCCAATTGGCGCGGCCCCGTATGGATGCCGATCAACTACCTGCTCATCGAGTCGCTCTATGAGCTCGAGAGGTATTATAGCGAGGATTTCCTCGTGGAATATCCGGCGCGCTCCGGACACAAGCTGCCGCTTGGCAAGATCGCCGAGATGCTTTCCGAGCGCCTGACCCGCCTCTCTCTCAAGGGGCCGGATGGGCGTCGCCCGGTGATGGCCGCTTATCCCGGGCTCGAGAAGCAGAAGGGGTCGGAACAACTCGTGCTCTTCCATGAATATTATCACGGCGACACGGGGCGCGGCCTCGGCGCCTCTCATCAGACGGGCTGGAGCGGCCTCGTCGCCCTGTTACTGCGACCGCGTCGCCGGCAGGAAGAGGAGCATGGGCAGTGAAAAATAAAGAAAGCAGAACAGGGATGAGTGAAAAGTGAACAGTGAGGGGTGAAAGTGAAGTCAAGAGCGAAAATTGAAAGTGATTCTTACCATTGCTGTCCGCTCGTTCCCGAGAAGGCGGGAGCTCATTATGCAAAGCGAGAAGAACTGGATCTTCGCCTTCGCGAGGATGAGTCGAAAAACTTTTTTGCTCGTTCCCGCGGAAAGCCGGAACACTTGTCAATTTAAGCTCAAAGAAAAAACTATACTAATCTCGCCGATCACTTCCCTAGAACGTTGCGTTTATCTTCGTGTTTTTCCGCAGGATCTTATCGCAAAAGGGTGGCCGCGGATCATGCTCTAGTTCAGCTCTGAAGTGATGACGCCCTGGCTCGTGACCACGACCCAGCGGCGTCCGTGCCGCTCGATCGCCTCCACCCGACCCACTCCCGGTATGGCTTCTCCCACCGCAACCTCGCGATAGCCGCCGCGTCCCTCGACAAGAGCGATGCCGTCATAGACATCGCGCAACACCCAGCCCGGCACAGGATTTTTTTGCGCCGGTTGCGCATTTGCCTCGGTCACTTTGGCTTGCGGCAGGAGGGGTAAGTTCGGCGGGACAGGCTGGACATTGAGATGTGCTGGTGGCTGAGGCGCGGCCGCTCCGACCGGCGTGGCGTCGGCCTTTCGTTCGAGACGATCGAGCCGATCAACGATCTGGGCGAGCCTTTGCGCCGTCACCTGATCGGCGCGATCGATCTTGCCAGCAAGCTGCGCGAGCGTCCCGGAGGTGTCGGATTTCGCCGTTTCCAAGCCTTGCTTGACGGCCTCGACGCTCGCCTTGAGCGCCTTCACATCCTCGCCCTGCCGCCCACGATCGAGGCTTGCCTGAAGCCCGCCGAGGCTCGCCTTCAACGCGCGCACCTCGTCGGCGAGCTGGCGCGCCTCCTGGTGCTGCGATGCCTCGCTTTGCCACAGAAGCTGCACGAGGTCAGGCTTTTCCACAGTCTCGGCCTTTGGAGCCGCGGGGTCGCCCGCCCGCAGGCGGGGGCCGACACCCCAGCCGAACGCCGCCGCGGCAACGAGGCAGGCGCCGGCGAGCGCGAACCTGCCGAAGCTGCGGCTCAAAAAAGGCCTGGAAAGCGGCGGCAGGATCACGAGCTCGCGTCCCAAGCGGTTCGACTGCCGCGACGGGTGATCAGAAAGCAAGGTCATGAGAAATCATCCGATTATCGCAAGATTTCGATAAACGATAATCGCGACGTATTTAACGAAGGCTTACTCGGGCGCGCTCAAACCAGAGGAAACGGAATGAATTGCCCTTGCGCTTCGCAGATGAGAGGGGCTCTCGAGAAGATCGCATAAACGAGGCTCGAACCGTCGTGCGTCGAGGAGTCGCACGGGCTCCTCGCGTGCCCGCCCTAGTTGGAACGGACGAGAAGGTCAAAACTCAACCTGACCACCTGCCCCCTGCAAGTACTCTGAAGGACCTATAATGAGGCTGAACTCCGCACTGGTCGAGCGAACCTTGGCGCAATATCCCGCAAGGCTCGTTCCTGAAAACGACCCCGTGGTTCCGAAGCTCGTCGGCATGTTCGGTGATCACACCTTCTTTCTCGATCAAAACGGGTTGAACATCGTTGAGCCGGCCGAGCCTCCTCGTGAGGGAATTCAAGCTGGGCAAGTGGTGGAGCTTGCCCATTGGACGGACGCCGAGCCGCCGAAACTCGTGGCTCACGATCCTCAGCCGACAGGCGTCGTGATCGAGTTCGAAGCCGCGAGCTGAGGCGCGCTTCCAAAACAAGGCCCTTTCCCCGATGCCGCCCCTCGCCATGGGGGCGGCGTGTGGCTGCCACGGGAGAAAGCGTCGCCATGCCTGAGGCCGCGCTTCGAAACTTTACGATCAATTTTGGGCCGCAGCACCCCGCGGCGCATGGTGTGCTTCGCCTCGTGCTGGAACTTGACGGCGAGGTCGTTACGCGCGTCGACCCGCATATCGGGCTTTTGCACCGAGGCACCGAAAAGCTGATCGAGCACAAAACCTATCTGCAGGCCCTCCCCTATTTCGACCGGCTCGACTACGTCGCGCCAATGAATCAGGAGCACGCCTTTTGCCTTGCGGCCGAGAAGCTGCTCCGGATTGCCGTGCCGAAACGCGGCCAAATCATCCGCGTGCTTTATTGCGAGATCGGCCGTCTGCTTTCCCACCTCCTCAACGTGACGACTCAGGCGCTCGATGTGGGTGCATTGACGCCACCGCTCTGGGGATTCGAGGAACGCGAGAAGCTGATGATCTTCTATGAACGCGCTTCGGGGGCGCGCATGCATGCCAATTACTTCCGCATCGGGGGCGTGCATCAGGATCTGCCGGAAAAGCTGATCGACGACATTTGGGCTTTTTGCGACCCCTTCCTCAAGGTCTGCGACGATCTTGAAGGCCTTTTGACCGAGAGCCGCATATTCAAGCAGCGCAATGTCGGCATTGCGGTCGTCACGCTCGAGGATGCATGGGCGCGCGGCTTCTCGGGAGTGATGGTGCGCGGTTCGGGTGCGGCCTGGGATTTGCGCAAGGCGCAACCGTATGAATGCTATGAGGAGCTCGAATTCGACATTCCGGTCGGCAAGAATGGCGACTGCTACGATCGCTATCTCATCCGCATGGAGGAGATGCGTCAATCGACGCGCATCATGAAGCAGTGCCTTGAAAAGCTCCGCTCGCAGGAAGGGCGGGGCCCGGTAATTCTGCGGGATCACAAGATTGTCCCACCGCCACGCGCCGAAATGAAGCGTTCGATGGAGGCGACGATCCATCATTTCAAGATTTACACTGAGGGACACCATGTCCCCGCCGGCGAGGTCTATGCGGCTGTCGAAGCGCCGAAGGGAGAATTCGGTGTCTATCTGGTCTCCGATGGAACGAACCGGCCCTATCGTTGCAAGATCAGGCCGCCCTCATTTGCACATCTCGAAGCGATGGATTTCCTCAGCTGCGGTCACATGCTCGCGGACGTCTCGGCGATCATCGGCTCACTCGACATCGTCTTCGGAGAGATCGATCGTTAGAGCATGATCCGCAAAAGTGGCCCCGACTTTTGCGATAAGATCATGCGGAAAAACAAAAAGATAACCTGACGCTACTGATTCAAAGACGAGTTGGCACTGCTGATTCATCTGATCGCAAGGAGCGCCAAGGGTCGAATACCTTTTCACGCTGGAGCACCGGAGTCCCTCCATTTGCCGGCCGCCGCGGCATCGACGAGCCAGAAAACATCTCCTTGCGAGCGAAGCATTCCGGCAGGCACGCTATCGTCACCTGAGAGGACACGATCCAGAATGGCGCGCTTGCCTTCCCCTTGCACGAGGAAGACCGTGGTCGCGGACGATTCCAGGGCCGGAAAAGTCAGCGTCACGCGCACCTCGGGCCGGCCATGCCCGACGATCGCCACCCACCTTTTGCGTTCCTGCAGAACGGGCTCACCGGGGATCAGCGAGGCGATGTGGCCATCATCACCAAGGCCGAGAAGGAGCAGATCGAGGAGCCGCTTGTCGGCCTTGAGCTCTGGCGCGCCATAGAGCTCCTTCAGCTCGCGCTCATAGGCGGCAGCCGCCCCCTCCGGGTCTATTCCGGTCGTCGGCACGCGATGCACATGATCAAGAGGCACGGGCGCGACCGACAACATCGCCTCCTCGACCATGCGAGCGTTGCTCTCCTTGCTGTCGGGCGGCACGAAGCGCTCATCACCGAACACGAAATGCGTGCGCGCCCAGGGGAACCGCGCGACGAGAGGCTCGACGCCCAAGGTTTCGTAGGTGAGCTTCGGGGTCGAACCGCCGGAGAGAGAGAGCACGAAAGTCCCTGGCTTCGCTTGCGCGCAGTCGCACATGAACTTGGCTGCCGCGGCGGCAAGCGCGCGCGCATCATGGTAGACGAACAAGGTTCCACGCGCAGGCTTCATGGCTTCCTTCCCTTCACGACAAACTCCCGCATCGCCTTGGCGAATCCATTTTCCTCATTGCTCGCGGTCACCATGGTCGCTTGGCGCTTCACCTCGTCACTCGCATTTCCCATGGCGATGGAGAGGCCGCTCTTCTTGAACATCAGCACGTCATTGGGCATGTCCCCGATGGTCGCGATCTCGTCGCTCGGAATGTCCAAGAGCTTGGAGAGGGTGATGACGACATTCCCCTTATTCGCCTTAGGGTGAGTGACGTCGAGATAGTAAGGTTGCGAGCGCGCGGCGCTCGCACGCTCGCCAAGCGCCTCTTGCGCCGCCTTCTCGCATTCCGCCACGAGTGCATGATCATCCGAGATGCCCACGATCTTCGCCGCATGGGCCAAGGCATCCTCCGGAAAGCGCGGCGTCACCCTCGCTTCGAACTTCACAGTCCAGGCTTCCCGCGCCACATGCGGCGCATCCTTCTTGCGCACCAGCCACTCGTCCGGCGTGTAGAGCCAGGCATCGAGCCCCTTGTCGAGGATGAGGCCCATTGCCTCCTTCGCCACATCCGGCGGCAAGAGATGCGTCTCGACGACGCTCATATCCGGGTTGACGTAGACGCCGCCGTTGAAGCCGGCGATCTGGCCGTCGAGCTTCAAGGGCTTGACCAGCATCTGCATGCCGCGCGGCGGCCGCCCGCTGGTGAGAGCGAGCTTGATGCCGGCATCGCGAAGCTCTTGCGCGGCCGCCATGGCCTCCGGGGTGAGAACTTTCTCCTGCGTGACCAAAGTGCCGTCGACGTCCGCGATGACCAGGCGAATCATGTTCTGGCCTCCTTTTCCGCCACCAGCGGCCGCCATTTTCGTCCCCCATCGCGCGCCATTAACGCCTCGGCGGCAGCAGGCCCGTCACTGCCGGACGCGTAATTCGGGAATTCCGCCTTGTCGCGTGCCCAGCCATCGAGAACGGGCTGCACGACGCGCCACGCCTCCTCCACCATATCGGCGCGATGGAACAAGGTCGCGTCGCCGATCATCACGTCGTAAAGCAGCGTCTCATAGCCGACGTTTGGTTCTTTGGGGAACCAGTCCGTATAGGCGAAGTTCATCCGCACCGTTGCCAGTGTCACCTCCGGACCCGGGCGCTTGACTTCGAATTGCAGCGAGATCCCCTCATCGGGCTGTATGGTGATCACCAGCCAGTTCGGGGGCGGCGCTGTCGACGGCCCTGCTTCGAAGGGGGTGTGGGGCGCCTCCTTGAAGCGGATTGCGATCTCCGTGAGGCGGCTCGCCATATTCTTGCCGGTCCGCAAGTAGAAGGGCACGCCGGCCCAGCGCCAATTGTCGATCTCGAGCTTCATCGCGACATAGGTTTCGACATTCGAATCCTTTGCTACATTCGGTTCGTCGCGATAGGCTTTCTTCGGCTGGCCGAGCACTTTTCCCGGTCCATATTGACCCCGCACCGCATTCTCGGAGGGCACCGCCGGGATAGCGGAAAAGACCTCTTCCTTTTTGTTGCGGATCGACTGCGCGTCAAAGCCGACAGGGGGCTCCATCGCCACCATGCCGAGCAAAGTGAAGACATGGTTCGGCACCATGTCGCGAAGCGCGCCAGTCGCCTCGTAGAACTTGCCGCGACCTTCGACCCCGACCGTCTCCGCCACGGTGATCTGTACGTGATCGATGCGGTCACGATTCCACAACGGCTCGAACAAACCATTGGCGAAGCGAAACGCCATGATGTTCTGAACCGTTTCCTTGCCGAGAAAATGGTCAATGCGGAAGATCTGGTCCTCGTGCAGCGTGCGCTTGATCTCGGCGTTGAGCGCACGCGCCGAGGCAAGGTCGTGGCCGAAGGGCTTCTCGATCACAACGCGGCGCCAGAAGGGAAGCTTGCCGTTCTTCCCCTCGCCCTCTTCCTGGTGCGTAAGCTTCGCCTGCCCGAGCTGATCGACGACCGTGCCGAAAAACCGATCGGCGACCGCAAGGTAGAAGATGACACTGCCGCCGGTCTCATATTTCTTCTGCGCCTCGGCAATCTCGCTCCCGAGCTTGGCGTAGACGTCCGGCTTGGTGATGTCGCCTTGCACATAGCTCATGCGCGAAGCGAGCGAATTCCACGCCTTCTCATCAATCGCCTCGACTTCGAACTCCGCCGAGGTGTTGCCGACGAAGCTCTTCAGCATCGCGTAGAGATGCTCGTGCCAGCTCTCGGCTGTGCCATCGGCGAGGTCGACGCCGATCAGCGCGAAATGCTGGGGCAGAATTCCGGTTCGGCTCAGATTGTAGAGCGCCGGCACCACGAGGCGCTTCGTCAAATCACCAAAAGCGCCGAAGATCACCATCAAGCAAGGGTCGGCGGGCTTGGCCTCATGACGCGGTGCGGCGGCGACGATGGTTGTTGCGGGGCGTTGCGGCTCGTCATTCATGATGATTGCCTCTTCAACTGAAAAAGGCACAATCCGAAAAAGGGGAAGCGATTTCAAGACAAGAAGATCGTGCCCAACTCATGAGCAGGTCCACAACGAACTACGGTAAACTAAACATCGAGTTCCTTGTAGCGCCGGAAGATACCATCCTCATTAAAGGGGATGCGCCGGTCGGAACTGAGATAAGCCGCAACCCTGGGGCGTTTTTGCACATGGTCGTGGAGAGCGACCACGCGCCGACAATCACGCTCCGCGCGCTTCATGCCGCGCGGAAAGGCGTAGCGCATCCCCTCTACGATTTGGAACAGCGACAGATCGACGTAAGAGATGCTCGCGCCCACGAGATGCCCCTTGCCCTTGCGGTTGGCGACGATGACACGTTCGAAATAGCCGAGGAATTTCGGCAGGCGCTCCCTCACGAAATCGCGTGCCCGACGACGTGCTTCAGGTTTCTGGTCCTCGTAATACTGTCCCGTCGCGATGGGATGATGGGTGTCATGGATTTCCGCAAGAAGGTCGGTGACCGTGAGCTGAAGCTGATGCGTCCACAGCCTGCCGGTCTCGCTCGCCGGGGCGAGCCGATGGCGCGAGCCGAGAAACAGCAAGATATTCGCGGTTTGCCCGATGAGTAGACGGCCGGCCTTCAGAAAAGGCGGGGCGAATGGAGGCGTTGCGACCTTCATTCCGTTGAGAAAACGAAACATCGCGTTCTCGTCTCGACGCGCGACATCATCATAGGCGGCACCCGCTTCCTCGAGAGCCAGGCGCACGAACTCGCCGCGTCCCTGGATAGAAGGCCAGTAGTAAAGCTCATAACCTTGAGCCATCTCG
>JAFAQA010000197.1 GCA_019246665.1 Hyphomicrobiales bacterium
GTGACCGATCGCGTGAGCGTCATGCGCCAGGGTGAGATCGTCGCCACGATGGACACTGCGTCGACCTCGCCGCGCGCGCTCGCCGCCCTGATGGTCGGTCGCGAGGTGCTCCTGCGCGTCGAGAAGAAGCCACGCGAAGCCGGAACCGCGATGCTCGAGGTCGAGGGGCTCCGCGTCGTCGATGAGCGCGGTGTGACGCGTCTCGACCACATATCTTTCACGCTGCACGAAGGCGAGATCGTCGGTGTTGCCGGCGTTGCGGGCAACGGACAAAGCGAATTGCTCGCGGCGCTCTCGGGGATCATGCCGATAAGCGCCGGCAAGGTTTCGATCGCCGGCACGCCGCTCGACGATCGAGCGATGAACCCGCGCGCACTTCGCCGTGCCGGGCTCTTGCACGTGCCGGAGGACCGTTTGCGCATGGGCCTCGTTCCGCCTTTCGCCGCATTCGAAAGCGCTGCGCTCGGCTTCACCCATGAGGCGCGTTACGGTGAAGGCGTCCTGCTCGATCCCGCGTCGATGATCGCGGATCTCTCATGGCGCATGCAGGATTATGATGTGCGCCCGCGCGACCCTTGCCTCAAAACCTCGAAATTCTCGGGCGGCAACCAGCAGAAGATCGTGCTTGCCCGTGAGATCGAACGCTCTCCCAAAGTGCTGCTTGTCGGCCAGCCGACGCGCGGCGTCGATATCGGCGCCATCGAGTTCATTCATCGCCGCTTGCTCGAATTACGCGATGCCGGCGTTGCGATCCTCCTCGTCTCGGTCGAGCTCGAGGAGATCACGGCCTTGAGCGATCGCATTCTTGTCATGTGCGGGGGACGGATCACCGGCGAGCGGCGTCCGGAGGAGACGGAGATGAGCGAGCTCGGGCTCTTGATGGCGGGCGTCGAGGAGCTGACGACGTGAGCGCACCGATCGAGCTGCCGAAATGGGCGGATCGCGTGCTTGTGCCCGCGATCGCGACAATCGCGTCCTTCCTGATCGCCGGGCTCGTGGTGACGGCGATCGGCGAAAACCCGCTCGACGCGACGCGCATTCTCATCGAGGGAAGCCTCGGTTCGAGCGAGGGCCTCGGCTTCACTCTCTACTACGCGACCGATTTCATCTTCACGGGGCTTGCCGTGGCGGTCGCCTTTCACGCGGGCCTCTTCAATATCGGGGTCGAGGGCCAGGCGACCCTCGCCGGAATCGGCGCGACACTCGCCTGCCTTCGCTTCGACGATCAACCGACCGTGATCGTGCTGCCGATTGCCATCGGCGCCGCCGTCGTTTCCGGCGCGCTCTACGCTTTCATTCCCGGCTATCTGCAGGCGCGGCGAGGCAGCCACGTCGTGATCACGACAATCATGTTCAATTTCCTCGCCGCCATTCTGCTCGTTTATTTGCTTGTGAACGTGATCGGCAATCCGAAATCCATGGCACCGGAGACACGCTCCTTCGGGGCAAATGCGCATCTCGCCTTCATTCACGACTTGGCTCGCGCGCTCGGCTTCAACATGCCGACGACACCGCTGAATCTATCGTTCCCCTTGGCGCTGCTTGCGGCCTTTGGAACATGGCTCACGGTCTACCGCTCCCGTCTCGGCAATGCGATCCGCACCGTGGGCGCGAGCCCGCCGGCTGCGGTCTATGCGGGCATTTCGCCTTCTCGCATCACCATGCTGGCCATGGCGCTCTCCGGCGCGCTCGCGGCCGGCCTTGCTCTCAACGAGGTTCTGGGGGTGCAGCAGCGCCTCCTCCCCGAATTCACCTCGGGCTATGGCTTCGTCGGCATCGCGGTCGCGCTCATGGGGCGCGCTCATCCAGTCGGTATCGTGCTCGCGGCGCTTCTTTTCGGCATGCTCTACCAAGGGGGGGCGGAGCTCTCCTTTGATCACCCGACGATCACGCGCGACATGGTGACGGTGATCGGAGGCGTGCTGATCCTGTTCGCCGGCGCGTTCGACGGCCTCTTCCGCCGCGGTGTCGCCGGGCTGATGCCGCGCCGAGCCGCGATATGAAGCAGCGACGGCACGAGCGGAGCGCGGCCGCCAATGCCTCGAGGGTCCCCGCCCGGTGAACGCGCTTGCCGAAACATCGACACTGATCGCGGTGGTGCTGGCCTCCACCTTGCGGCTCTCTGTTCCGTTGATCGCCGCTTGCTTGGCCGGACTTTGGTCGGAGCGCTCGGGAATCGTCGACATCGGACTCGAGGGGAAGATGCTGATCGGCGCCTTCGCCTCCGCTGCCGCCGCTTTCGCATCTCATTCGGCCTGGGTCGGACTTGTGGCCGGCATCGTCGCTTCCGTGGCCTTCGCCTTGCTGCACGGTTTCGCTTCGATCAGCCAGCGCGGCAATCAGATCGTCTCTGGCGTCGCCATCAATCTCCTGGCGGCCGGCCTGACGGCCGTCATCGGCAACGCCTGGTATGGCGAAGGCGGCCGCACGCCGCCGCTCGAAGGGCCGGCCCGTTTTCCGGATCTTGTCTTGCCGGGCGCCACCGCGCTCAAGGGTGTGCCGATCCTGGGCCCCCTCTATGCCGATGTTCTTTCCGGACATCCGGTGCCCGTCTATCTCGCGCTCCTTGCGGTCCCGCTCACAAGCTTCGTGATCGGGCGCACGCGCTTCGGGCTTCGCCTTCGCGCGGTCGGCAATGACCCTGGCGCCGTCGACACGGCGGGCATCTCCGTCTCCTCCTTGCGCTATCGCGCCGTGATGATCAGCGGCGTTTTGTGCGGCATCGGCGGAACTTATCTTTCCGTGTCACAAGCAGCGGGCTTCCTGCCGTTGATGACGGCCGGCAAGGGATTCATCGCACTCACAGCACTAATCTTCGCACATTGGCGAGCCTGGCCGGCGCTTGGAGCGTGTTTGCTCTTCGGGCTCCTTGACGCGATCTCGATCAGGCTGCAGGGCGCGGTTCTCCCGGGCGGCATCAGCGTGCCCGTGCAAGCCATCCAGGCCTTGCCCTATCTCGCGACGATCATCCTGCTTGCCGGCTTTGTCGGACGGGCCATACCGCCGCGCGCCTCCGGCGTGCCTTACGTGAAGGAGCGCTAGCCTGAGCAAGTGGCTGGCAGCCCTACCTCGTCATGCGTGCATTTGGTGCGCGTATCCACGCCTTTCGTTCAGCGGCAGCGGCAAGAAGGCGTGGGTGGCCGGGCCGAGCGGCCAAGACGGATAGGCGCAGTCCCACCTCGTCATGCGTGCATTTGGTGCGCGTATCCACGCCTTTCGTTCAGAGGCACGAAAAAAGGCGTGGATGGCCGGGCCGAGCCCGGCCAAGACGGATAGGCGTAGTCCCACCTCATCATGCGCGCCTTTGGTGCGCGTGTTCACGCTTTTCGTTTCAGCGGCAACGGCAAGAGGGCGTGGATGATCGAGCCGAGGCTCGGTCATGACGGATCGGCACTTCGGCTTTGTTCACTCCGCGGCTTCGCTCACCTCGAGCCATTCGGCCTCGACCTGCGCCAGCGCTGCTTCGAGGTCACTGCGCTGCTTGGCGAGAAGCTTCGCTCGCTTCGGCTCGGTGACGAAGGCAGTGCCGTCCGCGAGCGCGGCGTCGATCCGCGCGATGAGACGCGCGAGCTTTTCCATCCGATCTTCGACGGAAGCGAGCTGTTTCTTCGCCGCGGGTTGAAGGCGCGGAGCCCCGGCCGCAGCGGCTTCCCGGCCGGAGGTGCCGTCATAAGCGCCGGTGGCATAATCGCGGGAGGGAGCACCTTTCGCTTTCCTGGCGCCTCGCCTCGAGGCGCCTCCTGAAAGGACGAGGCGGCGATAATCGTCCACATCCCCGTCGAACGGAGCGACCCGTCCATCCGCGACGAGCCAAAGCCTGTCGGCGCAAGCATCGAGAAGGAAGCGATCATGGGTGATGAGCACGACGGCGCCGCTGTAGTCGTTGAGCGCCTCGGCAAGCGCCGCACGAGCATCGATGTCGAGATGGTTCGTGGGTTCGTCGAGCACCAGGAGATGTGGCGCCTCGAGCGTGGCGAGGCCGAGAAGCAGCCGGGCCTTCTCGCCGCCCGAGAGAGCGGTGATCGGCTTTTCAGCGGTTTCGCCAGAAAACCCCATGCGTGCGACGGCGGTGCGGCGCTTGCTCTCGAATGCCTCGGGCATGCGCGCCGTCACATGAGAGAGCGGCGTTCCCTTCACATCGAGCTCGTCGAGCTGATGCTGGGCGAAATAGGCGACCTTCAGCTTCGAGGGACGCCGGATTTCACCCGAAAGCGGCGCGAGGCGTCCGGTGAGCAACTTGGCGAAGGTCGATTTGCCATTGCCATTCGAGCCCAGCAACGCGATCCGATCATCGGGGAGAAGCGTCGCGTCTATGCGCGAGAGGACGACGCGTTCTCCATATCCGCCCTGCACGCCTTCGAACGACATGAGGGGGGGCGCCAAGGCGCGCTCGGGTGTCGGCAAGTTGAAGGGGAGCACGCTCTCCTCAGCGACCGCGGCAATCGGCTCCATCTTCTCGAGGCGCTTGATGCGCGATTGCGCCTGGCGCGCCTTACTGGCCTTGGCGCGAAAGCGATCGACGAAAGCCTGGAGGTGCTTGCGCTCGGAGAGCTGCTTCTCGCGCGCCTTCATCTGCAAGGCGGCCTGCTCGCGCCGACGCCGCTCGAAGGCATCGTAGCCCCCCTTGTAAAGGGTGAGCTTGCGCTCGCTCAGGTGGAGAATGTGGTCGACCGCCTCGTTCAGCAGCTCGCGATCGTGCGAGATGATGAGCGCGGTGCGCGGATAACGCGAGAGATAGTCATAGAGCCAGAGCGTGCCTTCGAGATCGAGATAATTCGTCGGCTCGTCCAGCAACAGCAAATCGGGCGCGGCGAAGAGAACGGCCGCGAGCGCGACGCGCATGCGCCAACCTCCGGAAAACTCCGCGCAAGGCCGCTCCTGCGCTTCGGATGAGAAGCCAAGCCCGTGCAAGATGGCGCCGGCACGCGCCTCCGCCGAATGCGCGTCGATGTCGACGAGGCGCGTCTCGATCTCGGCGATCCGGTGCGGATCGCGTGCCGTTTCACGCTCGACCATGAGGGCGGCGCGTTCCTTGTCTGCGGCAAGCACGACCTCCATCAGGCTTTCGGGACCACCCGGCGCTTCCTGCGCCACGCGCCCGATCCTCGCCGCCTTCGGGAGCGAGATCGTGCCGTCGTCGGGCGAGATCTCGCCAGCTATGGCGTTGAACAACGTGGTCTTGCCTGAACCGTTGCGCCCGACGAAGCCCACGCGCGCTCCTTCCGGGAGCGCGACCGAGGCTTTCTCGTAAAGCGCTCGCCCGGCAATGCGCAAGGTGAGCTCGTTGAGGTGCAGCATGAGGGGCTTGTGACGCGTGAGCGCGGCGAAGGCAAGGCGGGCGTCGATAGGCTTCGAGGTCGTCTCGTCGGAGATGCCGGCAAATGCCGCAAGCTCAATGCGCCTCATCCCAATTCTGCGCCGCTCGGGCGTCGACACGGAGCGGCACCGCGAGGTTCACCGCGGGCAGAGGCGCTTCCTCCATCACCTTCGTGATGACAGGGAGCGTCGCCTCGACCTCGGCATCAGGCACCTCGAAGACGAGCTCGTCATGAACCTGGAGCAGCATCCTCGCCGCGAGGCCCGCCTTTTCGATGGCTTCGTCCATGCGGATCATGGCGCGGCGTATAATATCGGCAGCCGAGCCTTGGATAGGCGCGTTGATCGCGGCGCGCTCCATGAAAGCGCGCTCCGAGGGGTTCGAGGAGCGGATGGCGGCGTAGTTGCATTTGCGCCCAAAGATTGTGGTGACGAAGCCGTTGTCGCGGCAGAGGCGCTTCGTCGTTTCCATATAGTCGCGAATGCCAGGAAAACGCTCGAAATACTTGCGGATATAAAGCCCTGCTTCCTCGCGCGGAATGCTGAGCTGATTGGCGAGCCCGAAAGCCGAGATTCCGTAGATGATGCCGAAATTGATGGCCTTGGCGCGACGGCGCACGTCCGGCGGCATTGTCTCGATCGGCACGCCGAACATTTCAGACGCGGTCATCGCATGAATGTCGAGCCCATCCGCGAAGGCCTTGCGCAATTGGGGGATGTCGGCGATGTGCGCCAAGATACGGAGCTCGATCTGCGAGTAATCGGCGGAGACGAGCTTGTGCCCTTTCGTCGCAATGAAAGCCGTGCGGATCCGGCGGCCCTCCTCGGTTCGAATCGGAATGTTCTGCAGGTTGGGCTCCGAGGAGGAAAGGCGCCCTGTGGTCGTCGAGGCAAGCGCGAATGAGGTGTGCACCCGGCGCGTCTGGTGATTCACGAAGCCCGGAAGCGCGTCGGTGTAGGTCGATTTGAGCTTGGAAAGCTGACGCCATTCGAGAATGCGTTTCGGCAGCTCATGACCCTGCTCGGCAAGATCGTCGAGCGCCCGCGCCGAAGTCGACCAGGCGCCGGTTCTCGTCTTGGTGCCGCCGGGCAGGCCCATCTTGCCGAAGAGGATGTCACCCAATTGCTTGGGCGAGCCCAGGTTGAAGCTCTCGCCGGCGAGCTCATTGATCTGCGCCTCGAGCCGCGCCATCCCTTGCGCGAATTCGCCCGAGAGGCGCGACAGGATCTGCGAATCGATGGAGATGCCACGGCGTTCCATGCTCGCCAGCACCGGCACGAGCGGACGCTCGAGGGTTTCGTAAACGGTGCTCAGATGCTGGGCGATGAGTCGCGGCCTGAACAAGCGCGCCAGGCGGAACACGATATCGGCCTCCTCGGCCGCATGTCGCGCCGCGCGTTCGACCGGCACTTGCGCGATGCCGAAAACGCGCTTGCGCTGTTCTGCCACGTCAGGTGGGATGATCCGCGTATGGCCGAGCCAGCGCTGAGCCAAGTCATTGATCTCGTGGCTGCCGCGCCCTGCATCGAGCACGTAGGACATGAGCATCGTGTCGTCGCAAGGCGTGAGCTCGATGCCATGCTGGGCGAGCACGAGCCAGTCATATTTGAGGTTGTGGCCGATCTTGAGAACGCTCGCATCTTCGAGAAGCGGCTTCAGCCGAGCGAGCGCCGCCCGAGCCTCGATTTGGCCAGCAGCGGGGCCGCCGTCGAACAAGCCGCCATCGGCTCCTTCGGCTCGATGGGCGAGTGGAACGTAGCCTGCCCGACCGGGTGCGATCGCGAGCGAGATGCCGATGAGCTCGGCCTGCATCGGGTCGGGAGAAGATGCCTCGGCGTGGATGGCAAGCTGCCCGCCCTCCATCGCCGCGGCGACCCACGCATCGAGCCGGTCGAGACTGGTCACCACCTCATAAGTCGAAGGGTCGAGCTTGGTCCGGGCTGCCTCGGCCTGCCGCTCGGCCGCGAGGGTGGAGGGTGATGGGCTCGGCGCTGCAAGCGCCGGCTTTGCCGGGGGCGGCGCGAGCTCGGCAAGGGTCGCCCCTTGAGGCGCGGCGTTGGCCGCCGCGCCGGTTGGCGACGCTACGCTGAGCCCATCGCCAGTGATTGCCGGCATCAAGGCGCGCGGATCCGCCAGGCCGCCGATCTTGAGCCGGGCATCAGGCTCGACCTCATTCGCGTCCACGCCATAAAGCTCCGACACGCGGCGCGTGATGGTCGTGAACTCCATGGCCTTGAGGAAAGAGAGGAGCGGCACGGCCGGAGGGGGTCGCAAGGCGAGGTCGTCGAGCGGCGTCTCAAGCTCGACATCGTGGATCAAGGTCACAAGCTTTTTCGAGATACGAGCGAGCTCAGCGTTTTCGATGAGTGCCTCACGTCGCTTCGGTTGCTTGATCTCGCTGGCACGCGCCAACAAGCTTTCGAGGTCGCCGAATTCGCTCAAAAGCTGGGCCGCGGTCTTCACACCGATGCCGCGCACGCCCGGAATATTATCAGTCGAATCGCCGGCCAGCGCCTGCACATCGATGACCTTCTCCGGCTCCACGCCGAAATAGGCGACCACCTCCTCGCGCCCGATGCGTCGTTCCGGACGGTAGGTCTTGCTCTTGGCGTCACCCGAAGCCGGGTCGTACATCGAGACGCCCGGCCGTATGAGCTGCATCAGGTCCTTGTCGGCCGAGATGATGGTGACGTCGGCGCCGCGATCGACCGCGATGCGCGCGTAAGTGGCGATCAAATCATCGGCTTCGTAACGGTCCTGCTCCACCGGAAACAGCCCGAATGCGCGCACTGCTTCTCGCATGAGCGGGAATTGGGGGATGAGGTCCGGCGGCGGATCGGAGCGATTGGACTTGTAAGGCGGATAGAGCTGCTTGCGGAAGGAATTCTCGGATTTGTCGAAAATGATGGCGAGATGCGTCGGCACGATGCCGTCCGCGCCGTCCTTGACGAATTGCATGAGCTTGGTCGCGAACAGGCGGATGGCGCCCGTCGGCAGACCATCCGAGCGGTAATTGTATTTGCGGTCCTGATTCATCGACTGGAAATAGGCACGGAAGATGAAAGATGACCCGTCCACCAGGAAAATGTGATCGCCTTTGCCGACGGGGCGAGAAGTCGAGGTCATGAGGTCCGCCTTGTTCGCTGCCGCACCCTTCTAAGCCGCTTCGGCGTCCGGATCACCTTCTTTCCATTTGTTTTCGTTGCGCGTAGAGCCCTGGGCCGCTGGGCGCGCCCTGCCGCTCAAAAACGCTCCTGAGGGTGTGTCGACGAGCTCTACCCATGCGCCGAGCGGCTGTCGGACGGGGCCTCCCCGCGCTCATGCATGCCGTAGTCCCTGATCACTCCGGCGATGCGGAGCCGGTAATCCTCAAAGACCTCCTCGCGCCCCTTACGCTGGACGACGCGATGAGCTTGCATCGTGCGCCACGCCTCGATGGCCTTCTCGTCCCGAAAAAAGGAGAGTGAAAGGATCTTGCCCGGCTCGGTAAGGCTCTCGAAACGCTCCACCGAGATGAAGCCGTCGATCTTGCCGAGCAAGGGGCGCAAATCCGCGGCGAGGCCGAGATATTGCTCTCTTCGCCCCGGCTTCGGACGGACCTCGAAAATCACTGCAATCATCGCTTCTCCCTTCCGCGAGACAAGGTTTTGAGCGTCCGGCGCCCACCTGCGGCACCCCTCATGGAGATGCTCATCGCTAACAGATACCCCATTTAGGGGAGCTCCGAAGCCTCACACGATCTGACGCAAAAAGCTTCGCTCTTCCGCCAAAACAAAACGATGCTCCTCGGCGAAGCGGAAATTGGCGAGCCCGTCCGCGTCCTCCTTGAGCCGGGCGCGATAGGCCTCATAGGCGGCGAGGCTCGCGAAGGAAATCAGCGCGAAAGCGATGTTGTTCGTGCCTTCATGGGGCATGAAATAGCCTTTGAGATCGCCTCCACATCTCGGAATGATGGTGAGCCAGCGTCGCGCATATTCCTCGAAGAGGTCACGCTTGAACGGGTCGAGCTGGTAGCGAATGAAAACGGTGATCGTCATGGCAGCCTCCGGTCTCAGCCGAAGGCTACATCATGCACATCCGACGGAGGGAATGCTTCGGCATCGGGCGAAGCGTGCTTGCCGCTGATCGGTGGCCCTCAGGACGGGCCCACCTTGAGCTGTTACCCCCAGACCTCCTTCGAGATCTCCACGATGAGCGAAAGCTTTTTCCACTGCTCGTCCTCCGCGAGCATGTTACCCTCTTCGGTCGAAGCGAAGCCGCATTGAGGCGAGAGGCAAAGCTGGTCGAGCGCGGCATATTTTTGCGCCTCCTCGATGCGATGCAGAAGATCCGCCTTGCGCTCGAGCGTGCCGGTCTTCGACGTCACGAGACCGAGCACCACCGTCTTGCCTTTCGGCAAAAAGCGCAAAGGCTCGAATCCGCCGGACCGCTCCGTGTCCCACTCCATGAAGTAGGCGTCCACCGGCATGGCGTTGAACAAAGTGTCGGCGATCGGCTCGTATCCCCCGGACGCCACGAAGGTCGAGCGGAAATTGCCTCGGCATAGATGCATGCTGATGACGAGATCCTTCGGCTTGTCCTTCAGCGCCTCCTGCACCATGCCGGCATAGATCGCCGGCTGTTTCTCCGGGTCGTCGCCACGCTCCTTCAACATCTTGCGTTGCTCGGGATCGCACAAGTAAGCGAAGCTGATGTCGTCGAGCTGAAGGTAACGGCAGCCGGCGGCATAAAAGGCCTTCACGGCCTTGTTGTAGGCGGCACCGAGATCCGCATAGAACTCCTCCATTTGTGGGTAGACGCCCATATTGATCATCTTCCGACCGCCTCGATAATGCAGCATCGACGGGCCCGGAATGGTCATCTTGGGCGTCTTCTTCGTGTTCGCCTTCAGGAACTTGAAGTGCTCGATGAAAGGGTGATCGGTAAAACCGATCTTCCCGACCACGCGAGGCGCCTCGGCCTTTGTCTCGACGCCCGCGAAGCGGATGCCATGCTCGACGGGCACCATCTGCACCCCGTCGAGCGCGCCCAGGAAATCATAGTGCCACCAGGACCGGCGGCATTCGCCGTCGGTGATCCCGGAGAGGCCGATCTCCTCCTGCTTCTTGATCAAGCGCCGGATCGCCTCATCCTCGATGGCCTTCAGCTCGCCGGTGTCGGTCTCACCCTTGTCACGCTTGGCGCGCGCCACCTTGACTTCGCGTGGGCGCAAAAGACTTCCAACGTGGTCGGCTCGGAAGGGCGGTATCGAGCGTTGCATGGCGGGTTCCTTATCGGCTTCGATCGGTGTTAAGCACGGGGTCGGAAGAACGCCAAACGCCCGGCGCATCCATGACGCGCAGTCGCCGTACGTGGGGGTGGCGGGTGTTCTCCTTGAAGGCTGTGAAAACCGAGGCCATGACCGATAGTGAAATCCGCATCGCCCATGGCGGCAAGTCCATATATGGCGCGAAGCTCGGCATCTTGATGCTCGAAGCCCGCTTTCCCCGTATTCCGGGAGACATGGGCAATGCCGGCACCTGGAATTTTCCCGTGCTCTATAAGGTGGTGCGCGGGGCCTCGCCGCATCGCGTCGTGCGCGAGCGCGCCAAAGGCCTTCTCAGCGCTTTTCTCGAGGCGGCGCACGAGCTGGTTGAGCTCGGCGCGGACGGCATCACGACGAATTGCGGCTTCCTCTCGCTTTATCAGCCGGAGCTCGCCTCCCAAGTAGGCGTCCCGGTCGCCACGTCGAGCCTGATGCAAGCGCCGCTCATCGAGGCCACGCTGCCGCCGGGAAAGCGTGTGGGCATTCTGACGATCTCCGCGGCTTCGCTCACCAAGGAACATCTCGCCAAGGCGGGAGTCGCGGAAGATGCGCCCGTGGTCGGAACGGAAAATGGAACGGAGTTCACCCGCGCCATCCTTGGCGATGAGGAAAAGCTCGACGTTGCGGCCGCCGAGCGCGACATTCTCGCAGCCGGCGAGGAGCTCGTGGCACGCCATCCGGCCGTCGGGGCGGTGCTGCTCGAATGCACCAACATGTCACCCTATGCGCGTGCCCTTGCCCTACATGTTCGCCGCCCTGTCTTCGACATCGTGAGCTTCATGAGCTGGTTTCACGCCGGTCTCGAGCCCCGTGATTTCGGCCATCCCGCGAGCGTGTCGCGGCCCTGGCTAGAGCGGTGACCGCCGCGCGCGATGATCCACGATCCCTGGTTCTACGTCGCCGCAATTCCGGCGGTGACCTTACTGGGCTTGGCCAAAGGGGGCTTCGCGGGCATCGGGACCTTGGCGACCCCGATCGTCGCCTTGGTTGTTCCGCCGGTTCAGGCAGCCTCGATCGTCTTGCCGATCCTCATCATCCAGGACCTTTACAGCATCTATGTGTATCGGCACCACTGGGATGCCTTTAATCTAAAGGTGCTCGCTCCGGGCGCCGTGATCGGCGTGCTCATCGGTTATCTCCTCGCGGCGCGATTGCCCGAAGCGGCGGTCAGCTTCGCCATCGGCACGATCTCGCTTGTATTCGGGTTGCGCCAGCTCTGGCTGCGCTCCTCGAAAGTGGTGCCGGCCCGCCGGCCGAGCCGGGCCGCGGGCTGGTTCTGGGGCGCGCTCTCCGGCTTCACCAGCATGATCTCGCATGCGGGCAGCCCGCCCTATCAGATCTATGTCATGCCGCAGAGGCTCGAGGCACGCATCTTCGTCGGTACGAGCGTGCTCTTCTTCGCGTTCGTGAACTGGATGAAGGTGATCCCCTATCTGGCGCTCGGCCAGATCACGCGCGGGAATCTCACGACCTCGGTGATGCTCTTTCCGCTTGCGATCGCGACCACCTGGCTGGGGGTGGTGCTGGTGCGCCGCTTCTCGAGCGAGCGCTTCTATATTTTGAGCTATTGGCTGATGATCCTCATCGGCCTCAAGCTCACCTTCGATGCGGTTCGAGCTATGACCTGACGACGCCTTTGGGTCAGCCGCCTTGATCGCCCGACAGGATATCGCGACATCTTTAGGTATTTGTGGATACACTCGCACATCGAATGGGACGATCCTGTCGATTCGGAGCCACGAAAGCGAAATTCGCCGGATCCGGTTAAGACGAATAAACGCCGGGGAGATTTGCATGGCCAGGCTCGAAGGCAGGACCGCGTTCGTCACCGGGGCGGCGCAAGGCTTCGGCCAGTCGATTGCCGAAACGTTTGCGCGCGAGGGCGCGCGCGTCGTGATCGCCGATCTGCAAGAACGAAAGGCCGAGGAGGTCGCCAAGGCCATTGGCAAGAATGCCCTGCCGGTCCGTTGCGACGTCTCCAAGAATGCGGATGTGGATGCCGCCGCGAAGGCTGCGTTCAGGGCCTTCGGTCGCGTTGACATTCTGGTGAACAATGCTGGCACGACCCACCGCAACCAGCCGATGCTCGACGTGGACGAAGAGGAATTCGACAAGGTATTCGCCGTCAACGTGAAATCGATCTATCTCACCGCCAAGGCATTCGTGCCGCATTTCCGCGAGAAGGGTGGCGGGGTGATCATCAATATCGGCTCGACCGCCGGTATCAGGCCCCGTCCGGGGCTTGCCTGGTACAACGCCACGAAGGGAGCCGTGAACCTGCTTTCGAAGTCGATGGCGATCGAGCTTGCGCCCGACAGGATCAGGGTCGCAGCCATCGCCCCGGTTGCGGGCGAGACCCCGCTGCTTGCTTCATTCATGGGCGAGGACACGCCCGAGAAGCGCGCTGCCTTTCGCGCGACCGTGCCGCTCGGCCGCTTGTCGCTGCCTCAGGACATCGCCAATGCGGCATTGTTTCTCGCTTCCGAAGAAGCCTCCATGATCACGGGCGCGGTGCTCGAGGTTGATGGGGGACGCTGCATCTAAGGACGAGCATCCGCATGCTCCACCGCCTGCGCAAGCGTCTGGGAGGGCGTCGTAATCCCCATAACCTGACGCGGGTGCATCTCGCGCGTTACGTGGAGCGCCATGGCTTCGATGTGGGCGATCACTCCTATGGGGCGCCAAAAATCCGTTGGTGGGGCGAGGAGGCGCGCCTCACCATCGGCCGCTTCTGCTCGATCGCGGACCACGTCGAGATTTTTCTCGGCGGAAATCATCGTGCCGAATGGGTCACAACCTATCCGTTTCCGGCTTTTCCGGCGCGCTGGCCTCGGGTGCCGCGCGTTGATCCCGTGGCGCCAGGGCGCGGCGACGTGAATATCGGCTCGGATGTCTGGATCGGCGCGGGTGCGGCGATCCTGTCCGGTGTCAGCATCGGTCACGGCGCGATTATTGGCGCGCGCACGGTGGTCACGGCCGATGCGCCTCCCTATTCGGTGACCGTCGGCAATCCCGGACGGGTTGCGCGGCTTCGATTCTCGGCGATGCAAATCGCTGGCCTGCTGCAAACGGCGTGGTGGGACCTGGACGACGCAACCATCAGCGAGCTTTCCCCGCTTCTCATGAGCCCGGATGTCGACGGATTGATTGAAGTGGCTCGCGCGCTGCGCTCCGCCGCCGCGCCGAACCGGCCGGCCATGAAGCGCGCCTGAAAACTCGGAACCAATCACTCCCTTTCGCGTTTGCGGGTGGTGCGTGCCAATAACAGGCTGAGTTCCATGGGTCTTCACTCCCGCCGCAGCGCCGGCTGCCGGGCTTGCCTTAGGCGCATACCCTTACGCACCCCTTGTTCTTATCCGCTTTACGTTTTGCCAACCGGGAGCGGGCAATGAGTTTTGCCCTGTCGCGGCGCGAAGACGCGCGCCGGCGGCCCTGATTGTTCGATGGAGGGAAGGATGTCGATCGCCGAGACCATCTCACCACATATCCCTTATCTGCGTCGGTTCGCGCGTGCTCTGGCCGGCACACAGGCGGGGGGAGACGCCTACGCGTTGGCGACGCTCGAAGCGATCGTAGCTGATCCTCGGGCTCTCGACATTGGTTTAGATGTTCGAGCCGGCCTCTATCGTGTGTTTCTCACACTCTGGGGATCGGTACCTCTCAATGTCCAGACACATGAGGAGCCGAAAACGAGCTTGGCCGAAACGGCCGATCGAAGCCTTGAAGCGATCACGCCACGCCCGCGTGTCGCCTTTCTGTTGAGCGCGCTTGAGGGCTTCGATAGGGAGCGGGCCGCATTTGCGCTTGCCTGTACGCCTGAGGAAGCGTCCGAGTTGATCGATGAGGCGGCACGCGAGATCGCAGCAAGGATCGCGACCGATGTGCTGATCATCGAGGATGAACCTGTGATCGCGATGGACATCCAGGCGGTGGTCGAGAGGCTCGGTCATCGGGTGGTCGCGACCGCACGCACCCGGAAGCAAGCCGTGCGCGAGGCAGTGCGGACGAAACCCGGCTTGATTCTAGCCGATATTCAGCTCGCCGACGGCAGCTCGGGACTTGATGCCGTCAACGACATTCTGACGTCTTTCGAGGTGCCGGTCGTCTTCGTCACCGCTTATCCGGAGCGGCTGCTGACGGGCGAAAAACCGGAGCCCGCCTTCCTCCTGACCAAGCCGTTCAACGATGACACATTGAAGGCCGTCATCAGCCAAGCGCTCTTCTTCGATCGCAAAACGCACAAGGCAGGATCGGCTTCGAAGCCAGCCGAGGCGACCGCGAACTGAAACTTCGATCGGAACGAAGCGGCGCGAAATCCTTAAAGACTCCGCGCCTTTTTGCGCTCACAGCTGATCACGACGGAGCTGCCGTTCTCGTTGGTGACGATGGTTTCCGAGGCGGTCGGGACGTCCTCGGCGGCAGTCGGCCGAATAGCGACGAGTCGATCATAGCCGTTTGAGCGGCACCAGCTTTGGGCGACCAGGCGCCCGCAGTCCTCTCCGCTCGTGAGGCATTCGCTCACTCCGTAGCCGTCCGTCGCGCTGATCAGGGCTTGCCGCGGGCCCTGGATCGTTGCGGACGACAAAGGTTGATAGGAAAGAAGGCCAGCCGATATCAAGACGCCGGCACTGAAAATCACCGTTTTGCGCATTGCTCGCCACCCCGATTCTCGCTTCTTGATCGTCCGAAACTGGCGGCAAATCCCTTAAAGATGCTTAAGCTTAGTGGCCGAGGCAGGGCTGCAATACCAGTCTTCACCCAGAGTAACGGCTTGATATCGCCTGCGTTCCCCGGGAGGGCCGCGCCTGCGACCATGTTTTGGGCGATATCATTACGAAATCCCTAAGCTCGCGGGCGTCGGCCACCATCTTTCGTTGCGCGCGATTTCTGTGCCATGGCGCAGCCAAAGCCCTTCCCCTATTGACCGGGACAAAAAGCGGGACGATAGGAGGCCATGCTTATGTGCCGCGCACGCGCAATGCTCGATCCTTGTTGTCGGCCTTGACGGCTGGCGCGGCCGCGCAGCCAGGGTGCTCCCGCTCGATGCCTGACACCCCCTAACGCGGCAGCTTTTCCCTTAATCTGGGCATTTTCCGAGGAGTGAGGCCGCTCTTCGGCTCCTGCACAAGGCCATGCAAGCTCCAGGCCCGGGCGCGGAATTCTGCGATGACGCTCAATCTCTACGACACGCTCACGCGCAAGAAGCGCGAATTCGTTCCGATCGATCCGGCGAATGTGCGTCTGTATGTCTGCGGACCCACGGTTTACGACTTCCCCCATATCGGCAATGCGCGCCCCGTCATCGTCTTCGACGTGCTCTTTCGTCTGTTACGCCGCTTCTATGGTGATCCGCACGTCACTTATGTGCGCAACATCACGGACGTGGAGGACAAGATCAATGAACGCGCCGCGCGGGATTTCCCTAACCTTCCCCTGAATGAGGCCATTCGCCATCTCACCGAGACGACCGCGAAACAATTTCATGACGATATCGGCGCGCTCGGCTGCTTGTCGCCAAGCGTCGAGCCACGGGCAACCGAACATCTCGAGGAGATGCGCGACATCATCGAGCGCCTGGTGAAAGGCGGATTCGCCTATGTGGCGCAGGATCATGTGCTGTTCTCGCCTGCCGCAATGGATCAGGCTGCAAAATCAGGCGGGTTGCCGCGCTACGGTGCGCTCGCCAATCGCACCCTCGACGAGATGCTTGCGGGCGCCCGTGTCGATGTCGCCCCCTATAAGCGCGACCCGATGGACTTCGTATTGTGGAAGCCCTCGAACGAGGGCGAGCCGGGCTGGCCCTCTCCCGCCGGGATTGGGACTAGGGGCCGACCCGGATGGCATATCGAGTGCTCGGCCATGTCGTGGAAACATCTCGGTGAGGTGTTCGATATTCATGGGGGTGGCATCGACCTCGTCTTCCCGCATCACGAGAACGAGATCGCGCAATCGTGCTCGGCTTTCGACCATGATCGCATGGCAAATTACTGGATGCACAACGGCTTCCTCCAGGTGGAAGGGCAGAAAATGTCCAAGAGTCTCGGAAATTTCGTGACCATCAACGAGCTCTTGACGACGGAAATCTTCGGCGGGCGCAAATGGCCCGGCCCCGTTCTGCGGCTCGCCATGCTTACGACGCAATATCGTCAGCCCATCGACTGGACGGTTGCGGGACTGAACGAGGCGGAGCGGGTGCTGAAGGACTGGTCAGCCCTCGTCGAGAAAGCTCCCGGGGGCGAGGTGCCTCATGCCGTCATCGAAGCGCTCGAGGACGATCTCAACACGCCGAAGGTGATCGCTACGCTGCACGCTCTGCGGAAGGAGGGCCGTGCCAGCGATTTGCGCAAGAGCCTGGGTTTTTTAGGCATCGAGCTATTGGCAAGCGAGCGCGTCGAGCTTTCCGACAAGGAAGCCGTTCAGATCGAGGCAAGTATCGCCGAGCGAAACGAAGCGCGCGCCCGCAAGGACTGGAAGGAGGCCGATCGCATCCGCGGTGAATTGCTCGAAAGCGGAGTTCTGTTGAAGGACAACAAGGATGGGACCACGAGCTGGGAGGTGAGGCGGTGAGCGCGGTGGATCTTGCCGTACGCGATAAATTTAGGGTGTGATCGAAACCTCCCTACCGCTGAGTGCCGCCTCCGCCGCGGCAAGGCAGATGGCGATGGAGTCGCGCGCTTCTTGGGGGGGAAGGATGGAGCGACCCTCGCGAAAGCCCGCGAGCGCGCGCCGGAGGTTCTCTTCGAGCTCGAACACTTCGCCGGAATGCGCGATCGGCAGGACCTCTGCCGGTCCCATCGGGTCTTTTCCCTTGCGGCGGAGCTTGACCTCGAAGCTCGGCGTCATCGTGCGGTCCATGGCACCCGACCACCAGCTCCGCATCCCGCCCTCCGTGCCGGTGAGATCAACGGTGACATGATGCTCGAAGCCGGTGAGGCATTGGGAGATGATGGCAGATGATCCGTCTTTCCAGAAAAGCTCGAGCGTCAGGGTGTCGAACAGACCGTCCCTGGCTCGCATTCCCGTTCCCGAGGCGCGCAGATGAGTGGGTTTGCCGTTTTCCTGCGCATACCAAAGGGCGAGATCGACGAAATGCACGACCTCCTCGAGGATCCAGGAACCGACCCGCGAGGGATCATGTCGCCAGCCGCCCGACCCCAAGCGAAAAGGACGTCGGAAGAGGATGATCCGCTGAAAGCGCAACCTGCCGATCTCGCCCTTCTCGATGAGGTCGCGCGCCGCGCCCCATTGGCGGGAAACGCGAAACTCGTGATCGAGCGCAACGAGGCGGCCGCTCTCTCGTGATGCGCGGATCACGCCATCGCATTCCTCGAGCGAGAGGCCGAGCGGCTTTTCGAGGAAGACATTGGCGCCATGCCTCAGCGCAGCGATCGCGAATTCGGCGTGGCGATGGTTGGGGACCGTGATGCAAACAAGGTCCGCCTGAGCAGACCTCAGCATGTCGTCATAATCACTGAAGCGAAGCGCACTCGGCAATTGCTCGCGCGCCGCAAGCTCGGATGCTTCGCCATGGCAATAGACGCTGACGACCTTCGCCCCTTCGATCGCGGCAAGTGCGTTCGCAGTCATCTGGCCCCAAGCGCCGAAGCCGGCGAGAGCAATCCTCATGTCACGCGTTTGAGCCATGTAAGGGTCACCGAAACGCTTGAAGACGAAGGGCGAGGAAAAAATGGGAAAGCGGCGCCCGCAAAGGATGCTGGAGCTCTCGCTTTGCCGGTTTCAATCTGCTAACACCGCCCGGTCATTTTCGAGACTGGCACATGCAGAAATTCACTACCTTGACGGGCGTCGCGGCGCCCTTGCCGATGATCAATGTCGATACCGACAAGATCATTCCCAAGCAATATCTCAAGACGATCGAGCGCACTGGCCTCGGCAAGGGGCTCTTCGCCGAGATGCGCTACAATGACGACGGCTCGGAGAATCCGGATTTCGTCCTCAATAAGCCAGCCTATCGCAACGCCAAGGTGCTCGTCGCCGGCGACAATTTCGGTTGCGGCTCCTCGCGCGAGCATGCGCCCTGGGCGCTTGCCGATTTCGGCATACGTTGTGTGATCTCCACGAGCTTCGCGGACATTTTCTTCAACAACAGCTTCAAGAATGGCATGTTGCTCATCAAGGTGAGCTCCCAGGATCTCGAAAAGCTCTTCGATGATGCCGGGCGCGGCGCCAACGCGACCTTGACGATCGATCTCGAGAATCAGGAGATCCACGGACCCGATGGTGGGACGGTGCGCTTCGATGTTGACCCGCATCTCAAGCACTGCCTGTTGAACGGGCTCGATGATATCGGTCTTACCGAGCAGAAGCGCGAGAAGATCGCGAACTACGAGGAAAGGGCAGCGCTCGCGCGGCCGTGGTTGTGAGGGTTCACGCACCACTTTCGGCCCTGATGGAGCCAGCGCGCTTGGGTCATAGGCCCAATATGACTGGAGGCCTGGACTTACCTCATGCGCTGGGCCAAGAGACTTCCCCTTTTCATGCAAATGCACGCGGCATTTTCGCCGTACCGCCGGACGCCGGATGAACGAGTTGAAAGCCGCTCCCGCGGTCGAAGCCAGGAATCCCAAGCCAACCGCCGCTTTTTCAAAAGCGCAGATCTTGGTCTTGCCGAACTGGGCGGCGCTTCTGCCCGGTATCGCGCTCACCTTCGCGATCGCGGCCATCGCTTATTTGCTGCGCATGCTCCCAGGTGTGGCGACCTTCAGCGCTCTGATCCTGGCGATCTTGATCGGCATTGCCTTTCACAACGTCGTTGGGGCACCGGCAATCTGCAAGCCCGGCATCAAATTCTCGATGCGACGCATTCTGCGCTTCGCCATCATTCTTTACGGCTTGCAGCTGACGCTGACCCAAGTGGCTTCGGTCGGCATCGTCGGTTTTCTTGCCGTGTCAGCGACGCTCGCGGCCACTTTTCTATTCACAGTCCAGGCCGGAAAGCTCATCGGCGTCGAGCGCAAGCTCGCGGAGCTTCTCGGCGCGGGCACGGCTGTTTGCGGCGCGGCGGCAGTGGTCGCCACCAATACCGTGACGGAGGGGTCCGAAGAGGATGTGGCCTACGGCGTTGCTTGCGTCACGGCGTTCGGCACGATCGCCATGTTCCTCTATCCGCTCCTCCCGCAACTCCTGCATCTTGACGCGCGCGGCTACGGCCTGTGGTCAGGAAGCTCGATCCATGAGGTGGCCCAGGTCGTCGCCGCCTCGCTGCAAAACGGACAAGTGTCGGGTGATTTTGCCCTAATCGCCAAGCTCACCCGTGTCGCCCTGCTGGCGCCTTTGGTGTTGAGCCTCGGCCTTTTTCGCGCACGAAGGCGCGGAGAAAATCACGCCTCGGCTCCAGCGCCCTGGTTCGTCTTCGGTTTCCTGGCAGTCGTTGTCGCCAACAGTCTCGTGACGATTCCGCCTGAATTGAAATCGGGACTCATTCAGGCGACGCCTTTTCTCCTCGCCATGGCGACGGCGGCGATGGGCTTGGAGACCGACATCCGCAAGCTTATGGCGAAAGGCATTCGCCCCTTTCTGCTCGGAGGGATGGCCTGGGTCTTCGTGGGGACCTTGGCTTTGACCTTGGTCAAGACAGTTATGTGATTGACCCGGGCACAGGCTCGACGACCGGAAAGTCCGGCACTCGAACTATGCTGAAAGACGCTCGATTTGCGCGCCGCAACGCGAAAGCTTCGTTTCCAGCGCCTCGAACCCGCGATCCAGATGATAGACGCGGTTGATCAGCGTCTCTCCTTCGGCCGCGAGACCCCCGATCACAAGAGAAACCGAGGCGCGTAGATCGGTAGCCATCACCGGGGCGCCCTTGAGCCGCTCGACGCCATCGACATAGGCTGCATCACCGTCGAGGCGAATGCGTGCACCCAGCCGAGCGAGCTCCTGGACATGCATGAAACGGTTCTCGAAGATCGTTTCGCGAATGGTGGATGTGCCGTTGGCCTGGCTCATGAGAGCCATGAACTGCGCCTGCAAATCAGTGGGAAATCCGGGAAACGGGCTCGTGGTGACGTTCACGGGCATCAGCGCCTGCCCATTGCGCCTCACTCTTACCCCTTCATTGGTCACCGAAATCTCGGTGCCGGACTCGATAATCGCATCGAGCGCCGATTGCAGCAGGTCGGGCCGTGCATCTTCGAGAAGCACATCCCCGCCGGTCATCGCGACAGCCATCGCGTAGGTGCCAATCTCGATCCGATCGGGGAGCACGGCGTGCCGCGCGCCCGAGAGCGCGGAGACGCCGTGAACGGTTATCGTCGATGATCCCGCGCCTTCGATGCGTCCGCCCATGGCGGTCAGGCATTGGGCGAGATCGACCACCTCGGGCTCGCGTGCCGCATTGTGAATGACACTCGTACCATGCGCCATGACCGCGCCCATGAGCGCCGTATGCGTCCCGCCCACCGTAACTTTCGGAAATTCGATTTCCGCGCCCTTGAGGCCACGTGGTGCCTTGGCGACCACGTAGCCCGCCTCGATGTCGATCACCGCGCCTAGCCGCTCGAGAGCCATAATGAGGAGATCGACCGGGCGCGTGCCGATCGCGCAGCCCCCGGGGAGAGAAATGCGCGCAGCACCCATCCGCGCGAGGAGCGGTGCGATTACCCAGAATCCCGCCCGCATTTTCGAGACGAGCTCATAAGGCGCCGTGGTATCGACGATCGAAGCGGCGGTGAGGCGAAGCGTCTGGCCGGTTTCAGCCCGCTCGCCGCGACGCTTTCCGTTCACCGCATAATCGACGCCGTGATTGGCGAGAATGCGCAAAAGCGTCAGCACATCCGCGAGGCGCGGCACATTCTCGAGCTCGAGCGTGCAGGGCGTGAGCAAGGACGCGATCATCAGCGGTAAGGCGGCATTCTTCGCCCCGGAAATCGGGATCTTGCCGTTGAGCTTGGCGCCGCCGGTGATCTTGATGCGATCCACTGAAATCTCCTCGCTGGCCCCGCGCCCCTTCCTCACGACGCTCGATCCGACTCGATATTCACAGCAGACTTCGAGACGCTTTCGTTCTCGCCCGCGGTCTTGACGGGTTCACGAAGCGCCGCCTTTCTGCGCCTCAAATTGTCGCGCAACGCCTTAACAAGACGTTCCTGGCGCCTGCTCTTGTCGTGCTGGGTCACCATCGTCCCCCTTTCGCCGAGAGCATCGTGACGGATAGCGACGAAAGAACGGCGAAACAAGGCGCTGACCCGGAGCATCGAAAGGAGGGGCGCCGAATTCCCAATCCTGTGGCTTTTCAACCCGGAACAGGCCCGCACATTTGACCGAAAGGAGAGACGTGCTTAGAAGCGAACTCGGGACACTCCCCCCCAACGGGGAGCGCCCATCTGGAAGGATGGAACGACATGGCTGATGAAAAGCCCGGCATGCGGCCGGCAAATCCGCATTTTTCGTCCGGCCCTTGCGCCAAGCGGCCAGGTTGGAAACTTGAAGTCCTGAGGCACGCCGCTCTAGGACGCTCGCATCGGGCGAAAATCGGCAAATCGAAGCTGAAGCAGGCAATTGATCTCACGCGCGAAGTTTTGTGCGTGCCGCCCTCCCATCGTGTCGCCATCGTGCCTGCTTCCGACACGGGGGCGGTCGAGCTTGCGCTCTGGTCCCTGCTCGGTTTGCGTGGTGTCGATATGCTCGTATGGGAGAGCTTCGGCGAAAGCTGGGCGACCGACGCGGCAAAGCAACTCAAGCTCGACGATTGCCGGATCATCAGGGCTGAATACGGTGGACTGCCGCGCTTGAGCGACGTCGACACGAGAACGCGCGACGTGGTCTTCACGTGGAACGGCACGACCTCGGGTGTGCGTGTTCCGAATGCGGATTGGATCGCGACCGATCGTGAAGGCCTCGCCATTTGCGATGCGACGTCGGCGGCCTTCGCTCAACCGCTCGATTTCGCCAAGCTCGATGTCATTACCTTTTCCTGGCAAAAAGCGCTGGGCGGCGAGGCCGCGCATGGTATGCTGATTCTCTCGCCACGTGCGGTCGAAAGACTCGAGAGTTATTCACCACCGTGGCCCTTGCCGAAAATTTTTCAACTTACGAAATCGGGCAAGCTGAACGAGGCGATCTTCCAAGGCGAGACGATCAATACGCCTTCGCTGCTTTGCGTCGAGGATTACCTCGACACGCTCAATTGGGCGAAATCGATCGGCGGCCTCGAGCGCTTGTTCGCGAGGGCGAATGACAATGCCGCTGCGCTCTCGGAGTGGATCGCGCGAACGCCCTGGGTCGAGCATCTCGCGAGAGATCCGGCGACGCGCTCCAACACGAGCGTCTGCCTCACGATCACCGATTCCGAAGTGAGGGCGCGTGGGGCCGAGATTGTGGCTCGCTTCGCCAACGCCCTCGCGGCGAATCTCGAGGAGGAGGGCGTCGCCTTCGATATCGGCGCTCATCGCGATGCTCCGCCGGGCCTTCGCGTCTGGTGCGGCGCAACCGTTGAGACCTCCGATATCAGGGCGCTGACGCCGTGGCTCGATTGGGCGTTCGAACGGGAGAAGGCGGCGCTGCGCAGGGCGGCGTGAATTCGCTCCGAGTGCCCCTCGCGCTCATGTCTTCGAGGGCTCGCGCGATCGGGAAAACGAGCAGTCGCCGCTCGACAAGCGTTTCGCGAGCATGACCACCCCATTGGTGCTGGAGGATCATCCAATGACCAAACCGCGCATCCTGATTTCCGATGCCTTGTCCGATGCCGCCTTGAAAATCTTCGAGGAGCGCGGGGTGGAGGCGGATCTCAAGCCGGGCATCGGCAAGGATGACCTGGCGAAGATCATTCCGGATTACGAGGGTCTGGCCATTCGCTCGGCCACCAAGGTGACTGCGAAGCTTCTCGAAGCCGCGACCAAGCTCAAGGTGGTCGGGCGCGCGGGCATTGGGGTCGACAATGTCGACCTTCCCGCGGCAACGAGCAAGGGCGTGATCGTGATGAATACGCCCTTCGGCAATTCCATCACCACGGCGGAGCACGCTATCGCCCTGATGTTCGCGCTGGCGCGGCAAATTCCCCAGGCCGACGCCTCGACCCAGGCTGGGAGATGGGAAAAAAATCGCTTCATGGGCGTCGAGCTCTCGGGAAAGGTCATCGGGATCATCGGCTGCGGCAATATCGGCTCGGTCGTTGCCGAGCGTGCCATTGGCCTCAAGATGCGGGTTATCGCCTTTGATCCCTATCTGTCTCCCGAACGCGCGCAGGCGATCGGTGTGGAGAAAGTCGAGCTCGACGATCTGCTTCGGCGCGCCGACATCATCAGCCTGCATACGCCGATGACTGCCCAGACGAAGAACATTCTATCTCGGGAGAATCTCGCGAAGACGCGACAAGGAGTGCGCATCATCAACTGCGCCCGTGGCGGACTTATCGACGAGAGGGCCTTGCGGGATGCGCTCGACGCCGGCCACGTCGCCGGTGCCGCGATCGATGTCTTCGTCGAGGAACCGGCGAAATCCAATCCGCTCTTCGGTCATCCCAATGTCGTGTGCACACCACATCTCGGCGCTGCGACATCCGAGGCCCAGGAGAATGTTGCATTGCAGATCGCCGAGCAGATGTCGGATTATCTTTTGCGGGGCGCCATCTCCAATGCAATCAACTTCCCCTCGATCACGGCCGAGGAAGCGCCCAAGCTCAGGCCCTATGTGGCGCTCGCGGAGAAGCTCGGCTCCTTCGCCGGTCAGCTCACCGAAAGCGGTCTCAAAGCCGTGCACATCACCTATTCGGGCGAGGTCGCGGGCATGAAGACGAGAGCGCTGACGAGCGCCGCATTAGCCGGATTATTGCGACCGATGCTCGCCGACATCAATGTGGTTTCCGCGCCGAGCATCGCGAAGGAGCGCGGTGTCCTCGTCGAGGAAACGATGCGTGAGGTGACCGGCGATTATGCCTCGCTGATCACGGTCAGCGTCACGACAGAGCGTCAGGAACGCGCCGTTTCCGGCACCGTGTTCCAGGACGGCAAGCCGCGCATTCTCGAGATCAAGGGGATAAAGGTCGATGCTGAATTCGCGCCCTCGATGATCTATGTGACGAATGAGGACAAGCCGGGCTTCATCGGCCGCTTCGCCAGTTTGCTCGGCGAGGCCGGCATCAATATCGCGACCTTCGCGTTGGGTCGCGACAAACAGGGTGGCTCGGCGATCGCGCTTGTGGAGGTGGATGGCGAAGTGCCTGCCCCTGTCCTCGGCAAAGTGCAGACGATCCCGGGCGTGAAGCAAGCGAAGACCTTGGCCTTCTGACAACCCGGCTTCGCCGGAGGGGAGTTTCTGGCCTTGCAAAGATGGGCCGAGCCCCATTGCTAACGCCCGGTGTGGGTGTCGCCCAAGCGAAATTCGTTAAGAAAATCGGTTTGGCGCCAGACCAGCGTTGACGCGCGCCCAAAGCCGCGTCACATCGCGACACGTTCCCGCGAGGGAACCGTCCTGCAAAGCCCTTGATCTTCCTTCATGCCGATTGCCGTCGCTACCTGGAACATCAACTCCGTCCGCCTCCGCCTCCAGCTCGTGCTCGATTATCTGCAGCGCGCGCGCCCGGACGTGCTTTGCTTGCAGGAGACGAAATGCCTCGATGATCAATTCCCGCGCTCGGCATTCAAAGAAATCGGATATGCGCACCAGGCGATCAGGGGAGACAAGGGGTACAATGGCGTCGCGATCTTGTCCCGTCTGCCCCTTGGCGAGCCCTCGTGCCTGCCTTTCGGCCGCAAGGGCGATGCGCGCCATATCGCCAGCGAAGTGAGGTCTGAGGCCGGCGTCGCCGTGACGGTCCACAACTTCTACGTCCCAGCCGGCGGCGACATCGCCGACCCTGAGCTCAATGTAAAATTTGCTCATAAGCTCGGCTTCTTGAAAGACATGCGTGAATGGAGCGCCCAACAGGCGGGAATCGGCGGCCTGGCCGTAATAACCGGCGATCTCAACATTGCGCCCTACGAGAGCGATGTCTGGAGCCACAAGCAGCTCCTGGACGTCGTGAGCCATACACCCGTCGAGACCGAGGCGCTTGAGGATATTCGTTGCTGCGGAGACTGGACAGACGCGGTTCGCCATCGCATCCCCGAGCCTGAGCGCGTCTACACTTGGTGGAGTTATCGAGCCGTCGATTGGAGGGCGTCGAATCGAGGCCGGCGCCTCGATCATATCTGGGTGTCGTCGCCGCTCGCAGGGTCAATTGGCGAGGTCACGATCGAAACCGCGGCCCGCGGTCTAGAACGCCCATCGGATCACGTTCCGGTTCTGCTTTCTCTCACGCTGTAATTCGCGGCTACAGCGTCGATCGACCTCGCGATGCGCTCGAGCGCGTTCGCCTGTGCGGCAAGGCTATCCTCGATATATTGTTTGAGGGCGATGGCGGAGTCGGGAAAAGCCTCGAGCACCCGCAATACCAGGCGCCGCGGTAGTTTGAGAAGGAGAGATTTCTCACGCGCTGTCGCTGTCGCCGGTCGCTCGAGCTTGACGATGAGCGCGCTGAGACCAATGAGCGAGCCGCTTTTCATGAGCCGTACCGGAGCCGGAACCTCTCTTTCCCGCTCGAGAGCGACCGAACCGGAGATGACGACATATCCACCATCGGCCGCATCGCCCTGTCGGAAAAGAACGGATTGAGGCTCGAGCGCCATTTCCACGCCGTCAAAAGCCAGAAGACGCAGCGCATCGCTCTCGATCACCGAGAGAGGCGCGATGCTCGAAAGGCGCTGGGTCTTGGCGTTGAGCTGCATTTTCCTTCAGCGGATGATCATCACGGCGGCGAGCATAGCACGAACCCAAAACGCGCCTCCACCTCCACGAGCGCGGCAATTCTCGTGAAAAGTGCCGGACTTTACAGAATTACCAGCTTGCACGATCGAAAGAGCGAGACGAGACCGATCACAAAGCAAGCGCCGATGGTCGAAATCAGATGATGAGCTTGTAGCCGCCTTGATCGGTAACGATCATCTTGGCGGCTTCGGCGCCCATTTCGATCTTCTGGCGCAATCGATAAATGTGGGTCTCGAGCGTGTGGGTGGAGACGGATGAGTTATAGCCCCACACTTCTTGAAGAAGCACCTTTCTCGCGACCGAATGCCCATTGGAGCGATAGAGGAAGCGCAAAATCGCGGCCTCCTTTTCGGTGAGCTTCAGCTTGGATCCTTTTTCCGTGACGATGAGTTTTGAGGCCGGCTTGAATTGCAAGGGACCGATCCGCAGCACGGCGTCATCGCTTGCCTCGTGTTGGCGAAGCTGGACGCGGATGCGTGCCAAGAGCACAGCGAAGCGGAACGGCTTGGCCACATAGTCGTTCGCGCCCGAACCGAGCCCCGCCACTGTGTCGGCGTCGCTTGCATGTCCGGTGAGCATGATGATCGGCATGCGCGCGCCGCTCGCGCGCATCACCCTCACGGCCTCGCGCCCATCCATATCGGGCAGGCCTACATCCATGATCACGAGGTCGAACGGCTCGGATTTGACGAGCGCCATTGCGGCCGCGGCGGTGACCGCGGAGCTCACCGAGAATTCGCCGTTCACGCTCAATTGATCGGTCAGCGTGTCGACGATGTCGGCATCATCATCTACGACAAGAATGCGCGTGCGATTGGACATGTCGGAACTCGAATCGGCAAACGGGTTTCGAATTTAGCTCAACCCGCCTTTGGGGTGCAAAGGCGGGATCGTTGGCGTGCGTGAATTTAGACCGAGCGGGATATCACCTTTCTAACACAGAGCTCAAATGCCAGGACAAGCGGATTGCGTCAAAAATTAGCCTTCAAAGCGTTAACCGCTGAGATAAGAGGCTAGCAAGCTCGCGCAACTCAGGCATCGCCTTTCGCCCGACCAGCATGAAGGCGCGTCCATGCGAAGCCCAGTGCACGATGTTCAGCCCCGCGCGTTGTTCAGGGCTCGGGGCGATCTCCTGGTGGCTGTCCGTGTAAATGCAAAGAGCTACGACGCCATCTCGCGGATCGAGATAAGCGATCTGACCAAGAGGCTTGCCATCGTATTGAAGGACTTGCGCCCGCTTCAGCGCAATACCAGGCAAGGAAACACTGGAAGGGAGGAGATGCACTCCAAGCTTCGCGCCGACGGCGGCGAGTTCGCGATCCTTTGGCGGGACCTCGTCCGCGATGCCCGAAAGCGTGTCTGAGGTATATAGCGACATATATTGGGCCACCGCCTGTCGCCATTCGTCCTCGCTGTCGCGCGCAATCTCGATCCCGGTGATCCCGCCCCAGTCGACCAGGAATCGATCAACCAAAATGCCCGCAATGAATAAGGCGATGCCGGCGGCGAGCAGCGCAAGCCGAGGACGGCTCCTCATCCAAAGCCAGGAGCGGCGGGTGCGTGCGACGGTTCTCTCGACCCTGTAACCGGGAAGGGCGAGGAGCATTTGCTTGAGCTTGGCCTCGGGTGCTGCCGCAAGCAGAGCCGCGAAGGCATCCTGAATGGGCGCGGCGCTGCCTCGACCGAGCAGATCGAGCCGCTGCCTCAATTCGACATCACGCGTGAGCCAAATCTCCACCCATTGCGCTTGCGCGGGAGACAATTCTCCATCCAGGAAGGCGACGAGATCGGAATCGGCCGGGCGCCCGGTCGGTATCTCGGTCATCGGCTTTGACTCTGGGGTGCGGAGACATTTTCCGGGGCCGGGTTGAGCTTGCTCAAACTCTCGCGCGCGGCCGCCAGCCGGCTCATGACCGTTCCGATCGGCACTTCGAGCATCTCGGCCGTGTCCCGGTAGGTCAATCCTTCAACATAGGTCAAGAAAAGCGTCTCCCGTTGCGCCTGCGGAAGCATTTGCACATGCCTTAACACTTGACGGGCCAATATATTCGTCTCGATCTCCTTCGCCCCTTCGACCACCAGGGCGGTTTCTGCATCGACCAGGCCCTCACCCTGGCGGATCCGGCGGGATCGAACCTCATTGAGCCAGATCGAACGGAGAATCGAGAACAGCCAACGGTCCAGCCGCGAACCGACGGCGAATTGGCGTGAGCGTTCGAGCGCGCGGACGCAAGTTGCCTGAACGAGATCCTCCGCCACGTCGCGCCGTCCTGAAAGAACGAGCCCATAGCGCCAAAGGCGGGCCAAATGGCTCACCAAGCCGGCCCTCACTTCAAGCTGCCCATTCTCGATCATGCCTGAAGCGACGGATAATACCGAAGGGCGCGCATGGGCGGTGCCTAGAGCATGCTCCCAAAAAATGAAAGCTATTTTTCCAATAAGACTGCGCTCAAAACATATAACTGGCCCGTGAGCATCACGCGAAACTCTCGCTCAAGAGCGTCACGGCTGGTAAAGATTCGATGGGACCTCCATCAATGCTTGCGCAATCACATGCGGTGCCGAGCTGAGGCACTGAGGTACGAAACGTTTGCCTTCACGAGACCAGCGGTGGCTCCTTCAGGAACGACTTGGCTGCAACCAGTTGCAGCCAAGTCGGCCGAAAGTTGAGTTCAACCCGCCAGGGTAGGCGAGCCGGACAGGCCGGTGCGCCAATTAGGCGAACCGTATTAGAGCTTCGAATCCTCGATTGCCTGCGCGAGATCCTCATACTCCTCGCAACCCGTGCCGCAGATCGTCTTGATGGTTGCAAGCTGCGATTGCGCGAGATCAACCTTGCCCTGGAGCACATAGGCTTCGCCGAGATATTCGCGCACCTGCGCGTAGTTCGGGTCGAGCGCGACCGATTTCAGGTAGTAAGATATGCCCTCCTCGGTCCTGCCGAGCTTGCGCGTGGCGAAGCCGCGATAATTGAGCGCCTTGGGGGTGTTCGGGTTTTCGAGAAGATCCAGAACGTTGAGCGCTTCCTGGAAACGGTCTTCCTTCGCAAGGGCGTAAGCGTATTGAGTCATCTCTTCGTCTGGAAGGACGCCACGCTCGGCTTTCACGCACGCATTCTTCTTGGAGCTGTAGACTTGCCCTTTGGCGCAAGTCGGGGGCGGGGATGGATCGCCGCCCCCGCCAGCGGCGAAAGCCGGGACGGTCGCGGCCATGCCGAGGCCGAGCCCGAGAGCCATCGCAGTCATATCGGATTTCTTGAGCATTCCAGTTCTCCGTGATGTGGATTGCGCGAAAACACCGCGCCCTGCAAAATTATTCGATCGGGCCTCAAGCGAGGCTTCCAAAGAGTGTCCGCAAGCCGTCAAGGAGGCCCGGTTTTTGGCGCGTATCGGCGAGAGTTCCGAGATAGTTCTTGGCCCAGCGTTCGATGTCGTTTCGAGAGAGATGCTCAAACATTTTCTTGTAGCGCTTACGACGCTCGTCGAGGGGCATGTCGAGCGCGCGCTTGAGCGATGCGGCAACGCCTTCGGTCTCATGCGGGTTGACGATCAATGCCCGATCGAGCTCGGCGGCAGCTCCTGCGAATTGGGAGAGGATGAGAACCCCGGGATCCTGCGAATCCTGGGCAGCGACGAATTCCTTCGCTACGAGATTCATGCCATCGCGTAATGGTGTGACCAGGGCGACGTTGGCAGCGCGGTAGAGACCCGCGAGGGCCGTGCGCGAATAAGAGCGATTGACGTAGCGGATCGGTGTCCAGGAGGCCTCTCCGTAGCGACCGTTGATCCTCCCGACGAGGGTCGTGACCTCGTCCTCGATCGCAGCATATTCCTGAATATCGGCACGGCTGCGCGGCGTGATCTGCAGGAAAGTGACGCGCGAGCGCCAATCCGGGTTCATCTCGAGGAACCGATCGAAGGCGTTGATCCGGTGCAAAATGCCTTTCGAGTAGTCGAGCCGGTCGACGCCCAGCACCAGCTTGCGACCGGCAAGGCTCTCCTCGAATTCGCGCACGAAGTCCGAGCGCGCGGCGTTTCGCGCAAGCCGCGCATAGGCCGCCGTCTCGATGCCGACCGGGAAGGCGCCCGTGCGAACCTGTCTCCCCTCGAGTGTGAAGCTCGTACCGTCCCGGCCGGGTTGAGCACCGTGGCTCACAAGATAATGGTTGAAGTTGTCCCGGTCGTTTTCCGTCTGAAATCCAACGAGGTCGTAGAAGCTCAAGCTGCCGAGGATTTCTTGATGGCGCGGCAGAGCCACCAGAATATCGGGGGGGGCGCAAGGGATATGCAGATAAAAGCCGATCGGGTTCGCGTGCCCTCTGGCGCGCAGTTCCTTGGCGAGCGGCATCAGGTGGTAATCATGCACCCAGATGACGTCGTCTTCCTCGATGAGCTCCCCCAGCTTGTCAGCGAATAAGCGGTTGACCCGCATATAGCCGGAGAGATCCGCGCGGGAGAATTCTGCGAGGTCAACCCGGTAATGAAGGATTGGCCACAAAACCCGATTGGCAAATCCATTGTAATATTCCTGGAAGTCATGGGTGGAAATGTCGATCACTACATAGGTGATCTTGTTGCGCTCGAGGAGGCGAGGCTCGCTACTGGTCTCGTCCTGGGCCTTGCCGCTCCACCCGAACCATAAGCCGGTCCGGTTCTTCAGAGCCGCCTTCACCGCGACCGCGAGGCCTCCGGGCGGCGAGTTGCCGCCGGACTCAGGAACCGCAACGCGGTTCGAGACTATGATGAGGCGCGTGCCCATGCGCCCTCCCAGCTCGCCGAGAGCCGCATCGCGGTGTTGATGATGCCGGCCATCGAATAGGTTTGCGGGAAATTGCCCCAGAGCTCGCCGGTGACGGGATGCATATCCTCAGAGAGCAACCCGAAGGCATTCCGACGATTGAGGATGTCGATGAACATGTCGCGCGCCTGCTCTCGGCGACCGAGCGTCGCGAGGGCGTCCATGTACCAAAAATTGCACACCAGGAAGGCCGTTTCCGGCGCGCCGAAGTCGTCCGCGGCGGTGTAGCGCATGATCCGATTATTGCGCATGAGCTCGCGGCCGATGGCATCGCAACTGCGAATGAAACGCTGATCGGTCCGGGCCAGCAGTCCGAGTTCAGCGAAGAGAAGCACGCTCGCGTCGAGGTCGGGGTGCCCAAACGCGCCGGTGATTACCCCTCGCTCGGGATCCCATGCACCTTCCAGGATCTTCGTCCTGAGCTCGCCCGCGTGTGTGCTCCAATATTGTGCTCTCTCGTTCAAGCCGAGCCGCATCGCGATCTGGCCGAGCCGGTCACAAGCCGCCCAACAAAGCGTCGCCGAATAGGTGTGGATGCGCGCCCGATTGCGATATTCCCATATGCCAGCGTCGGGTTGGAGCGCGACGCGCCGCGCATGTTCACCGAGGAGCTCGAGCTGCCGGAAAAGCGCCTCGTCGCCCATTTTGGGCAGGCGTTCGTCGATAAACATTTGCGTCGCGCCAAGGACGACGCTCCCATAGACGTCATGCTGCACTTGCGAGGCCGCCTGATTGCCGACCCGAACCGGCCCATGTCCGCGAAAGCCCTTGAGATCGGATGCGATGACCTCATCGAGAGGCGTAAACGGCACGATCCCGTGGACCGGCTGCAGTGGATGCACGTCTTCGACAGCGATGGTGGTGATGTAGTTGATGTAGGACTCCATTGTCTGGGTGGCGCCCAAACGGTTGAGGGCGTCGATGACGAAAAAGGCATCGCGCAACCAGCAATACCGGTAGTCCCAATTTCGGGAGGTGCCTGAAGCCTCGGGGATCGAGGTCGTGTGGGCCGCGATGATCGCCCCCGTCTCCTCGAAACTGCAAAGCTTCAGGGTGATCGCGGCACGCACGACGGCCGACTGCCATTCGAACGGCACGCCGAGATGGCGCACCCAACCGAGCCAGTGGTCGCGCGTGCGGTCGAGAAACTCGCGGCTCGTCGCGTCGATCGCGCTGCGGAAGGGCTCGTCCTGGCCAAGCACCAGGCTTACCGGTCGTGTGAGTGCGAAAGTGGTCTCGGCAACGATGTAGGAGAGCGGAGCATCGCTTGAAAGTCGCATGACTTCGGATCCGCCCATGTAGCGGATGTGGTTCGAGCCGAGCGCGTATTCGGTGACAGGACGGCCATAGGCGTAGGTCGGGCGAACCCTGATCGCAATGCGCGGCAGGCCGGCAATCGGCTCGATGCGCCGGATGATCTGGGGTGGACGAAACGTGCGCTCATACTGCTCGAAACGCGGCGCGAAATCGGTGATGCGCACCTGTCCGCCACGAGCATCGGTCAAGATCGTCTCGACGATCGCGGTATTGCGCCCATATTGTGAGGTCGCCGCGACACAGTCGGCGAGGACAACGTCGCAAAACCCTTTCTCCTCGTCGCCCGCGAGAAGGTGTGAGAAGATCGGATCCGAATCGAAACGCGGAAAGCACCACCACACGATCCGGGCTCGCCGATCCACGAGCGCTCCCACCCGGCAATTGCCGATCAGTGCAAGGTCGAGATCCTGCCCCCGGTCATCGGCATTCATGTTGGGGCTCGTTGCTGGCCGAACCGGGCAAGCCAGGAACGCACATTTTCCGGCGCCGGGAAAACGAAACTCACTCCGGGTCTTTCGTGGCCAACCGAGAAGGCGTGGCCGCCATGGCTGACGACAGTTGCAAAGCCCGATTCGTCCGTCACATCGTCGCCTATGAAGACTGGCACGCGCCCGAGAAAGGGCTCACGCTCGATGAAACGTTTGATCGCTTTTCCCTTGTCGAAACCGCGCGGCTTGATCTCGAAGACGCTGTGGCCGTGGATCATGTCGAGTTGCAGATCGGCGTAAGCTGCGATCAGCCGTTGAAGAGCCTCGCGCAATCGCTGTTTCAACATTGGTACCGTGCGATAATGGACGGCGAAGCTGTAGCGCTTGTTCTCCGCAAAAGTGCCCGGAAAATCGAACAGGACCTCCGTAAGAGCCATCCAGAGTTTGCGCGGCAAGCCTTCGGCCATCTCGTCCGCTTGTCTGGGGTTGTTGGGGGAAAAGCGCGTTTGAGCCCCATGCACTCCGCTCGCGCGAAGCTGCAGTGGAGAAAACAGCCGATCGAGATCATCGAGCGAGCGCCCGCTGACGAGCGCAAGCGCACCTCCGAGCGCCTCATCAGCAATGGCGAGCGAGTCGATGAGCGAGGGAGGAACAAACACGGCGCCCGGGCGCGGCGCGAGATCGAGGAGCGTACCGTCGACGTCGAGAAAAAGCGCGGTACGCTCGATTTTCAGCCCATCTTGAAATTCATCCGCGATGGTGCTCGGCATCGACCCTCCATGCGCGCGCAAGCGCCAGAGGTCAACGCTGAACGCGGGTGGAGAGTTCCGAAATGGAAGCAAAAACGAGCCGTCCTCGATTCCAAATCTCTGGGTAGATCGCAACTCGAGAAGGCGTCTCAGCGCGGCTTTTCAGCGCGGCTTGGCGAGCGCTCGACGAGGTTCAGCATGAGGTAGGAAAGCGGCTAATAGTCCGATCAAGGGGAGATAGGCGCAGAGATCATAGACGAAACCGATGCTGGTGTGATCCGCGACAGTGCCGAGAACCCCGGCGCCGAGCCCGCCCAGGCCGAAGGCCACGCCGAAGAAGATGCCCGATACCGTGCCGACCCTGCCGGGGACGAGTTCTTGCGCATAAACCAGGATCGCGGAGAACGCCGACGCCATAATCATGCCGATCGGCACGGTGAGCACGGCCGTCCAGAAAAGATTGGCGTGAGGTAACGCCAAGGTAAAAGGAAAGACACCGAGTATCGAGAACCAGATCACGAATTTTCGGCCGAAACGGTCGCCGACCGGGCCCCCGATCAAGGCGCCAGCAGCGACTGCGGCCGAAAACAGGAAAAGATAGAGCTGGGATTCGCGGACGCTCACATGAAACTTATCGATGAGATAAAAGGTGTAATAGCTGGTGAAGCTCGCAGTGTAGAACGCCTTCGAGAACATCAGCGCCGTGAGAATGAGGGCTGACAGCATGAGCTTGCGCGAGGAGAGCAGCGGCGAGGGTAGAGCAAAACCGGTCGTCCCGGCTGTCGCCAAGCGCCGCTCGCGATACCAGATCCCGATGCGATAAAGGACAATTATTCCCATCAGCGCCGCGACCGAGAACCAAGCGACGCTTTTTTGCCCCTGTGGCAAGATGATGAGGGCCGCGAGCGGCGGGCCAAGCGCCGCGCCGGTGTTGCCGCCAACCTGGAACAAGGATTGCGCGAGCCCGTGCCGGCCGCCCGATGCCATGCGGGCTACGCGGGACGATTCCGGGTGGAACACCGATGAGCCGCAGCCCACGAAAGCGACCGCGGCCAGCAAGGTCGCGAAGCTCCACGCGAAGGCGAGAAGAACAAGGCCCAAAAGTGAGAAGCTCATGCCGATCGCGAGCGAAAATGGCATGGGCCGGCGATCGGTATAGAGGCCCACCACCGGCTGCAGCAGTGAGGCGGTGAGCTGAAACACGAGCGTGATGAGGCCGATTTGCCCAAAATCGAGATCGAATGAGGATTTGAGAATCGGGTAGATGGCGGGGATCAGCGACTGGACGAGATCGTTCATGAGATGCGAAAAGCTCACCGCCAGGAGCACGCCAAGCGCAAGGCCGGAGGAGGTGCCTCGCGTGGCGCTTCCAGCCGCGACATTCGTTCGGATGCTCACCTCAGCCATGAAGCATCTCTAAGCTTCCGCGGCCGCCCGGCTAATCCGCCGCGCGCATGGCAGCACTGCTCGTCGGACGCGGCTACCAGTTCGTTCTGGCGTCCCGAGGTTTTGCATCAGAACGACTTAGGCGACGAGACGCGCACTTCGCACCATTGACCTCGTCCCAATACCGTATCGACATGCGGCATGGGCCGGCCATGGGGGCGCGCATGAATATAGCGTTCATTCACGATCCGAAAGCCAAGCTTCTCTTGTATCCGAAGGGAAGCCGCATTGCCCTCGAGAACGCCGGACGCGACGAAGCTTTGCCCATCCGCAAAGGTCTGTGCGAGAAGCGTCTCGGCAGCCTCGCTCATATAACCCCGACCCCAGAAAGGCCGTGCCAGCCAATAGCCGAGCACGGGGCCCATCCCGAGCCCCACAAGGCCGATCACTCCAATGGGTGCGCCGTGGAGGGTAATCGCAAAATCAGCATCGCGGCGGGCATCGCGGGCCGCGCATGAGCGGGCGATCCACTGATGCATGTCGGCGAGCGCAAAAGGCCAGGGCGGGGAAGCGAGCCAGCGCATCACCTCCCAATCGTTGATATAATCGAACAGGCTTTGCGCGAAATCGCTCCTGACCGGCTCGAGAACGAGGCGCTCTGTCGATATCCGGCTCGACAATGTCTCCGGACGCATCTGGGGCTCCAAGCGGAAAGAGGGACCGATGGTTTTCCGTCGATCCCCCCTGGCTTGGGCTTTGGCTCCTTGGAGCTTTGTTCCTATCCGCCAGATCCCGGTTCGACGGGCCGGCGGGAAATCGGTCCGCCGGTTATTCGGCCGCTCGCGAGGCGGCAATCACAGCGACCGTCGAGCGGCCTCGTTTCACGCCGAAGGTTACGCGACCCGCCGTAAGGGCGAAGAGCGTGTGATCTTTTGCAACGCCGACATTGGGGCCCGCATGCACCTTGGTGCCGCGCTGGCGTACGATTATGTTGCCGGCGACTACGTTTTCACCGCCGAACCTCTTTACGCCAAGGCGTTTCGATTCCGAGTCGCGGCCGTTGCGCGACGAACCGCCTGCTTTTTTGTGAGCCATATTGTGCTCCTATCCTCGATACGGCCGGCGTGCGGCCTCAAAACGACCGGCTGAAACGGCCTAAGTTTTTTGCCTCGGCCCTTTGCCGGCCAAGAGATCTGTCGCCTGGGCCACCCAATCGTCGCGATGTGCGCGACCCTTGAGCCCCGCCTCTTGCTCAACCTTGCTGATATCTTTCTCAGACAAGGCCTTCACCTGCCAATAATGCCAAATGCCGGCGGCATTCAATTTTTTCTCGATCGCCGGACCAACTCCGGAGATCAGCTTGAGATCATCGGCTTTGCCGATCGGCTGCTCAAGCCGCTCGAACCTATCCGTATCGACGCCTTTTGCCTTCGCGACTTCGACCGCTGCGGCGGCGCGCCCCCCGATCTCCGCATGGTCGTGATCACCTGTCAAAGCCGTGTCGTCTGGTTTCGCCTCGGCCTGGGTCTTGGCTTCGGCGGGTGCCTTCTTGGACTTGGGGTTCGAAACCCTCTCGGCTTTGGCAGGCTCGACCGACGTTGCCTCAACCTCGCCCTCCTGCCCATGAGGCGCGGCCGCGGGTCGACTCGCGTTAACTTTGAGGTCGGGCTTGGCGCCGCCGGTCAAAATCTCGGTGATCCTGACGACCGTGAGGTCCTGGCGATGGCCACGCTTGCGGCGCGAATTTTTGCGTCGGCGCTTCTTGAAGGCGATCACTTTTGCGCCGCGGGTCTGCTCGACGAGCTCGCCGGCAACCGTGACGCCCGCAACCGAAGGTGCGCCAATTTCACTGGTCGCGCCGTTCACGACCATCAGCACTTGTTCAAAGGCGATGACCTCGCCAGGCTCGCCCGCCAATTTCTCGACGGTAATGGTGTCTCCGGCGGCGACTCGATATTGCTTCCCGCCGGTTTTGATGACTGCGAACATCGTTTTCTCCCGTGTTCGGCCCGGCAAGGCGCGGACGCCCGCCGGCTTCTTGGCAGTCGATTGCGATAAAACGGATCCTTGGGTCCAGGCGTCGTGCCTATCATACCCCGGAAACGCAGAGGGCGCGGGTCTCCCCGCGCCGTTGGAGTTCGACTAGCCGCGACCGAAAGATTTGTCAAACTGGAGCATGTGACTCCCTGCCCGCAAACTTCGATGGTTTATTTCAAAGGCGAAATTTCGGTCGGCAGCCAAATCCCATTGGTCATGATCGCAAGATGATCGCTCCCGCCTTTAGGTGGCCACACACCCGTCGAAACCGCCTTGCCGCGGATCTCCGCTCGCTGCTCCAAGCTCGCGTAAGGCCAAATATGGGTGAGGCGAGGTGGTCCCTCGATCGTGTGCATCACGATCAAATTTCGCGAAAGCTTGACGCGGGCCGGGAGCGCCGTCCGCCAGGACGCGATGAGCTCCGGCAGGACGCCCGGCTTCATCGTATAGCTTCGGATTTCGTAAACGGGGCCGAAGGCACCCGTCGCGATCGGCGGCAGATCGGGGAAGGGGGCGTAGCTGTCCATTTCGAGATGGGTGAGCACATGTCGGCAGCCGAATGGATCGCCGCTTTCGAGCGTGCGCTTGCGCTCCGCCCGCAGCCCTTCCGCATCTGAGAATCCCCGCAGCACCGCGACCTTGTTGAGCTCGCCGATCTCCGAGCTCCAGCATCCGAGAAGCTTGCCCCTCGTTTCACCATCCGCGACAAAAGCCTTGATGCCGGGGAGGGCCTTGGGCGCCGCACCGATCTGCAAGGTGAGCTTGGCGAGTTCGTAGAGCATCTTCGTTTCCTCCATGTGGCCGAGTTTCGGTAGAGGGTGGCGGGGGCGACGCAAAGTCAACTTGGCAGGCAATCACCTTCTGGCGCGGGGTCTCCAGGCCTTCACCGCCAGGAAAACGCGGCCCGTTCGATGCGGGTCAGGATCGCCGAAAGGCTGAGTCCGAGGAGCGACAGAATCACCACTCCCGCAATGAGATCGTCCGTGCGGTAAAGATTGCCGGCCGCGAGAATGAAGGCGCCGATGCCGCTATCTGCGCCGATCATCTCGGCCGCGACGAGCAAGATGATCGCAACCGAGATGGTGATGCGAAAGCCCGCGAGCACCGAAGGTAGCGCACCAGGCAACATGATTTTGCGCACGATGGACCATGTCGAGAGATTGAAGCTCTGGCCCATCATGACGAGATTTCGCTGCACATTATCGATGCCTGAATACGTGCTGATTACCGTCGGAAAGAACACGCCGATCGCGAGGGTTGCGAATTTCGAGCCTTCTCCGATACCAAACCAGATTATGAACAGCGGCACGAGCGCGATCTTGGGGATGGGAAACAAGGCGGACACGAGAGCGAGCACGGGTGAACGCGCCAGCGTGAAAATGCCGACGGCGATCCCGACCGAGATGCCGATCATTGTCCCGAGGGTCCAGCCGACGGCCAGCCGCAAAACGGACGCCAGAAGATTGGTCCGCAGTTCACCCGACAGAGTGAGCCGCCAAAGTGCCCGCGCGACTGCGAGGGGTGAGGGCAGGAACAGGTCGGGAATGAGCCCGGTCGCGGAGCCACCCTGCCAAGCAAGGATCACGAGAGCGAGCGTCGCCACACCGCTCCACGCATGATGGCGCGGCGAGAACCCCGCCGCCCGAAAGGGAACCAAGACTTCAGCGCGCATCGTCGAGCTCCCTGTCGGCTGCGCTTGCCTCGTCGCGGATCATCGACCAAAGCCGCTTCTCGGCGACGACGAGATCGGGATCGCCTTCCCGGCGCGCTTCGATCGGGAGATCGATCCCGACGATCGCCTTGATCCTTCCAGGCCGGCGCGACAAGACAACGATCCGATGGGCGAGACGCAGCGCTTCATTGAGGTTGTGCGTGACGTAAACTGTCGTGATGGCAGCCCGAGCGATCAACATGGCGAATTCTTCGAGCAGCAGGGTCCTGGTTTGGGCATCGAGCGCCGAGAGCGGCTCATCCATGAAGAGGCAGGCTGGACGCACCGCGAGCGCCCTCGCAATGCCGACGCGCTGGCGCATGCCGCCGGAAAGCTGCTTGGGATAGGCGTTCGCAAAATCCGCAAGACCCGTGAGGCGAAGCATCTCGCCGATGCGTTCGCGCCTGGCGTCTTCGTCGCGCATCTTGCCCTCGAGCCCGAGCGAGATATTCCCCGCAACCGTGCGCCACGGGAGAAGAGCGAAATCCTGGAACACGTAGGTCAGGGGATTGAGGCAGTCCGAACGCGGCTCGCCGTGCATGAGCACGTGCCCTTTCGTGGGCTGAAGAAGTCCGCCGAAAATATTGAGCAGGGTCGACTTGCCGCAGCCTGACGGTCCAACCAGGGCCACCACTTCGCCGGGTGCGATGTCGAGCGAGATGTCATCGAGAACGAAGTTCGAGCCAAAATGATGGCTCACATGCTCGAGCTTCAGACTCGTGCTCGACCCCGAGCTCATGCCCACATCCGCAGCGAGACCAGGGGCGATTGCCGGCGGTTCATGGCCAACGGATTTCACGCGACAAATGAAAGCCGGAAGGGGCGCTGCATCATCCGCTTCGGAGTTGCCAATCCAAGTTGCGGGCGCATGGTGCCCAGGAGAGGACTCGAACCTCCACGGCTTGCGCCACTGGTACCTGAAACCAGCGCGTCTACCAATTCCGCCACCTGGGCCCGCCGGCTGTTTGCGGCGCCAGACCCGGAATGTCAACGCCGTGAATCGCTAGGCGAAAGCGAGGCGTCGGGACAACCACAGGGCGTCATTGGCGATGGATGGAGGCGTGTCGCTGGGGCTGCCTTGGGAAAAAAAGGACGCGGTGGTGCCGCGCCCCGAGATTTAAAGGAAAAGAGCCGGGGCCGCCTATCCGCCGACCTCGCCGCTGATCACCGGTCCAAAGCGCTCCCAGCGCGTGCCGTCGAACTTCTCCATCTGCAATTGCTGAAGGGGATAGTAGCTCGTCGGGGTCGTGTGGATGGAGATGCCCGGCAAGAGCATGTCAAGGTCAAGCTTGAGATTCGCGGCTTGCTTCATGACATTCTCACGCGTGAGGTCGTCACCGCATTGCTTGAGAACTTGCACGAGAGTTTGCCCGGTGAGGTAGCCATAGACGGTAAACGAATCCGTTCGATTGCCATCCGGGTAATATTTGTCCATGAACGCAGACCAGGCCTTGAACGCCGGATCATCCTTCCAGCTTGGGTCGGTCGGATCCTTTAGATAAGCTGTGCTCAAAACGCCTGTCGCATTGTCGAGGCCGGCGGGAGTAAGGACGCCGCCGACCGAGGCCGAGACGTTGTTCACGATCTGGAGCGGTTTCCAGCCGACCTCGGCAACCTTCTTGATCGCCTGGGCGGCGAATTTCGGCGTCGCGATGTTGAGGAAGATGTCGGCGCCCGAGGCCTTCAGCTTGACGATCTGGGAGTCGACGGTCGGATCGGAGGTCTCGTAAGGGACCTCGGCGATGATCATCGAGGTCTTGTCGCCCAAACCATCCTTTAGCCCCTTCATCACATCCTTTCCGTAATCGTCGTTCTGATAAAGGATTCCGACCTTGCCGTTGGAGTGATTGTCGATGAGATATTTCGCGTAAATACGGCACTCGCTCTGGTAGTTCGGCTGCCAGCCCATCGTCCAGGGAAAATCCTTTGGGTCGCCGAACTTCGTGGCTCCCGTGGCAACGAAAAGCTGCGGCACTTTTTTGGCGTTCATGTATTTCATGATGGCCGAATTCGACGGGGTGCCGAGCGATTGGAAGATGAGCAGCACGCCGTCGCTCTCCACGAGCTTGCGCGCCTGCTCGACGGCCTTGGGTGGGCTATAGCCATCATCGTAGGAGATGAAATTTATCTTGCGGCCGTTGATGCCGCCTTCGGCGTTGATCTTGTTGAAGTACGCCGCTTCCGTCTTGCCGATCACCGCGTAGGCTGATGCCGGCCCGCTATAAGGCATGATGTTGCCCACCTTGATCTCGGTGTCGGTAGCGCCCGTGTCGTATTTCTTCTGCGCCACGGCTGGCGTCGCCAGGGCCACCGCGAACCCGGCAAGGCTCGCAAGCGCGGCCAAACGCAATCGATGTGACGAAACCCGCATTTTCTCCTCCCTGTTTATTGAATTTTATGCGCGCGCAGCCGTTGCAAAGCAGCGCGCACAAGACCTGAAGCCCCTGTCGGCAGCACAAAGATCAACAAAATAATCATCACACCGTAGACTGCGCCCGACAAGCCCTTCGAAATGCTCTCGGCGAAGTTCGGCACGAAGAGCACAAAAGCCCCACCGAAGAAGGCGCCGGGAATCCAGCCGACCCCGCCCACGACCAGGCCGACAAGCAGCGTGATCGAGAGCAAGAAGGTGAAGCTGTCCGGGGCGACGAATTGCACCACGATGGCGCCGAGCGCGCCCGCGATGCCCGTATAAAGTGCGCTCACTCCGAAGGTCAGCGATTTGTAAAGCGCGATATTGATCCCCATCGAGCGTGCCGCCGTCGGGTTATCGCGAATGGCCATCATGGCGCGACCGGTGCGGCTCGCGACGAGATTGTGCGCGAGTACGGTCATGATGACCGTGACGAAGAGCGTAAAAAAATAGAGCCACTGATCTTGCGTGAGAGGCAGCCCGAAAGGTGCGTCGGGCTTGTTGATGACGATGCCTTGCACGCCGCCGGTCCAATATTCCAGCGGTGAAAGCTTAAGAATCTGCGGCGTGGCGACGGCGAGCGCGAAAGTGGCGAGCGCGAGATAGACGCCTTCGAGGCGAAGCGCCGGCAGCCCGAAAAGGAATCCGAAGACGAAGCAGGCGATGCCGGCAACAGGCAGCGTCGCGGGATACGGGAAATCGACCTTGTCCATCAGCATCGCGGCCACATATGCACCAAGTGCGTAGAAGGCGCTGTGGCCAAGTGAAAATTGACCGTTGAACCCGGTCAACAGATTGAGGCCGATGATGGCGATCGCATAGACGAGAACGAGCGTCAGCTGAAAGATCAAGAAGTTCTGCACCACGAAAGGCAGGAGGAGCGCGACGGCAAGCAGGGCAAGCATCAGGCCGTTGCGGCCGATGAGACTCGGCGCAAGCACATCGGGCACAGCCGGTTCGGGCACGCTTTCCAGCATCTCTTCGGATGGGGCCGACATCGTTCAAACGCGATGCAATACGGGGCGGCCGAGCAGCCCCTGAGGTTTCATGACGAGAACGGCGACGATGATGACGAGCGCGATGGTGAATTTGAGCTCGCCGCCGATCACCGGGATGAACGTGCCGGCGAGATTTTCGACAACGCCGACGATCAGCCCGCCGATGACTGCACCGACGGGGCTGCTCAGGCCGCCGAGCACCGCGCCGGCGAAGCCGTAGAGGAGAACGCCCAGCATCATGTTCGGCTCGAGGAAAACGATCGGCGCAATCATCATTCCGGCGATCGCGCCGATCGCCGCAGCCATTCCCCATCCCAGCGCCGTCATCCAGCCGACCCTGATGCCGACGAGACGCGCAGAAACCGGATCATGGGCGGCCGCTCGCATCGCCAGCCCGACACGCGTGAAGCGGAAGAATCCATAAAGAAAAGCGAGTAGCAAAAGTGTGATCGCGATCATGCCAGCCTGATGCGCGTCGATGAAGCCGTTCCCGAGCAGCGGCGCCGTTCCGAATGGTGTCGGGAACGGTTTGACGTTGAAATCCCAAATGAAACCCGCGAGGCTGTTCAAGATCGCGAGCAGGCCGATAAAGACGGCGACATGGCTCAATACAGGCGCATGTTGGATCGGGCGTAGCACGATGCGCTCGATCAAGACGCCTCCGGCAAAGGACACAGCGACAGTCGCGAGAAAAGCAATCCAATAAGGCGTGCCCCATTGGATGAGCTGCCAGGCGATGAACGTCGAGAACATCGCCATTTCGCCTTGCGCAAAATTCAAATGCCCGATCGCCTGATACGTCATGACGATGGCAAGCGCGATGCAGGCGTAGATCGTGCCCGTCGCAAGACCCGCAAGGGTTTGTTGCAGAAAAAGCTCCATGGCCGATCCTAATAGCCGAGATACGAACGTCGGATCTTCTCATCCTCGCGGATTTCGCGCGCAGCGCCTGAGAAGACGATACGGCCGGTCTCCACGAGATAGGCCTGATCGGCGAGATCGAGAGCGAGCGCCGCGTTCTGCTCGACCACGAGCAGGCTCACGCCCTCGCTCTTGTTGAGCGCGGCGAGAATCCCGAAAAGCTCGCGCACCAGGCGCGGCGCTAGGCCGAAGGAGGGTTCGTCGAGCAGCATGAGCCTCGGCTGCAACATCAAAGCGCGGCCGATGGCGAGCATCTGCTGCTCGCCGCCTGAAAGCGTGCCTGCCTGCTGGCCGCGGCGCTTTTGCAGGATCGGGAAATAGCCGAAAACCCGCTCGACATCCTGGGCGATGGCGTTCCGGTCACGTCTCGTGATCGCGCCGAGCTCGAGATTCTCCTCGACGGTGAGGCGCACAAAGGTGCCCCGGCCGTCCGGCACATGGGCAATGCCCAGCCGGGCAATGTCCTCTGTCGATAGGTGCGCGATGGAGCGGCCAGCAAACGTGATTTCGCCAGTTCTCAGGACCATGCCGCAAAGGGCGCGCAACGTTGTCGTCTTGCCGGCACCATTCCCGCCAAGAAGCGTCGTCACGCCTCCTTCCAAAACGCCGAAACTGAGGCCGTGCAACACACGCGTGGTCCCGTAGGAGGCGTGCAAGTCACGCACTTCGAGAAGCGCCGTCACGTTCGTTGCATCCCGAGATAAGCGCTGATCACCTGTGCATCTTGCTGCACCAGGCTCGGCACGCCTTCCGCGATCTTGCGGCCGAAGTTGAGCGCGATCACACGATCGGAGATCGACATGACAAGGCCCATGTGATGTTCGACCACCAGGATGGTAACGTCGAGGTCAGCGCGAATCTGTCGAATGATGGCGGAGAGCGCCTCAACCTCTTCGTGATTCAAGCCACAGGCTGGCTCATCGAGCAGGAGAAGCCTTGGCGAGGACGCGAGCGCGCGGGCGAGCTCGACACGCTTCTGCGTGCCGAAGGGCAGTTCGCCGACGCGCCTCTCGATGACGCCATCAAGGCCGAGGTAGCTGACGATCCTGCGCGAGCGAAGGTCAAGGGACGTTTCCGCGCGCCGTGTCCAAGGCAAATGCAAGGCATCGCTGAGATAGTCACTTCGGCTTCGGCAATGGCCCCCAATATTGATATTATCCAGAACTGAAAGATTGCGAAACAAAGCAAGGTTTTGAAAGGTGCGGCCGATGCCGAGCTCGGCGATTTGATGAGGAGGTCTCGCCAGGATCGAAGAATCGTCAAACAAGATGTCACCTGAGCTCGGGGTATAGAGGCGGCTGAGGCAGTTGAATAAAGTGGTCTTGCCGGCTCCGTTCGGCCCTATGAGCCCTACGATCAAGCCAGGCTCAAGATCGAATGAGACCCCCTCGAGCGCGACGATGCCCCCGAAGCTCACAGCCACGTCCCGCACCGATAAGAGAGAGGTCGAGGCTCGGGCCGGCATTGCTGGCGAAAAAGAACCCACTCGAGATTACGTGAAAGCGCGCCGTGGGACGATCGTCGCGGGGCAGCCAACCGGGCATGGCGCTTGCCGATGCGAGAACGCTGCTTGCCGCGTCATCAGCAGTGGCCTCCCCACTTTCGCCTCCCTGAATTTCAATCGTAAGACCTTGAAGTCACGTGCTTGGTCTGTTGTCTTTCCGAGGCGGCCAGCATTTTCGTGGCCTCATCGAGGGTGTCAAGTCTAACTGCTTGAGTTCTAAGGCGTTCTCGTTCATTTTTGGTGCGCTTGTGATCAATTTTTCGCGAGAGTAATCTTAGAACTGTCTCAGCGCCTCCCGTGGGGCGCAAATTGCGACGGTCCTGCGGCGCGATTTCGGAGGGAGACCATAATGGTCATGGGAGCGAGCTTGCCAAGAAGAGACTTCCCGACGCGCTGGGTTCAGCTCGTGCTTGGCCTGATCGCCATGATGGCAATCTCGAGCCCGCAATATGTCTGGACGCTTTTTCTCAAACCTTTCCAGACGACGACGGGTGCCGGCCTCGCTGCCATCCAATTCACGTTCTCATTGTTGATCGTTTTGCAGACTTTTTTCTCGCCGGCCCAAGGCTGGCTCGTCGAACGGTTCGGTGCGCGCGTGCTGATCACGACGGGCGCGGCGCTCTCGGGTCTCGGCTGGATCCTGTCATCCTGGGTGGACAGTTTGTGGGGCCTCTATGCCACATACGGATTGTTTTGTGGGATCGGCACGGGAATAGTCTATGTCGGGATCGTCGGCCTGATGGTTCGCTGGTTCCCGCAGGCGCGCGGCTTTGCGACGGGCGTCGTCGCGGCCGGGTATGGCTTCGGCGCCATCCTCACGACGTTCCCGATCGATACGATGATCCGCAGCGAAGGCTATCGCGCGACGCTCGTCACCTTTGGCGCTCTTCTCGGGCTGGTCGGTATCGCGGCCTCGTTCTTCCTGCGCATGCCCGAACCGGATGAGGCGCCTACGCTGGGCGGCGCCGAGGGCCCGGTCGCACGATATGACTACTCGCCAGCCGAGATGTTGCGCATGCCACTCTTCTGGCTGCTTTTCGTGATGATGACCATGATGTCGACGGGCGGCCTTATGGTCATTTCCCAGTTCTCTGCTTTTGCCAGGGATTTCGGGGTCGCGGACGTGATTGTCTTCGGAGCGGCCGCGCTTCCCCTCGCGCTCACGATCGATCGCATAACAAACGGGCTCACCCGCCCTTTCTTCGGCTGGATCTCGGATCATATCGGGCGCGAGAACACAATGGGGCTTGCCTTTCTTCTGGAGGCATTGGCGATCGCCTTGCTTCTCGCGTATCGAGACAATGCGACGGCTCTCGTCGTGCTGTCGGGATTGGTTTTCTTCGGTTGGGGAGAGATCTTTTCTCTCTTCCCTTCGACTCTCACCGATAGCTTCGGCACGAAACACGCCACCACCAACTATGGCTTCCTCTACATGGCGCAAGGAATCGGGTCCATTCTCGGAGGTCCGATGGCAGCCTTGCTCAGAGAACAGACCGGAAGCTGGGTGCCGGTTTTCTTGCTCATCGTTGCCATGGATGTGCTCACGGCACTCCTCGCGCTCTTCGTCTTGAAGCCGATGCGCTCCACCCTGGCGAAAGAGAAGCTCGTCTTGACGCCCCTTCCGGGGTGAAGTTCGACAAGCCACTGGCGTGCGGCCCGCGAATCATTCCTGGCGAGGATCGAGAGCGTCGCGAAGCGCATCGCCCACGAGGTTGAAGCCCAGCACGGAGAGAAAAATTGCGAGGCCGGGCCAGAGCGACATTCCAGGCGCTTGTGTCAGATAAGACTTCGCGGAATTGAGCATCGCTCCCCAGGACGGGATCGGCGGTTGCTCGCCAAGCCCGAGGAAGGAGAGCGAAGCCTCAGCGGTGATGGCTTGCGCCATGGTCAAGGTCGCCTGGACGATCAAGGGCGCGGCGATGTTCGGCAGGATGTGATGCGTCACGATACGCCAGTCCTTGAAGCCGAGCGCACGCGCGCTTTCCACATAATCGGTCGTCTTGATGTCGAGTACTTGGGACCGCGCGAGCCTCGTGAAGATGGGGGCGGCTGCGAGCCCTATGGCAATCATGGCATTCATGAGACTCGGGCCGAGGAAGGTCGCAAGCACGATCGCAACGATCAGGAAAGGGGTCGCCAAGAGCGCATCAGCGACGCGCGAAATGATCATGTCGACGGCGCCGCCAATATAGCCTGCGAGCACGCCGAAGAACGATCCGAGGCAAACCGCGATGCCTGCCGAGACGAAGCCAGCGGAAAGCGAGGTTCGAGCGCCCAATATCATGCGCGAGAGGATGTCGCGGCCAAGCTCGTCAGTGCCGAGCCAATGCAAGGCGGAGGCAGGCTTGCGCACGAGCGCGTAATTCGGCTTGATCGGGTCATAAGGCATGATCCAATAGGCGAACACCGCGCAGAAAAGGCATGTGACCACGATGAAGAGGCCAAATAGCGCTGCCTTATTGCCCAAGAGCTTCCTAAAGGCGCCGCGTCGCCTCGTGGTGCCCTCGACGTCGACCGCTCCTTGGTGCTCGAGCGCAAGCGTCATGACGAGCGAAGCCGCGGATTGAGAAGAAGCTGGGCGACGTCGGCCAGAAGGTTCAGAAGAATGAACCCGACACCCGTGCACAGCGCCACTCCCTGAACGACCGCGTAATCGCGGTTGAAGACGGCGTCGACCAGCATCTTGCCGAAGCCGGGAATCGAGAACACTTGCTCGGTCAGCACGGCACCAGCCAGCAACTGCCCCAGCAAAACCGCCGTCACCGTGACAAGCGGCGCCAGTGCATTGCGAAACGCATGGGCCATGACGACGCGCAACTCGGGCAGCCCCTTGGCGCGCGCGGTGCGCACATAGTCCTGCCGCAGCACCTCGAGCATGGCGGAGCGCGTGTGACGCATCAGTATGCCGGCTTGCGCGTTGCCGAGCACGAATGCCGGCAGGATCATGGTGCGAATATTCTGCCACGGATCTTCCGAGATCGGCGCATAGCCAGAGGCCGGCAACAGATGCAGATTCACCGAGACGATGATGATCAGCACGATGCCGAACCAGAAAGTGGGGATCGAGACGCCCCAGAGCGCCGTGCCGCGCGCGAGATTGTCCCAAACCGAGCCCTTCTTAGCGGCGGCGAGAATGCCGGCCGGAATACCGATCAGCACCGAGAACAGCGTGGAGAGCAAAGCGAGCTCGAGCGTCACCGGAAGCTTCTGCGTGATCAGATGCAGAACGGAGTCGTGGTTGCGCAGTGACTCGCCCAGGTCTCCGCGCAGTGCATCGCCGGCCCATCGCAGAAATTGCACCGGCAACGGGTCGTTCAGATGATACTGGATGCGAAGTGCCGCAATGGTCGCCGGATCGCGATCCTCGCCCGCCATGGCCAGCACGGGGTCGCCCGGCAGAAGTTTCTGCAGCAAGAAGACGAAGCAGGCGAAGATCACGATGGTCGGCAGCGCGGTGAGAACGCGCCGCACGACATAAGGCACCATGGCGCTCATGCAAGGAGACTTAGCGTCTCAGAGGAGATTTCGCCTGGCAATCACTGGGCGAGCTTCACGCCTTCGAGCCTGATCATGCCGTCCGGGTTGGGAACGAAGCCCTGCAGCTTCGCCGTCGATCCCCAAATCCACTTCTCAAAATAGAAATAGATGATCGGGAGTTCGTCGAGCGCGATCGCATCGAACTTTTCATAGAGGGCCTTGCGGGCCGCGACCTCGGTCGTGAGCCGAGCATCGTTCAAGATCGCGTCGACATCCTTATTGCAGTAGTGGCTGTCGTTGAGGCCGCCTCCGCAGACATAGAAGGAGTAGATGTTGCCGTCGGGATCGGGGCGTCCCGACCAGCCGATGAACGAGATCTCATAGTCCCCGTCGGTCTGCACCTTCATTTGCGTCGCGAACTCGGTCGAGATGAGCTTGATCTCGATTCCCGCTTCAGCAGCCATCGCCTGCACGACTTCCATCACCTTTTGCGCGCGAGAGGAGGTCGTGTAGCGCACATTGATAACGGGGTGTTCGACACCAGCAGCTTTCAGCAGCGCCTTCGCCTTTTCGAGATCACGCGTCGGGGGCGGAAATTTGTCGGAGTAGTAAGGGCTCACGGGAGGCACGGGCTGGCCCGCCGGGGAGAATTGTCCGTCGAAGACCGCATCCATCACACCTTGCCGGTCGATAGCGAGTGAGAGCGCCTGCCGAATGCGCTTGTCCTGCCCGATCGGCGCCTTGGAGGCGGGCCCGTTCGCCACGTTCACCGTCAGGCCCTGGTAACCGAGAGTAGTGACACCCACGACCTTGAACTCTTTTTGAGCCTCGAGCTCCTTCACATCCGTGGGTTCGATGCGCTCGGCGATGTCGAGATCGCCCGAGCGCAGGCTCTCCAGCCTCGCGGTCGAATCGGGGATTGTGCGGAAGACGATCTTATCGAAGGAAAAGGCCTTGGCGTTCCAATAATTGGGGTTGCGCGCGAGCGTGATGTGATCCTGTTGCACGCGCTCGACGAATTTGTAGGGTCCGGAGCATACCGGATTGAGGCCGAATTTCGCGCCGGCCTGCTTGGCGGCCTCCGGCGCCACCATCATTCCGGCGCGATCCGTGAGCGCAGCAAGCAAGGTCGAATCCGGCTTCTTCAGGTTGAAGCGCACGGTGAGTGGATCGATCACGTCGACGCTGTCGACCGAAGCGAGATCGGATTTGCGGATCGATTCGGGCATCGTCTTGTCCCGTTCGATATTATACTTCACGGACGCCGCGTCGAATTTTTCGCCATCCTGATAGGTCACGCCGTCGCGCAGCTTGAAGGTGATGACCTTTCCGTCCTCGGTCGTTTCCCAGGACACAGCGAGACGCGGTAGGATCTTGAGGTCGGGTGAAATGTCGACCAGCTTGTCGCAAAGCGATTGGAAGACGATGCGCCCGACAAAACTCTTGCCCGGTGCTGGATCGAGAAGATCGGGGTCATCGAGAAGGCCGATGCGAAGCGTCTGTGCCGACGCGGCAGTCGTGGCGAGCATCAAGGCGCCCGCAAAGAGAAACCCCGTCTTCATGTCCTGCCTCCAATGGCAATGTCACGGCGGCAGCCGATTCAACGAGACGAGGCGACTATCGCGTTCCCGCATGGGCTACCGGTCGGCATACAATCATTGAGCCCGAGTGGTGGCAACTCACTTGAGTGTGACGGGCAGCTCGAAGCAGACATGGCTTCGGGCTGCCTTGTCGAAAAAGAATTAGCGTCCGTAGCGCGCCGTGAGCGTTGCCTTGGCCAGGGTATGATAATGCAAGTTGAAGCCGACGACCGCGCCCGAGGTGTCGGGCGTGATATCGAGCTTGTCCGTGTCAACGGCGTACACCGTGAAGATGTAGCGGTGCGGCTTGTCGCCCTTCGGCGGGCAGGGACCCCCATAGCCCGACGAGCCGTAATCTGAGCGGGCCTGGACGCTGCCTTTCGGGGCGAGGTCAGCCTTTGGGTCGCCGGCATTCTTCGGAAGCGAATTGGCGGAGGCCGGAATGTTGGCGACCAGCCAGTGCCAAAAGCCACTGCCGGTTGGCGCATCGGGGTCATAAATTGTCACGGCAAAGCTCTTGGCCGCCGACGGCGCGCCGCTCCAATTCAGCTCCGGTGAAATGTTGTTCCCGGTGCAGCCGAAGTTGTTGAACACCTGGTCCGCTTTGATTGTGCCGCCGTTGCTGACATCGGGGCTCGTCACTTTGAAATTCGCCGCGTCAGCATGGGTGGCCGCCATTGCGACCAAGCTCAAAGCCGCGGTCATGCATCCGGTTGTTAATTTCATTCTCCGCCTCCTTGGTTCCTGGCGCCGATGGTGGACCACGGCACCGCTCGCTGGTCATAAAGGCTTAGTTTGGATTGAGCGAGTCTGCCGACGATTGAGTGATTAAGCTTGTGAGAGGTCGCCGACTGAGCCCCTGCACAAACGAAAAAAGAGCCCTCGGCCCGCCAAGCGGACCGAGGGCTCATTCGTTTTGGGACGCGCAGCGAGTCGGGGCACGCAACGAACCGTCGGTTAGGGTTTCATGGTTGTCAGGACCCAGCCCACCACGTCCTTGAAGCCGGCGCCGATCGCGACCAGGATGAGGATGGCGACAAGATATACGGCGCCCTTGAAACCCTTGGCCTGCTGAAATGCCTCGGTGATCGGCCTAAGCTCACCCTTGATGAAGGCCATATCCGTCACGATCCCTTGGACTTGGGTCTCGAGCCGAACGAGGCGTTCTCCGGGGGAATCATGCTCAGTCATCTTTTCCTCCACGAATACCCATCCGCAGGTTCCTGCCCGCCGCGAAGGTGGCGCGTGGTGCACGTGGCCGTCATGTTTTTGATGCGGGCGCCGTATCCGTGACGAAGCGCATCGCCAGCATCAGGACACCCGAGACAAAGAAGGCGCCCGTGGCGCCGATGTAGTGGTCCCATTGGATGCCGGAGAGATAGGTGAGGGCGGACGGAGCAACGGCGAGGCCGAGGCCCACCAGGAATGTGCGCCATCCTTTGAGGGAAGTGAACATGAATATCTCCTACGGTTGCTGAGAAAGTTGTGAGGGGAAGCGCGAATTGGCGGCGAACCGTTCAAAGCGCCACGAGGCCAGTTGAGACAGCGTCTCGGAGAAGCTGCTGGCCGAGCGTAAGGGCTTGCGAGACGTTGCTCGGAGGCGCGTCGCAAAAGGCCGCCACGAAATTGCGGGCATCGCTGATCACGGTTGCAGCCGTGCCGCTCGTGAACAGGCTCGCAATACTGGCGGCACTGGAGATTTCTTGTGCCTTTGGACAATAGGCGGTTGCGAGCTTGACCGAATCCTTGTCGATCGTCGCATTGATCTTCCCGACGAACTTAGCGACGCGCGGATCGGCGCCGGCCGCTGCGCCGATCGCGGTGCCTGCCACTGCGCCATCCTTGGTGAGTTGCGCCGTGTTGCACCCGGCAACGCCGAGCGCCATGAGGCAAAGCGCCGCGAACGGCGCGAAGAGATTGCGCATGAGTTAGACTCCGATTTCAGGGGATCAGGCGCTCGGCTCGAATGAGCCCCCCGGCCTTTTGTTTCGGGGCGCGCTTCAGGCCCCGGCGCGACGGGGAGGTCGAGGTCCAAGGACCGACTTCATGGCGAAAGGGAGTAGGGCTTCTGTCGCTCAATCAACGCGAGAGGCCATTTCTCGTCGTGCACGGACGCAACAGCCTTAAATGGACATCAGGATGACGCGCGAGTTCCCACACCCATCCGATCGCGCGCGCTCCGTTTTGGAAAGGGCGGCGGCGCCGGAATTTTGACGCGAAGGGGCGGCGGCGACGTCGTCGCCCGCCTCTCCATCCTCATCATCTCGGGCGGCTCCGGCGGCAAGGTCGTCTCGGTGCGCGAGACGCTGTAATTTCGTCCGAACCGGACATCTTTTTGCGGAACGTCGATCACGTGGCCGGCGCGTTCGCCGTCATAGATCGCGCATTTCCATTGCGGCTCGTTCTCGGCGCCCGAGTGGATCCAGGCAAAGCAGGTCGCCCACCCCCAAGGGGTTCGGATGTCGAGAGGTGGGATGAGTTGAGTGACGGTCTCCCCGCTCATAGGCCGAGCTCCCTTTTCCAGGCCTTGAGCCAGGCCTCGCGGTCGGCCATGCCGGTAAGCCCCCCATTGATCACTTTCGTCTCGGCGCGGATCTCGTCGCGATCGGCGAAACGATTGGCGTCACTTAGCATCCAGAACGCCGCGGCCACCGCGAGCGCGCTGTCGGGAGAGCTTGCAAGGTCAGGTGTTGCCTTCAGGTCGAGGCCGCAAGCTTTGCCGACACGCTCGTACATCGCCGCCCCAGTGAGGTCGATCAGGCCGCGTCCCCGATAGTTCCAGCCATCGTCAGTTCCTGGTCGATTCCCCATGCGCCCGTCATAAACCCTGTCAGCGAGAAGGCGTGGATTATGCGCATAGGGTTGTGCCGCGCCGATCGACGAGAAGCGCGCCGGCCACACCACATGCAGCCGCTCGGCACTGTAGTTGAGATTCTCCTCCAGCGCTGTTCCGCCCGCGCATTCGACGGAAGCCTGAGCCAGGAAATGCGAGAGGCGCTTCGCAGTGGTGATCTCGAATTTCGTGAGCACCGCGGGCGCCGCTGCGACTATCTTGTCGACCAGCGAGTGCGGCGCGCGAGGCCATCTTCGGTCAAGCATGTCAGCCGTGATCATCACATAATCCTTCGTGTTGGGCCGGCCCGGAAGACCTGGTAACTCGAAGCCGCGGATGCTTCGCGATCCCACGGCACCGGGTGCGAGTATTGGGAATTTCCTGGCAAACTTTATTTCGAGATGACTCTCGGCGAGCCGCGGCTTCGCGCCTTCCGGCGGGATCAGCATGCGAAAGAGAAACTTGTCCGGGACAGCCGCGCCGACGCGATTATTGACTTTGACTCGCCGGCGCTTGCGCGGGCAGGAGCGATCCCGACAAGGTTCGGGCCATCTCAGCCCGCAAGTGTCCCCGAAATGGCCCACAGTTGCAGAATCAAGGGAGAGGCGGCCATGGCGGTGAGCTCACCTGCTCCGCGACAACTGCGCGCTGGAGCTGCACAGAAAAGCGTCGGCCGCCGGAGCGCTCATCTCGAGCGCTCGGCGGCCGGGTTGCAGGCCGATGCTTGTGCCGAGGGCCGGCGGCCCTCGGCGTTCATGTCAGACGAAATCCGTCGGCTTCGAAAGCGTGTTCCAGGTGAGGGGCGGCGTTGCCGGAGTCCCCTGAAACGTGACCGGTGACACCGAGGCGATTTGCGCCCCATTCATGCTCCATTCTTCCATCGCGCCGCTTGTGTTGCGCCACAGGATGTCGGAAGTGCCGTTCCCGTCAAAGTCGCCGATTTGCGCGATTTGCCAGGAGGAGTCGGGCATTGCCGGACTGCCTCCCAATGTCACTTGCTGTGAATTGGCGATTTGCGAGCCGTTCATCGTCCAGTCGATAAGCGTGCCGTTGCTGTTGCGCCACAAGATGTCCGCTTTGCCATCTCCATTGAAGTCGCCGATTCCCGCGACGCTCCAGTCCGAGCCTGGCGCTGCGGGCGAACCCCCGAGGGTGACCGCCTGCACCGAGCTGATTTGGGACCCATTCATGGTCCAGTCGATAAGCGAGCCGTTGGCGCTGCGCCATAAGATGTCCGCTTTGCCATCTCCATTGAAGTCACCAATTCCGGCGACGCTCCAGGAGGCATCGGGCGTCGCCGCTCCGCCCCCCAAGGTAACCTGCTGCGAAGCCGTCACCTGTGATCCGTTCATCGTCCAGTCGACGAGTGAGCCGCTCGCGTTGCGCCACAAGATGTCGTCCTTGCCATCTCCGTTGAAGTCGCCGATCCCGGCGACATTCCACGTGCTGTCCGGCGTGGCCGGGCTCGCCCCGAAGGTCACCGTTTGGGACGAGGTGATCTGGGAGCCGTTCATGGTCCAGTCGACCAACGTTCCGCTCTGGTTGCGCCACAAGAGATCATTTGTGCCGTCACCGTTGAAGTCGCCCAAGCCTGCGACGCTCCAGGTGGGACCTGGTGCCGCAAGGCTTCCTTGGACGGTGACATAGTTCGATGCCACGACCTGCGCCCCATTCATGTTCCAGGCCGCGAGCAGACCTCCAGGGCCGTTCTGCCATTCCACATCGGCGCCGGGCACCGCCGGCGGCGACGGAAGAATGGTCGTGCCGCCCAAAGTTACCAGGGTGCCGGTGCCGCCGTCACTCGTCAGTTGGAACGTGCGGTTCCCGAGGGTCGAGTTCTGGAACTCGAGCGTCGCCACCTGGTTGAGGCCGTTGGTCACCTGCAGCAAGCCCGTCGACGGGTTGTATGTGAAGGCTGCTCCCGTCGAGGCGATGTTCTTGAGATCGACCTTGTCGCCGGTTACGAAATCTTGGAGTTGCGGTCCCGTATAGGACGATGTTCCGACATTGCTGCCGAAGGTCGCCGCGTTGTCGATGAGCAACGCGCTGCCGATGCCTTGGAACGCGATGCTCGCTGCGCCGAGGGTGCCCGCTATGTCGAGCGCGCCCCCATCGAACACGGAGGTCGTTGTGTTGGCGCCCGTGAGCGTCCAGCTTCCTCCGCCATCAACGGCAAGCGTCTGGAAATTGGCGAACGAGGCTCCGGTGGCACCAAGCCCGCCGATCGAGCCCGTGCCGCTGGCGAGCTCGAGCGTGTTCGCGGCGGTGCTGTTGGCAGCAACTTTTCCGGTGAACACCGCGGTCGGGTCCACGATCAGCCGATTGGTCCCGCTGCCGGTGAAGTCGACCGCATAGGTGGCGCCCGAGATCGTGCCGGCATTCGTCACCGTGTTCGCCGCGCCGGTCATGAAGACGCCGAACGCGCTCCCGCTGATCACGCCGCCCGCACTGTTCGTGACACTTCCGCCGCCTTCGATGTCGGCCCCCGCACCCGCTGTCGCGCTGATGTGGCCGGCATTGACAACGGTCGACGAAGCGCTCGTCGAGGCGAACACCCCCGCGGTTTGTCCGGTGACCACGCCAGTTGCGCTGTTCGTCACGCTCCCGCCTACGCCGAGAGACACGCCATGCGCGCCCGTGATGCTGCCGTTATTTGTGACCGTGCCCGCGGCGCCGGTCGTAAACACGCCGAAGCCGCCGCCCGTGATGACACCGCCCGAGCTGTTGGTGACGATGCCGCCGCCCCCGAGATCGACGCCGGCACCGCTCGTTGCCGTGGCGGTGATATTGCCGGTATTGGTAACGGTGCCTGAAGACCCCGTGTTCACATAAACGCCATTGCTGCCGCCCGTGATCGTTCCACCGGCAAGGTTGGTGACGGTGCCACCCTTGGAGAGATCGATCCCGTCGTATTTGGCGCTGGCGATATTGCCGCTGTTAAAGATCGTGCCGATCATCGCCAGGGTCGCAAGCGTGCTGGTGCTGCCGACAAACACCCCGAAGTTGCCACCCGTGATCGAGCCGCCCACATCATTTGTGAGGGTGCCGCCGCCCGCGAGATCGACGCCGGTGCTGCTCGTGGCGATCCCGGCGATGCTGCCGCTGTTCGTCACCGTCCCGGCCGCACGATACTTCACGTAAACGCCAGTGCTGCCGCCTGTGATGTTGCCGCCGGCGGCATTCGTCACCATGCCGCCGAGGCCGAGAACGACGCCGTCGTAGATCGCGGCTGAGATGCTTCCCGAATTGCTGATCGTGCCCGCGCCGCCTTCGAGGAACGCGCCAAAAAAGGCGCCCGTTATGGTTCCCGTCGATGTGTTGGTGATGTTGCCGTTGTTCTCGAGATAAACACCGGTTCCGTTCGGCGCGACCGTGCCCGAGATCAGGCCCGAATTCGTCACTGTCCCAGGCAGATTCTTGAAGAAGACGCCCGCATTCCCTCCCGTGATCGTGCCGCCCTGATTATTGGTCACGCTGCCGCCGCCGTCGATAAGGATGGTATGGACCGTCGCGGAAATAACCCCCGAATTGTCGACGTTGGTGGCGCCATTGTTTGACGTGTAGATGGCGGCGCCCGCGGTGCCGCTGCTCGTGATCGTGCCGCCAGAGGCATTCGTGATGCTGCCGCCGGCGAACAGCCCGATTCCGTCGTCGAAGGTGCCGGTCAGGGTGCCCGAATTGGAGATCGTTCCCGCGCTGCCGCTGATCCTGACGGCATCCTCGCCGGCCGTGATCGAGCTCGCGTTGGTGACCGACCCGCCGCCGCCGAGCGCCACGCCGTATCCGCCGCCGGAGATCGAGCCTTGGTTCGTGACGTTGCCCGAGCCGTTTTGAACGTAAATACCCGCGCCGACGCTGAGCCCCCCGCCATGGGTCCCGGAGCTTGTGATCACGCCGCCCACGCCGTTTGTCAGCGTGGTGCCGCCGCTCAGCTTGAATCCGTCGGCGGTTGCGGCCGAGACGCTGCCGGAATTGCTCACCGTCCAGGCGGTGCCGCTCCCGTAAATGCTGGCCGCCGTGCCGGTGGCGGTGACGGTACCTGTCGAGGTGATGGTAAGAGGATTGTCGGTATTCGGGTTGAGTGCAACCGGTCCGAGTGTGCTGGTGCTGATCGTCTTCGCCATTTACCTCACCCTTTTTACCCCGGCAGTTCACTGAAGCGTCGTGGTTCGATCCACGAGCCCTTCGTCCCTCTGCAAGAACTCATCACGCTTTTGCATGAGGAGCTCGCCGTCTTTCGTGGGCACCCGCGACCGCCATGTTCGCCGTGGCGGCAGGGGCGTGTCGGTTGCGAAATTGTCGGGGTTTTCCCGGTCAATGCGCCCCCTCACGAACGAGAACGTCTCGGATAGTCGAATCGCGATGTCGAGGAGGACGCTAATAGAAGCCGGGTCGATTGCGACCTGAAAATATGCATTACCACCCGGATGAAGTGGTGGTACGGAAAATACTCACAAATGGGTAGGCTTCCAAACTTGTTTGAAGCTTTTCGATGCTTCCGTATAATTGAATTCATTCCCTGATGTTTTGAATGTGAAATCACTCTTTTGGCTGCCAAGCTGCAGCAAAGCAAGGGTGGCCTTGCGAGATCGGGAGCCCGAGATCGAGGCTTGATGGATCAGGGTAGTTTCGTGGCGAATGGAGACGCAAAATTGAACGGCCGCGCGAGTTTTCGGTTCGAATAGGACGGTCCTTCTGAAGGAGAGAGATTCGAACTTCAATAGTGGCGATATTTTAATTCCTTATCCCTTTGAGTACTGCCTGGCGTGCCTACCCGTCAAAACTGCTTTGGAAGAAGCTTCTCTGGAATAAAACAGCGTCAAAGACCTGGGTCTGAAGAATGTCTGAGCTCAAACCGGAAGAATCCTTCGCGTCGCCGCTCGATCGTGGCCTCCTGGCCTTGTGCCAGATCGCCGCCTACTACCGCGTGGCGGCGGACCCAGCTCAGCTCCAGCATCAGCTCGGCGTTTTGGGGCGAGCCGCGCAAAGTGACGATATCGCGCGGGGCGCCAAGCTGTTGCAGCTCAAGGCGCGCGTGCTCAGCTGGCCTTCCGAGAAACGTCTCAAGCGCGCACCGACTCCCGCGCTCATCAAGCTCTCCGGCATCGGCTTCGTCATACTCGCCATGCCCGATCAAGACGGAAGGTTCCGCCTGATCGATCCGGTGCACCGCATCGCG
>JAFAQA010000362.1 GCA_019246665.1 Hyphomicrobiales bacterium
CGAGCGGCCGAGCTCCTCGAGGCTGCGGAGCGACATTTGCGAAACGCGAAAGCCGGAATTGTCCGCGTCACACCTGCCGGTGAATTTCGCCGCGGATGCGAGCTGGTGGGAGAGCTCACGCTCGTCGCCGAGTTGAAGACATTGGAGGAAGGCCCGCAGAAGATCACAGCGACCGAGCAACTCACGGTCCACCTCACCGATGCGCGCCACTATGGCGCGACGCTCCTGCATGCCACCGGCTCTCCCGCACATCTCGACGCGCTTCGCGCTCGTGCCGCCGAGAAGAAGATGCTTCTCGAGGAAAACGGCTTGCGGCGAGGGCGTCGGGTCGTCGCGTCCGCGACCGAGAAAGACATCTACGCGGCGCTCGGCCTGCCACTGATCCCTCCCGAACTGCGGGAGGGACGTGGCGAGATCGCGCGCGCGCTCGCCGGAAACCTCCCTGTCCTGGTGACGGACGAAGACATCCGCGGCATCCTGCATGCTCACACGGAGCGCTCCGACGGGGTCGATACGCTCGAAACCATGGCCGAAGCCGCACGGAGGCGAGGCTACGGCTATTTCGGCGTCGCCGACCATTCCAAGTCCGCCCATTACGCGGGAGGGTTGAGCACCGATGAAATCAAGGAGCAGCACGCCGAGATCGACCACCTCAACCGACGTTACGCTGGACGATTTCACGTGTTGAAAGGGATCGAGTCCGACATCCTCGCAGATGGCTCGCTCGATTACCCCGACGAGCTCCTCCGAGAATTCGATTTCGTGGTGGCGAGCGTGCATGGACGCTTCAGGCTCGATCGCAAAGAGCAGACTGCCCGCATGCTCCGCGCGGTGGCGAATCCTCATACGACGGTCCTTGGCCATATGACGGGTCGGCAATTGCTGCTGCGACCCGGCTATGAGATCGACGTCGAAAAGGTGCTTGCCGCCTGCGCCGAGCATGGTGTCGCGGTGGAGATCAATGCCAATCCGTGGCGGCTCGACCTCGATTGGCGTTGGCACGAAAAGGCCCTCGAGCTCGGATGCCTGATGAGCATCAACCCCGACGCGCATTCCACGCGCGAGATCGATCTCACCCATTGGGGCGTCGAGATGGCTCGCAAGGGCGGCGTGCCGAAGGAGCGGGTGCTGAATTGCCTGAGCTTCGAGGAGCTGGAGCATCATTTGCGAAAGCGCAAGGCAAGACCGCGCAAGAAGCCGCGCACCCGGCCGAAGCTCGCTGCTTAGAGGCTGGCCCTCATGGAATCACCGACATGGTCTAAGTGTTTGCCAAAACATGATTTTTTAGTGAATCCCTCTTTGGTTCTTGTCGAGCCATGCACAACGTCAGGCGCTTGGACCAAACGAAAACAGTAATCGCAAATATTTCTGGTGAACATCCGACTTCGTCGCGCGTTTATGGTGAGACGGGCCAACGTATTTGTCAGGTTTCGATTGCGATTCCCCTCGTTTACAGCGTTTAGTCAGAGTGCAAAATGGCCGACCCGTCCGCACCTCTCATCGTCCTCATTCCTCATAACCTCGGGAAGGCGGAAGCGAGCCGCCGCCTCCGCTCGGGGATCGGTCGCCTCCAGGAAAGCTTCGCCGGCAAGCTCTCGGTCATCGACGAGGCGTGGAACGAGGATCATCTCGATTTTCGGGTCACTGTCTTGGGTCAGGCGGCGAACGGAACCATCGATATCGCCGAGGATAAGGTCCGGCTGGCAGTCCAGCTTCCGCAATTTCTCATGTTCCTCGCCGCGAAGGCACGAGCGCTCGTCGAGCGACAAGGTCGGCTCATGCTCGACAAGAAATAACCGGCGACGACGCACAGGCTCAGTCGACCCGACGCCGAAACACAGCTCCCGACGGTCGGGCCGCGCTCCGGTCCACAAACCACCACCTTCCGCCGATGCCGCAACCGGCTTGCGCCGCGACCGGGAAACTCTCATGCTGGTCTCTCGCCGCAGGATGCCGACGGTCGATCCTTCGTGCTGCCGCCATAGCACCACATCGCATTCAGGGAGGTCGAGATGATCATTACTCGTCGCACTATGCTGATTACTTCCGTCGCCGGCGCCGCCGTCCTGGCCACGAGCCGTGCCTGGTCGGCCCCGCCCCCGCTCAAGCAGAAACAGACCTATAAGGTCGGTTTCGCACAGACCGAAAGCAACAATCCCTGGCGCCTCGCGGAGACCGCGAGCATGCAGGACGAGGCGAAGAAGCTCGGATATCAACTCGTCTATACCGATGCTGCGAGTTCGGCCGCCAAGCAGGCCTCGGACGTGAACAGCATGATCGCCCAAGGTGTCGATGTCATTTTCCTGCCGCCGCGTGAGGACAAGCCGCTCGTCCCCGCAATCTTGAATGCCAAGAAGGCGGGCATTCCGGTCATCTTGATCGATCGCGATGTCGACCACGCGCTCGCCAAGCCCGGTGAGGATTACGTCACTTTCATCGGTTCCGATTTCGTCGAAGAGGGACAACGCGTTGCGGCATGGCTCGCGAAAGCGACGAACGGACAGGCGAAGATCATCGAGCTCGAGGGGACCACGGGAAGCTCGCCGGCGAACGACCGCAAGAAAGGCTTCGACGATGCGATCAAGCAATGGTCCGGCATGCAGATCCTCGCCAGTCAAACCGGCGATTTCGCCCGCGACAAGGGCCGGCAAGTGGCCGAGACCTTGCTGCAGGCCCATCCCGAGACGACTGCGGTCTACGCCCATAACGACGAGATGGCGCTCGGAGCAATCGCGGCGTTGGAAGCGGCCGGAAAGGTTCCGGGCAAGGACGTTATCGTCGTCTCGATCGATGGCGAGAAGGACGCCGTGCAGGCGATCATCGATGGCAAGCTCGCCGCAACCTGCGAATGCAACCCACGCTTTGGGCCGAGGGCATTTTCCACGATGAAGCAATATGCCGCCGGCGAGTCGCTGCCCCCCTATATCAAGAACGGTGATAGCTTCTATGACTCGACGAATGCCAAGGATGTGCTGTCGAGCGCCTTCTGAACTCTGGCGATAGAGCCGCTTGACGGTCGGCTGAAAGTCCAGGGACCGCATGTCGAGCGGCACATCTCAATCAGCGGTCTTGTCGATGCGCGACATCGACAAGACCTTTGCCGGCACGCGCGCTCTCGTCGGGGCATCCCTCGAGGTCGCGGCCGGCGAGGTGATGGCGCTGGTCGGCCAGAACGGCGCGGGCAAATCGACGCTGATCAAGGTACTCACCGGCGCCTATCACAAGGATGCGGGGGAGATCCGCTTCCTGGGGAACAGCGTCGAATTCGCCTCACCTCAGGAAGCGCAGCGGGCCGGCATCAGCACGATCTATCAGGAAATCAATCTCGTCCCCTATCGCTCCGCGGCGGAAAACATCTGTCTCGGCCATGAGCCTTTGCGTTTCGGCTTCATCGATTGGCCGCGAATGAACGCGATCGCAACCGAGCTCCTGCAGCGGTTTTCCGTGCACATCGATGTCCGCCGGCCGCTCGGCAGCTTCTCGACAGCGATCCAGCAAATGGTCGCGATCGCGCGCGCAGTTTCCTTCTCGGCGCGCCTCGTGATCATGGACGAGCCCACCTCCTCGCTCGACGAGCGCGAGGTCGAGGTGCTCTTTGAAGTCATCCGTCAGCTCAAGCGCGACGGGATTTCGGTGGTTTTCGTCAGCCATCGTCTCGACGAGCTTTACGCCGTTTGCGACCGGGTGACCGTGATGCGCGATGGACACGTGGTGTTTTGCGATCGCATGGCCAATGTCGATAAGCTTCAGCTTGTCGCCAGCATGCTCGGGCGTGATCTCGCGAGCGTGCGGAAGGAGGGGGTGACCGCCTTCGATACCGCGCCCCATGCCATGGGTCCGCAGTTGCTTAGCGCAGATGGGCTCGAGATCGGAAGCCGGGTACGCGGCGCGCGCCTAGCCGTCAGGGCGGGCGAGATCGTCGGGCTGGCGGGCTTGCTCGGTTCAGGCCGCACGGAGATCGCGCGGGCTCTTTTCGGCGCCGAGAAACCGGATGCCGGCCGCATCAAGCTCGGCGGAGAGGAGGTGCATTGGACTGGCCCGGCGGACGCGATCGCGCATGGGCTCGGCTTCTGTCCGGAGGATCGGAAAACCGATGGCGTCGTGCCGAGCATGTCGGTCGGCGAGAACCTCACCCTTGCGCTGTTGCCGAGGCTTGCCCGTGCCGGCATCCTCGATGAAGCGCGCCAGCGCGAAACAATCGAACGTTTCATCGCGCGTCTCGGCATCAAGACCTCCGGCCCAAATCAAAAAATTCGGGAATTGTCAGGCGGCAATCAGCAGAAGGTCCTGCTGGCGAGGTGGCTTTGCACGAACCCGAAGCTCTTGATTCTCGATGAGCCGACGCGCGGCATCGACGTCGGCGCGAAGGCGGAAATTCAATCGTTGATCAAGGAGCTCGCAAGCGAAGGAATGGGCGTGCTCATGATCTCGTCCGAACTCGAGGAGATCGTCGAGGGCTCGGATCGCGTCTTTGTCTTGCGCGAGGGCAGGACCGTCGCTGAATTGCCGCGCCAGGAAATCAGCGAGCCTCGTATCATGGATGCCATGGCGCATGGCGGAGAAGAAGGCGGCATCATCACCGAAGGCACCAGTGTCTGAAGCGCGCCGCCTCGCTTTGCCCATCAGGCTTACTCGACGCGGCATCCCTTGGGGTCGCCATGGCGCTTATGTCGCGATCGCGGCGCTGCTTCTTTTCAACTTCGCCGTCACGCCGCATTTTGCATCGTGGCAGACGCTGAACGTGAACCTGACCCAGGTCGCGACGATCGTGATCGTGGCGGTTGGCATGACACTGGTGATCGCGACGGGCGGCATCGACCTGTCCGTTGGTTCGCTGATGGCGATTTCCGGGGCGCTCGCGCCGATCATATTCCTGAGCGCTTTCGGTGTCGCGCATCCCGTCATCGGCGTCGCTCTAGCCTTCATCGTGCCCGTGCTCACGACCGGCCTCTTTGGCCTGTTCAACGGCTGGTTCATCACACGCTATGGCGTGCAGCCGATCGTCGGAACACTCGTCTTGTTCATTGCCGGGCGCGGCATCGCCCAGGTCATGACCAACGGCAATCTTCAAATTTTCAAGAACCCGGTGTTCCAGTTCATTGGGCTCGGGCGCATCTTCGGCATTCCGTTTCAGGTCATATTCATGCTGGCCCTTGTTGTTCTGGCCGGCTGGATGCTGCGCCGAAGCCTTTTCGGCCGGCAAATCCTTGCGATCGGCGGCAATGAATCGGCCGCACGGCTTGCGGGGATGCCAGCCGATCGCGTGAAGCGTCGAGTCTATGCGATCAGCGGCTTGTGCGCCGGACTGGCGGGGCTGGTGGTCGTCGCCATCAACTCATCGAGCGATGCGAACCTCGTCGGTCTCGGGATGGAGCTCGACGCCATCGCGGCCGTGGCGGTCGGGGGGACATTGCTCACGGGCGGAGAGGCGAGCGTCGCAGGAACGCTGCTCGGCGCGCTGATGATCCAGCTCCTGCGCTACACGCTTCTCGCCAACGGACTCGCTGATGCCGCAGCTCTGGTTGTCAAGGGCGCGCTGATCGCCGGGGCGGTTTGGGTGCAGCAACGCGGCCAGGAGGCGCCCTCTGCCACCAATCTGGTGTTGAATACGCCCTCCCAAGCCCCCCTTTTCGTCCTTCTGAGGCGACACCAGGTGACCTTGGCGCTCGTGCTGCTCATCGCCTTTGGCGCCTTGCGCTACGAGCATTTTCTCGGCGCCTTCAACGTGCTCTCGGTACTGCGCTACAATTCGATGTTCGCGCTGACCGGGCTTGGCATGGTCTTCGTCATCATGACAGGCGGCATCGATCTTTCGGTGGGCGCAACCGCCGCGCTCGCGAGCGTCGCGTCGGCCCTGCTGTCAACTTTCGGCTTGGTGCCTGGCCTTGCTGGAGGCTTGGTCGCGGGCGCCACGGTGGGAGCCATCAACGGGTTCATGGTGACCCGTATGCGCATCCTTCCGTTCATCGCCACTCTCTCCGGCATGCTCGCCGCAAGTGGCACGGCGCTCCTCCTTGCGCATAATGCATCGGTCTCGGTGTCCTACGAGACGAGCTTCACCAGCCTCGGCCAGGGGGACTTCCTCGGCTTTCCAATTCCGGCCTGGGTTGCAGCCTTCGCTTATGTTGTCGGAGCGATCCTTCTCAACTTCGCACCCTTTGGCCGGCATGTCTTGGCGGTCGGCGGCAATCCGGAGGCCGCGCGCCTGATGGGACTTCCCGCCGACCGCGTGAAATTCCTGGCCTATCTTCAATCCGGCGTCCTTGCGGGCCTCGCCGGCGTGATCCTCGCGGCGCAGTTTGGTGCGGGCCAGCCGGCGGAAGGCGTCGGCTGGGAGCTTTTTTCGATCGCGGCGGTGGTCGTCGGAGGCACGCTCTTGAGCGGAGGCCAGGGCTCGGTCGGTGCGACACTCGCCGGCGTCCTGCTGCTCGGGCTCGTCTTCAACATCCTGAACTTCGAGAATGGGATGGGCTGGATCAGCCTCAGCGCCTATTGGCAATCGGTCATCCGCGGCGCCTTCCTGTTCCTGGTCGTCGTCGCGGGAGCCGGACGGCGGCGGCTGAGCCGCGGCGCGGGCAATGCGGCACTGGCGTAGGCTGAGGCGCCGTGGCTCGATCGAGGCGAGCCGAGCTTTTGGTGAGCAGCTATTGGTGCGGGCGGCCGGACTTGAACCGGCACAGGCATTTCTGCCCTACGGATTTTCTTACCAGCTACGGCTTTCGCCGCCGCGCCGGGGCGCGTTTGTGGTCTGGACTATCCCATCGCCTTGGTGGGCGCCGCTTGGAGCCCACTTTAGGCGCTACCCGTCTAGTCTCTACACCTTCCCGTCGCCGGGCTTGGCTCGGGATTGCCATCTGACAGGTTCCCCCGACTTTGGGCAGTTCTACTTTCCGGTTTCCCGAAAAGCACTCAAGTTGTGTTTAAGTCCGTTGCGTCTACCAGTTTCGCCACGCCCGCGTGACGACCTGGTTATAGGGAGGCGTTTCAATGAGGCCAAGGAGAATTTGACGGAAGAGGAAAGACGCCAAGGCCTCTATGCTGCAATGTCGTGCGCCGCCGTGTCATCGTTGGCCGGGCTGACGGCGAGAAGCCGCGCAGGCTTTTCTGCCGCGAAGCGTTCTAGGGTTCGTTCGAGGGCCGGCTGATCGGCATCCCCTTGCACGACGAGCGTCACGTCGGCTGCGGCGAGAAGCGCGCGCATCACAAGAGACTCACCCTCGCCCGCGGAGCGCGCCTCGACAATGACGGCGTCGTAAGTTTGAGCGAAGGTCCGCAACATGACGCCGAGCTCTTGCGCCGCCGAAGCGTCTTCCGGCAGTGGCGAAACTCCCGCCGGAACGATGTGAAGCTCCGTCAACGGATCGCGCTGGATCGCCTCGGCAAAGCCGATTTCGTTCCCAATCAATTCGCTCGCCCCTTTTGTTTCGGCTCGCTCTTTTTCTTCTGAGAACGCGCTTTTTCCCCGACCATCGAGATCGATCAGAAGCGTTGCCGCTTCACGCGCGAGATGACGGGCGAGCGGCAAGGTGAAAGAGGCAGTTGAATCGGCGTTCCTTGCCGGGCTCACAAGAATGACCACCCCATGGCCTTCTGGCTTGAGCGCGAGGAGGTAATCCCCGATCGCCCCAAACTCGGCGGGACGCGAAGCTTTGGCCTCGCCGCGCACAATGGCGCGCGCCTCACCGACACTTCCTGATTGCGCCCCCTCCCTATTTGCGCGAGCTTCGTGCGCAACCTCAACTTCGGCGTCTGGCTCAACCGGTGTTCGCGTCGGCTCGCCAAGGGGCTTTGTCGCCACAGGGGTGACTGCAGTCCCGAAAACCGGAACTTTCTCTTCGACGGAAGCCTCGGGCACTCGCCTCGTCAGGGTGGGCGAAGGCTCGAGCCTGCGCCTGCTCGCGACGGTATTGTCCCATGCAAGGCCCGGAAGAGCCGGACGCCGCCCGCCCGACACCACGGCGACTTCCTTGGCGACCACCCCCGCCACGGCAAGCACCAACGTGCCGAGCGTAGCGATCGCGATGATCGGGATCTTGCGTGGGAAGGAGGGCGTCGCCGGGACGAGTGCCCGGGCGATGATGCGGGCATCGGGCGGCACGGCCTTGTCGTCTTCGTCGCGCGCCACTGCCTCGCGATACTTCGCCATATAGGCCTCGAGCTGATCGCGCGCCGCCTTGGCGTCCCGCTCGAGCGCGCGGAGCTCGACCTCCTTGCCGTTGGCCTCCGAGGAGGTCTTCTTCTGCTGCTCGAGCGCCGCATTGACGCTCTCCACGCGTGAGCCGGCAGCGCGTGCATCATTCTCGAGGCCGCGTATCGTCTTCTCGGCCGCAAGCTTGATCTCCTTGTCGAGATCGGCCAGCTGCGCCCCAAGCTCCTTCATGCGCGGATGTTGCGGCAAAAGAGTGCGCCCTTCGAGCGCCAGCTGCGCCGAGAGGGTCGCGCGCTGCTCGTTCAACCGGCGGATCAGCTCGTTGTTGGCTACCTCCGAAACGTCGAGCACACGGCCGGATTGGATCGCGTCGTGCAGCAGCTTCGCCTTGGAGAGCGCATCTGCCTGCGCGGCGCGCGCATTGGCAAGCTGGGCATTGAGATCGGCGAGCTGCTGAGCGTTGATGGAGACATTATTCGCCCCCTGCAAGAGCCCATTTTGCGTACGGAAGCTTTCGATACGTGCTTCGGCCTCATCGACCTTCTTGCGCAAGGGTTCGATGGCGCTTGACAGCCAGGCGCTCGCCGAACGCGCCGTGGATCTCTTTGCCCCCTCCTGCGTCGCGAGATAGAGATCGGCCACGGTGTTCGCAGCGTCGGCGGCAAGCCGGGCATCGACCGAGGTGAACTCGATGTTGATGACCCGGGAGCCCCGCGCCGGATAAACGCGTAGCCTCTCCTGAAACTTGTCGAGCACTCGATCCTCAGCCGCGATATTCGCCGGATTTTGCACGAGGCCCGCAAGAATGAGAAGGCGCAGCCACGGCCGCGGCGGACCGGCGAGAGGATCAAATTCAGGATTGCCCACGAGATGCAGGCGCCGAATGGCGTCGAGAGCGAGCTCGTGCGAGCTCATGAGGAGCACTTGGCTCTGCACCGCCTCGTCGTCGACCGGCGCGGGCTGACTCGCAGCATCGCGTTCCGTGCCCGGACGCGTGTAGAAATTATCCGCGCTCTCGATCAGGATTTCCGCCTCGCCCTTATAGCGCGGCGTCACCAGATTCACATAAACGAAGGAGCCGATAAGAGCCAGGAGGGTGAGCCCCAGGATCGGCCTTGCCCGCATGCGAATGGCGCTGCCGAGCACGCCGAGATCGAAATCATCGGCGGCATCTCCCCGGGAAATTTCCCCGGGCCGATGCTTTGCGATTTCGCCCTCATAGGCGTCGCCCACGGAAAGCTCCATGTATTGTGGAGAGATAAGAAAGCATTCATATGGTTTCTATCGAGTTAAAATAAGCATTCTGAGCGTGTTGGGATGTGAGAGTATTTATTAACCATAAGAGCGTTAACTCACCTAAATCTGAGTTGAGTTTGCTCAAAAATCATGAACCGTCGCCAATTCTTGAGCGGGCTCGTTCTCATCGTGCCCTCAGCATGCGCGCCTTATTACGTCGCGACCGGGTTTCCGCCTGAGGCGCCCGACGCTCCCTACACACTCGCCAGCGGCGACAAGGTGCGCGTCATCGTCTTCGGCCAGGATAATCTCTCGAACATCTACCCCGTGGATGGCTCAGGCCGCATTTCCATGCCGCTGATCGGCACGGTGCCGGCACGCGGCCTCACCACACGTGCTCTCGAGCGGCAGATCTCGGCGCGGCTGCGCAACGGCTTCGTCCGGGAGCCGCAGGTGACGGTCGACATCGACACCTACCGGCCGTTCTTCATCCTCGGCGAAGTGGTGGCGAGCGGCCAATACCCTTACGTCAGCGGCATGACCGTCGAGAAAGCGGTTGCGATTGCCGGAGGCTTCAGCCCGAGAGCCTACCAATACGCAGGCGATGTGACACGTCAAATCAACGGCGAGCCGTTCACGGCGAGCTTGCCGATCACCGCGCCGGTCGCTCCCGGCGATACCATCGTGATCCGCGAACGGTTCCTTTGATGCATAGCGGCCCAATGGTCGAGTTCGGGACGACGGGCGCCCCGAGCTCGGGGTCACAGCGCAGCTTGCGCATCTTGCACGTCTTTCGGGCTCCGCTGGGCGGGCTTTTCCGCCATGTCCAGGATTTGGCCCGCGCACAGATCGAACGGGGACATGCAGTCGGCATTTTTTGCGACAGTCGCACGGGAGGTGCGCGGGGCGACGCCATGCTGGCCTCGCTCGAGCCTTTGCTCGCGCTCGGCCTGACGCGCGGGCCGATGCGCCGCAACCCGCATCCAAGCGATCTCGTTGCGCTTGCAGCCCTCCGACGCCTGACGCGAAAGATAAAGCCCGACATCATTCACGCGCATGGCTCGAAAGGAGGCGTCTACGGGCGCCTTCCGGCGCTCTTTCGTCGCGACCGCATACTGCGCGCCTACACTCCGCATGGTGGCAGTCTCAACCACCGGCCAGGGAGCGCGGTCCATTGGATCTACATGCGAATCGAGGCTTTGCTCGGCCGAGTGACCGACCTCTTCACCTTCGAGAGCGGGTTCATCGCTGGACGCTACCTCGCCTATGTCGGGCAACCTCGCGCCTTGAGCCGCGTCATCTGGAATGGCCTGCATCGTCACGAGTTCAAGCCTGTCATCTCCGCGCCGAACGCGTCCTCCCTGCTCTACATTGGCGAATTCCGAGCGGCGAAAGGAATTCCCACCCTGATCCAGGCGCTTTGCCTCCTGCGCCAGCGGGGCGAGCCCGTCTCCATCACTCTCGTTGGATCAGGTCCCGATGAAGATGAGTTGCGTGGCGCCCTTGCTCGCCTAGGGCTGGCCAGCAGCGCGACGATTCTTCCCCCGCAACCGGCCCGCGAAGCCATGCGCTTTGGCCGCGTCATGGTCGTTCCGTCGCGCGCCGAGTCGCTCCCTTATGTCATTCTCGAAGCAGCAGCCGCTCAGGTTCCGCTAATCGCCACGAAGGTCGGCGGCGTGCCGGAAATCTTCGGTCCATTCGCGTCCGAGCTCTTGCCGTGGGACGATCCGATGGCGCTTGCCGACGCCATTGCGAACCGACTGGAAATGCCAGTGGGGGAGCTCCGGGAGAGAGCATCAGCTCTTGCCGCATTCGTCGAGCAACGCTTCTCCGTCACGAAAATGGCCGATGGTGTGCTTGCAGCATATCGCGAAGCCATGGCCCTACGCTCTCCTGCCCGCCAGCAGCCTTGAGACAGCACCCGATCTAATTAACCGACGATGCGGTGATCGACCCGGCTGAAGCACGTCGTACGGTGTTTGAGAGCTCATGGTTAGGTTTTCATAACCAGTTTTTCTATAAATTACCTTTTACTCATAGGTAAATACGCGGAATTTTCGGTGATTCAATTGAAGCGTAAGTATCTGAAAGCGCTAGGACGCGTTTTGCCCATCGTATCGCCCAGGTTTCCGCAAATCTCTCGCCACGCTGGCGCGAGCGCGACTCGCCGCAAAATCATGAGCGCGAGCCGCGGGCGATGAGCAGTTTCGGCAGCAACGGCATCATCAAAGCCAAGGCTCCGGGCCCGGATGGCGCGTCCGAACGCGCACGTCCCCAGAAACGGTCCTCGCGCCTCTCGCCGATTGCCGAGAGCATCGCTTCACTTCCCGTGAAGCCCGGCTATTCGCACATTCTGATCGAAAGCTTGGCACGCCTTACCGACTTCATCGTCCTCATGGTGAGCGCGCTTGTCGTCTTCCGCCTCTATTTCGGCAGTTTTGCGGAGTTCGATGCTGCCTACTCGGCGATGTTGCCGCTGGTCTCCATTGCGGCGCTTTTCGCCTTTCAGACCGCCTCCCTTTACCAGCTGAGCGCCTTGCGGCGCTTCGCTCATGCGCTGCCGCGCCTCGCGGCCGCCTGGACCCTGGTGTTCCTCGTCGCCCTTGCAAGCATCTTCTTCATGAAGAGTGCGGATGCGTTTTCGCGAGTTTTTCTCGTCTCGTGGTTCTGGCTCGGTTTGCTTGTCCTCAGCCTCACGAGGATAGCGATATCGTCCTTGCTGCGGCAACTCGCACGCAGCGGCAGGCTTGATCGGCGCACCGTGCTCGTCGGAGGGGGTGAGCCGGCGGAATCGCTGATCAAGCTCCTCGAGAGCGAGAAGGAGATGGGGCTGCAAATTTGCGGCGTCTTCGACGATCGCACCGATAGCCGCTCACCGGAGGTCATCGCGAATTATCCGAAACTCGGCACCGTCGATGAGCTTGTCGAATTCGCGCGCCGCACCCGCGTCGATCTGGTGATCTTCACGCTCCCTGTCACGGCCGAGCAGCGTATTTTGCAAATGCTGCGCACGCTTTCGGTGCTGCCCATCGATATTCGCCTCTCGGCGCATATGGCGAAGCTTCGCCTGCGGCCGCGCTCCTATTCCTATATCGGATCGGTGCCCGTCCTCGACCTCTCCGACAGGCCGATCGCCGAATGGGACCTCGTGTTGAAATGGGTCTTCGACAAGGTCATCGGCTGGACCCTGCTGGTCGTCTTGTCGCCGATCCTGCTTTTGATCGCCCTCTCGGTGAAGCTCGATTCAAAGGGGCGTGTCTTCTTTCGCCAGAAGCGCCTCGGCTTCAACAACGAGATCGTCGAGATCTTCAAGTTCCGATCCATGTATGTCGAGGATACGGACCCAGCTGCGGCCAAGCTGGTGACGCCGGGTGACCCGCGCGTCACACGTGTCGGGCGTTTCATCCGCAAGACGTCGCTCGACGAGTTGCCGCAACTCCTCAATGTCGCGGTGTTCGGCAATCTTTCGCTCGTCGGCCCGCGACCGCACGCGCTCCAAGCGAAAGCCGCCGACAGGCTCTACGACCAAGTGGTCGACGGCTATTTCTCCCGCCATCGCGTCAAGCCCGGGATCACGGGGTGGGCTCAGGTCCATGGCTGGCGCGGCGAAACCGACACGCAGGAGAAGATTCAAAAGCGCGTCGAGCATGATCTCTATTATATCGAGAACTGGTCGCTTTTCTTCGATCTGAAGATCCTGATGATGACGCCGGGCGCCCTCCTCAATCCGAAGAACGCCTACTGAAACGATGGCGACCACGGCGGCTTATGGACGTTCCGTCTCGGGAGCGCCGCCTCGCGCCGCCGCTGACCTCAAGCGTGCCATCGAGCGCGGGCTCCTGTTCCTCCTCACGGCGTCGAGCTTCATCGCTTTCGTCGAGCCCTCCCCTTACGAATTGATCTTCGCCGGGGTGCTTGCTTTCTTCCTTGCGACGGGTGGCTTGCGTGTTCGCCCGTCGATCCTTCCGCTCGCCTTCTGTCTCATCGTGTTCAGCATTGGCGGCTTCATCAGCCTCGCGCCTTTTCTCGATGAGAGCGAGTCGGTGATGTTCACGTTGGTCTCCGCTTATCTCAGCCTCACCTCTTTGTTCTTTGCCATGCTGCTACGCATCGATGCGCCAGGCCGGATCGAGGCCTTGCGCAACGGCTACGTGATTGCCGGCGTCGCCGCCTCGATTGCCGGCATTATCGGATTTTTCAACATCGGAGGACTCGGTGAGATCTTGACACGTTACGATCGAGCCGCTGGGACCTTCAAGGATCCGAATGTGCTCGGTACCTTCGTCATCTTGCCGCTCGTCTATTTGGTGCACTCGATCCTGACGACACGATTGCGCGTTTGGAGCGTCGCCGCGGGCGCGATCATTGTATTTGGCGGCGTGTTCCTCTCCTTTTCGCGCGGTGCCTGGGGCCACGCCTTCGGTTCTCTCGCCCTGATGACAGTGCTCACTTTCATCGCAAATCGTGAAGCGCGAGTTCGCCGGCGCATCATCGTGATGACGATGGTCGGTTTGACCTCCATCACCGGCGCGTTCGCCGCGGTGCTCTCCTTGAATTCGGTCGAACGCACCTTCGAGAATCGCGCGACCTTCGAGCAGAGCTACGATCTCGGTGAGCAGGGGCGCTTCGGCAATCAGCTCGCCTCGATTCCCATGCTCATGGAGCGGCCAAACGGTTTCGGGCCTTTGCGCTTCCGCTTCTTCTTTGCCGAGGATGCCCACAACGTCTACATCAACGCATTCGCATCCTATGGCTGGCTCGGCGGCTTCAGCTATCTCGTGCTCATCATTCTCACGATGAGCATCGGCTGGCGGCTTGTGTGCGCTGATTTTAGCTTGCGCGGGCACGCCATCGTCATCTGGTCGACCCTGTTCGTGGAGATCTTGCAAGGCTTCCAGATCGACACCGACCACTGGCGTCACTTTTGGCTGATGCTGGGGCTTATATGGGGGATGCTCCCGGTGCTGCGCTCGGCTTTGCTTCCTCTCGCGCCGGGGCGGCACCTTTCTTGAGAAAGGCGCGCAGACCCGCCACGTCGAAGAGCCAGACCGCGGCCACATAGATCATGAAGCCCGCACCGGCGCGTCCCACAAGCGTGAGGAATTCATGCCCCTCGAAGCGCAGCGGCATGGTTGCAGCAAAGAGCAGGAGGCAACCGACCGCGATCTTGCCGAGATCCCGCAGGGGCCAATCAATCAAACGGCTCAAAATAGCGCGCCGCAGCACGAGGGCGAGGCCGACGCCCATCCCGGAAAGATGGGCAATCGAGGCGGCCAAAAGTCCGTCAGTAGGCAGAATTATCAGTACCGCGACATCGACCACCACGGCCGCGATGGCGGCAAGCAAGATGTCGCCGGTGCGCAGCTCGACTTGAAAAACCGGCCGCAGCACGAAGGCCTGGGCCGTATAGGCGAAACCCGCCGCAGCCGCGATGGGCGCATAGCGCGCGAAAACGTCGCGAAAATGCTCGGCAAGGAGGAGCTGGGCCAGCGGCTCGGCCACAAGCGCAAAGCCGAGTGCTGCGGGCGCAAGCACGAGAAGCATCACCGCAACGTTGCGGGCAATCTCCTCACGGGTGCGAGCTGTGCCTTGCCGATGAAGATTGGCGACGAGCCTGGGGAACAACACCGCATCGCCGACCGACGCCGTGACCGCAAGCGCGCGGAAGGCAATGTCGAATGTAATTGCATAAGCGCCAGTCTCCGCAAGCGAGCCTCCGCGCGCCAGGAAAGTGCGGTTGAGCACCGCGATCGACAGGTAGCAGCCTTCGGCGAGCACCATCGGTGTCGCGTAGCGGGCAAAGCGCTTCGCGAAGCTCCGGCACGCAAGGCGCGGCCGAGCTTCTTTGTCCTTGAGCCGCAATACGCCATAGGTAATCGAGGGAAGCGTCGCGACGGCAAGGGCGAAACACGTCGTGACGAATGAGCCGGTGAAGAGCGCGACAGGCACAACGAAACCAAAGGTGAAAATGCTGCGCGCAACGACCATGATGGCATAGCGGCGCGGATCAAATCGCGCCCGGCACAAGGCCGTCCAATACTCGAAGGCGGCATTTGCCGCGGTGACCGCGACCAGCGCAACGAGCGATGCGAGGCTCGTTTCCGGCAAGAACCCCGACACGGCGACGATAATCGCGAGAGTGAGCGCAATTCCGGTTGAGGCGCAAAAGGCAGCGTCGAGCGTCGCGCGCAACTGCGGCTCCTTCGTGCGCGCAACCGGCGTATAGAAGCGCATGGCACTGAGCCGCACCCAGTCATAGGCGAGATTGCCGAGCAGCAGCGCCGCTGCGAAATAGACGGTGAAGGCGCCGAACGCCGATGCCGGAAGGGCCCAGGCCAGCGCCAGCGCCAGGCCAAGGTTGAGGAGCGCGTTGAGCGCAAAGAGCGCGCCGGACCACATGCGGCAAGCTTAGCTCAAAACCCCTTCAGAAGCTTGAACCCGCCGGACACGGATGCTTCGGGCGCCCATGAAAGACCGGCGCGAAACGCGATCCCTTCGGTTCGCGCGGGCTTCATCCGGAATGAAAATCGCTCTCGGCATGGATCGGGGTAGGCATCAACGCGGGTAGCATGCTCGATGCTCATGTGACGAACAGCCACTCGAACCTATTTCCCGCTCTCGTTTTCGCTTTCGGCCTCCGGCAGGGGGTCGTCGTCTTCGCCTTCCTCACCCACGCGCTCGACGGAGACCACGCGCTCGCCCTCTGCCGTGTTGAGAACGATGACCCCCTGAGTGACGCGTCTTGCGACCCTGATTCCCTCGACGGGGCAGCGGATCAATTGGCCGCCATCGGTGACGAGCATGACCTCGTCGCCCTGATCGACCGGGAAGGAGGCGACAAGCGGACCGTTGCGCTCGTTTACGACCATGGCCGTGATGCCTTTGCCACCACGTCCGGTCACGCGGTATTCGTAGGCCGAGGAGCGTTTGCCGTAGCCGTTTTCGGAAAGTGTGAGGATGACTTCCTCGGCGGCCGACATTTCCGCGTATCGCTCCGGTGAAAGCGAACCATCGTCCGCGGCCGTTTCTTCGCCATCGACCGGGACTTGATCTTCCGCTGTCTCGCCGGCGACGGCGCGGCGCATGCGCAGATAAGCCACCCGTTCCTCGGGAGTCGCTTCCACGTGGCGCAGGATCGCCATGGAAATCAGATGATCCCCCGTGGCCAGTGCGATGCCGCGCACGCCCGTGGAGTCCCGGCCCTTGAAGACCCGAACGTCCGCGACACGGAACCGAATGCATTGGCCTTGCGCCGTCGTGAGCAGCACGTCGTCCGCCTCGCTGCAGATCGCGACCTCGAGAATGGAATCGCCCTCGTCGAGCTTCATGGCGATCTTGCCGGCACGGTTGACCTGGGCGAAATCGGAAAGTTTGTTGCGCCGCACCCTTCCGGAAGAGGTGGCGAAGATGACATCGAGCCTGTCCCAACTCGCCTCTTCCTCGGGGAGCGGCATGATCGTCGTGATGCGCTCTCCGGACTCCAGCGGGAGCATGTTCACCAGCGCCTTGCCCCGCGCGTTCGGGGCCGCGAGCGGCAGGCGCCAGACCTTGAATTTGTAGGCTTGGCCGCGCGAGGAAAAAAGCAAGATCGGCGTGTGGGTCGAAGCCACGAAGATGCGGGAGACGAAATCCTGCTCGCGCGTCGACATTCCCGAGCGGCCTTTGCCGCCGCGACGCTGCGCGCGATACGTGATCAGCGGGACGCGTTTTACATATCCTGCGTGGCTGAACGTCACCACCATGTCCTCGCGCTGAATGAGGTCCTCGTCATCGACCTCGCCCTCGACATCGAGGATGCGCGTGCGTCGCGGCGTGGCGAAGGCTTCCTTCACCTCAATGAGCTCCGACTTGACGATCGACATGATGCGCTCGCGCGAACGCAACACATCGAGGTGATCGGAAATCTCCTCCGAAAGCTTCCTGAGATCGTCACCGATCTCGTCACGCCCGAGCGCGGTGAGCCTCTGAAGCCGCAGATCGAGGATGGCGCGCGCCTGCGCTTCCGAGAGGCGGTAGCTTCCGTCTTCCTTGAGCCGGTGCAGCGGATCGTCGATCAGTGCCAAGAGCGGGGCCATGTCCTTGGCGGGCCAATCGCGCCCCATCAAGGATTCCCGCGCCGAATGCGGATCGGGCGCGGTTCGGATGAGGTGGATCACCTCGTCGATATTGGCGACAGCGATGGCTAGGCCGACCAGCACATGGGCCCGCTCGCGCGCCTTGGCCAAGAGATGCTTGGTGCGTCGGCTGACGACATCCTCGCGAAACTCGATGAAGGCGCGGAGGAAGTCTTGCAAGTTCAGCGTCTGCGGGCGTCCGCCGTTCAGCGCCACCATGTTGGCGCCGAAGCTCGTCTGAAGCGGCGTGAAGCGGTATAGCTGGTTCAGCACCACGTCGGCCATCGCATCGCGCTTGAGTTCGATGACGATGCGCATGCCGCGCCGATCGCTTTCATCGCGAAGCGCCGAGATGCCTTCGATCTTCTTCTCGCGCACGAGCTCGGCGATGCGCTCGATCAGCGTCGTTTTGTTCACCTGATAGGGGATTTCCGAGACGATGATCGCCTCGCGCTCCTTGCGCATCTCCTCGATCTCGGTCATCGCCCGCATCACGATCGAGCCGCGCCCGAGATGATAGGCGGCGCGGATTCCGGCCTTGCCGAGTATCGCGCCACCAGTGGGGAAGTCCGGACCCGGAACGATTGCCATCAAATCATCGATCGAGATCGCGGGATCGTCGATATAGGCGATGCAAGCGTCGATCACCTCGCCGAGATTATGCGGTGGAATATTGGTCGCCATGCCGACTGCAATGCCGCCGCCGCCATTGATGAGAAGATTGGGAAAGCGCGCCGGCAGGACGACAGGCTCACGTTCCTTGCCGTCGTAATTGGGACGAAAATCGACTGTGTCCTTGTCGAGATCCTCGAGGAGCGACATGGCTGCGCGCTCGAGCCGGACCTCGGTGTAGCGTTCGGCAGCCGGCGGGTCGCCGTCGATCGAGCCGAAATTGCCCTGCCCGTCGATAAGCGGCAGGCGCATCGAGAAATCCTGCGCCATGCGAACGAGCGCGTCATAAATCGCGAGATTGCCATGGGGATGGAATTTCCCCATCGTCTCGCCGGTCACGCGGGCGGATTTGTTGTAAGAGCGATCCGGTGTGAAATTCATCTCACGCATGGCGTAGAGGATGCGTCGATGCACCGGTTTCAGCCCATCGCGGACGTCGGGCAAGGCGCGGCTCACGATCACGCTCATCGCGTAATCGAGGTAGCTTCGCTTCATCTCGTCGGTGATGGAAACCGGGCGGATATCGCTGTGCCCACCGCTGGCAGCGGCGCTGTCGTCGTCTTCGGCCAAGATCAAGCCTCTTGAGACCAGGAGAAGGCAGTTTAGACCACAAAAAATGGGCTGCGAATCGCTCGCTGCGGCCTAGACTGGATGTAACCCGATCGGAGGGCGATTCAATGGCTTTGCGCTAGAATTTCCCCTAGGAAAACCATCGAAAGCGGCGCCCTGATGATCCGCGATTTCACCTCCTCGACGCTTGCCACCTTGCTGGTCACGCTCGACCCTCCGGGCCTAGCGCCCATCTTCCTCGCTCTAACGCAGGGAATGGAAGGTCAAGAGCGCCGTCAAGTGGCACTGAGAGCCTGCCTCATCGCCTTCGCGATACTGACCTTCTTTGCGCTCGGGGGCGGTGAAATCTTGAGCGTCCTCGGAATCAGCCTGCCCGCCTTTCGCATTGCCGGGGGCATGTTGCTCTTCTGGATCTCATTCGAGATGGTGTTCCAGGCGCGAGGCGAGCGCAAAGCCCATGCGGCACAGAGCGCCTTGACCATCGATCGCATCCGCAATGTCGCGGCTTTCCCGCTTGCAATGCCGTTGCTCGCTGGCCCCGGTGCGATCACGGCGGCCATCCTGCTGGCGGGGCGCGCAAACACCGATCCACGCCTTCTCGCAATCCTCATCGCGCTGATCGGGGCCGTGCTCGTCTGCTGCGCGCTGGTGTTCCTTCTTGCGCAACGCTTCGCGCGGCTCCTCGGGGTCACCGGAAACATCGTGCTGACGCGTCTCCTCGGCGTCATTCTGGCCGCGCTCGCCGTGCAATTCGTCATTGATGGCACGTTCGCCGCGATGGCGACATCCGGTGTGGGATGATCTCGCTGCGGCAACAGTGAGCTCATCGAAGCGCGGTCGATGAAGTCCTTGGAGCGGACAGGTCAAATTCATCTTGTCCGCGCACTCGGAAAAGGAAAACCTAGAACGCGTTACGTTTCGATGAGATCAGTAGCGTCAGTGCATCTTTATGTTTTTCCGCATGATCTTATCGCAAAGGGGCGCCCCTTTTGCGGATCATGCATCTAGTTGCTCTCTGCCTGCGCCCCCGTGAGAGCAGGCCCAAAAGGCTTGTGCGGAGATGGAGCCCGAGAAAGTCGGCGTGTCGCTTTGTTGTCGCTCACAACAGCCTTGTCGCGAAGCTGGGCCAGTTTTTGCGGATTAGGCTCTTAGTTAGAACGGAATGTCGTCATCGAGTTCACCCGCATATTTCCCGCCGCCACTCGGCGCCGGAGAAGGCCGCCGCTCCATCGGGGAGGAGCGACCGAACTGGCCCGCACCCTCGCTCGCATCATCGATATTTGCTCCAGGGCCGCCACCTCGCGAGTCGAGCAGTGTCAGCTCGCCGCGGAAGCGCTGCAAAACAACCTCGGTCGAGCGTCGCTTATTGCCCTGCTGGTCCTGCCATTCGCGGTTTTGAAGCTGGCCTTCCACATAGACCTTCGAGCCCTTTTTTAAATATTGCTCGGCGATCTTCCCGAGATTCTCATTGTAGATCACGACATCATGCCATTCGGTGCGCTCCTTGCGCTCGCCCGTAGCCTTGTCGCGCCAATTCTCGGAGGTTGCGATGCGCAAGGAAACAACGGGATCGCCGGAATTGAGCCGGCGGACCTCCGGATCCTTTCCGAGATTGCCGATCAGGATGACCTTGTTGACGCTTCCTGCCATGACGCTCACCTCATTCCCCAAAAGGGTTCCCTGCTCGCGAAGGGCCGGCCGCATCGAGACTTCGCATGGGCTCCGCGCGGCTGGCAAGCCAGGCCGGCCGGTTCTGCCAAGTCATCCACCGGTTTGGCTTCTCCCCTTCACCCCTCAATGGTTTGTTCCACAAATGTTCCAGTTAGGCAAGGGCCTCTCGGGATCGTGACGAGGCTCCGCTTACATTGGGACGGCTGACCCCTTGAGCATCCGGGCCGCGAGCGCATAGCCGCCTTCGGCGCCGTCCACAAAGTGCATGTGATCGTTATGCCTCGGATCGGGCACGATACAGGTGACGAGGGCCTGTTTTTGCCGAAACGCACCAAAGCTGAGGACGCCGCGGTCGCGCAGCTCGGTAAGCCGGCTTTCGACACGATCGGCCGTCGCCTCACTGCAATCGAGAGTCATGCGCAGCCCGTCATCGAATTTGCGAAAATCGGTATTCTGCGTTGTCTGACGAAGATAGTGGGCCGGGTCAAAGGTTCCGACCTTCATTCCGGCCTTCAGGATCAGCCAAGAGGCCGCAACGATGAAGGCGAGCTTGACCTTGCGCCATGCAAGCACCTCTCGTCGCCGCGAGGCCCGCGCCTCAAGCTCGAAGCCCTGCGATGACCAGCGCACGGGCGGCCCCTCTGTCGGCACGGGATGGCCATCCCGATCGAGCTGATGCAAGAGGGAAAGGATTTCCATGACTGCGGCTGCAAATTCGGCTTCGCCTGCCCCTTCAGCCCGCTTGACGATGAGCGACAGGATCGCCCCATTCCGGCTAATGATGGGCATGTAGCGGCAGGAAAGGCCTGTAAGGTCGGGTTTTTGGCCGATTGGCGCGGGCTCGATCGCGAACCGTCCTGCTTTCATTTGCGCTTCAGCAAATTCAAGCCCTCCTCCCGAAAACATCGCGTAGCGAACTTCCGGCGAGGGTTGGAACCACGCTATGCGTACATCCAGCCCCGCGGCGCGAATCACGGAGAGCGGGATGAGGGCCGCCCGCAAATCGAGGCGAAGCTCATCGCGAGCGAAGGCCGCCGTCCGTGCGAGCGCGTCTCGCACATCGGCCGCATGGCGCGAGCCCACGGCGAGCGTGGCGCCATCGCCGCCGAAGACAAAAGGAAAGCTCTCATCGGGAACGGCGTTCATCACGGCGGTGATCGCGGCCGCTCCCGCCAGGTTAACCGCCTTGTATCGTCCCTCCTTGATCGCCTGGGTCGAATTGACGACATCGGTCATCCCGATGAAGTCGTCCGCCGGGAGCGGCCGATAAAGCGTCGGATCGACCACACGTTCGAAACGATCAAAAACCGCGGCAGCGGCGTGAGAGCTTTCGTTCATGGCAATCGTGGCCGGCAAACCCTCCCAGAACGCGAAACGCACTCTAAGACATGCTGGCTCAAAACCAACACTGGCTTCAAATGTCCTCGTGCTTATCCTGCTTTGATGGGCCGACAGGCCCGACGCTAGGCCGATTGGGCAGCGCGGTGCAGGGCAGCGTCAAAAGCCGCCGCTATTTCGCCGTCGACCGTTGACGCCATACGCTCGGCCCCGACCATGGCCCCGCAGCGTGCAATCGCCAGGGCGGATCGGCGTGTGCTTCGCCCGGTACGCTGAATGACAGATCGATGTCCCGGTCGGCAACATCGACGGTGCCATCGACGGCAATCTGCGAAGTGCCCTCTCCGATCCACCCTTCGCTCACAGTCCATGTGCCGTGCTCGACCGCGCCCGCGAAATTCGCCTCGGAAAAGCGACGTGTGGCCGGAGGGAGAGAGGTCACCAGAGGATTTGCGGATTCGATCGAGGCGAGAGGCTCTGCGCCCACATCAGGCAGCGACACCACGCCCTTCCTCACTTGCAGATTTGCCTTGCCGTTCAGCGCATGGGCGAGCGCATCGAGAGTGCTGCCTCGTCCTTCGAGCGAGAGGTTGAAGCTTCCCGTTCCCGTCAAAAGCGGATGAGGCGAGAAGCTCGACAAAAAGGCGCCGAAATCGATGTTTTCGGAGGAAGCTTGTGCCTTGACGGCTACGCCTCCGGCCTCGGGCGTCGCGATGACATGGACTTTGGCGCCGGCCTCGCCCTCGGTGCCTTGCGACAGCGTCATGTCAAGCCGCCGCTCGGCAAGGATCAAGCCCGCCGCGATCGCATCGAGCCGGGTGGTGCCGATCCTCACCCGGCGGACGGACATCCGCAGGTCGAGATCCGGAAGCTGGCCGAACGCTGGAAGCACGATCTCTCGCGGCCGCAGCAAGGAGAGGTCGGGGAGCTCGATAAGCGGCGTCGCGACCGTTCCGGAGAGTGACGCACGCCCATCGGAGGTCGTGCGAAGCGATACGCCGCCGGCGAAATGCGAGTGGCCGACTGTGAATTCCGTATTTTCGAAATCGGCACCCCGGCTCGTGAGGAAAGCCTGGCCGGCGAGATGAAAATCCATATCCGACAGCCAAGGCGGCCAACTCAGGCCGTGCTCGGCGCTGAACAGATGCCTTACCGAGGGGAAGCTCGCCTCCAGCGTGCCTGCCACGACGAGGTCCGGCGCTTTGACGAGGCGCCCACGGTAGCTGAGCCAATTTTGGCCGAGCAACGCATCGACCTTGACGGCGGAGCCTTCGCTGCGAGTCACAGCCGAGAGGCTCGGACCCGCGATGTGCAATTCTCCCACCTCGCCACCGATCGCGCCTTTCAGATACCCGAAGAACTCACCTCCATGTTGTGGCAAGGCAACCAGGGCCGAGAAGGCTTCAACTTGGATCCCCGATTTCGCCGCGCCGGAGCGGATGACGAGCCGCGAGTGATCAACGCCGACGCGTGTCAGCCGATCGCCAGCCCTATCCGCCACCGCAATGGCTTCAAAGAGAGCCGATCCTGCATCATTCGCCGAGGTAAGGAGCCGCATTCCTTCGGCCGGAGCCAGAATGTCGATCTGTGCGCCCTCGAGATCGAGATGATTGACGCTGATCCGCCCCGCGATCAGCGGCAGCGCGCGGAGCTCCGCCATCGCATGGGCCGCATGGATCGCCATGCGACCGTTGTCGAGAGAGAACGTGACTTCCTGTACGTCAATCGCTGGATAAGGAAAAAGATGCGCGCGAACAGGTCCGCCCACGCGGCAATGAGCACCGAGTTCGGCGCAAGCATCCTTTTCGATAAAGGAAGCGAGCGTGGCCTGGGAAAACAAGCGTGGCGTCATGGTGCCGAGAACGGCCACAATCAGCACGAAGGCCCCGCCCACGAGCTGACGCCAGGGTGCAGCCTCCAGGCTTTTGGCCCGCCTCACCTGCCTGCTGTCGCTGAGCGTGGTCATTGAAGGACCGGCGCTTCGGGTCGTGGCGAGCCGCCCCTCAACCGTTCGTTGTAGGCGGTCTCGCAGGTGACCGATTGAACCAAGGCCGCGCTGCCGTCACGCGGCCCTGGCCTGTTCCGCGACCGTGAATGCAGCCTCGGTCTTCGAGCGGATCTCATCGAGCGAGACGCCCTCGGCACGCTCGATCAGGCTCATGCCGCGCGCGCCGTGCTTGTCGATCGAGAACACGCCAAGATCGGTGATCACGAGATCGACCACACGCTCGCCGGTAAGCGGCAGGGTGCAGCGGTGAAGCAATTTCGGCCCGTCCTTCGACACATGCTCCATGACAACGACAACCTTCTTGACGCCGGCGACCAGATCCATGGCGCCCCCCATGCCTTTGACCACCTTGCCAGGAATCATCCAATTGGCGAGATCGCCGTTCTCGGCGACTTGCATGGCCCCGAGGATCGACAAGTCGATGTGGCCGCCCCGAATCATCGCAAAGGAATCCGCGCTCGAGAAATAGCTGGTCATGGGCAATTCGGTGACGGTTTGCTTGCCGGCATTGATCAGATCGGCGTCCTCCTCGCCCTCATAAGGGAAAGGGCCCATGCCGAGCATGCCATTTTCGCTCTGCAGGACGACGCTCATCCCGGGCGGAATGTAGTTCGACACGAGCGTCGGAATGCCGATGCCGAGATTGACGTAGAAGCCGTCCTGCAGCTCGCGCGCGGCGCGCGCCGCCATCTGTTCCCTGGTCCAGGCCATTTCTTGTCTCCTCGATCGCGCCGTCAAGCCGCCATCCGCGGGCGCGTCGTGCGATGCTCGATGCGCTTCGCACCGACCACCGGGACATGCACGATGCGCGTCACATAAATGCCCGGCGTGTGAATCTGGTCGGGATCGATCTCACCGGGCTCGACCAGGTGCTCGACCTCGGCGACCGTGACCTTGCCGGCCGTGGCCATCATCGGGTTGAAATTTCGTGCCGTCTTTCGATAGACGAGATTGCCCTCGGTGTCGCCCTTCCAGGCGTGCACCAAGGCCAGATCGCCGACGATGCCGCGCTCCATGACGTAGGTCTCGCCGTCGAATTCGCGGGTCTCCTTGCCCTCCGCGATCATGGTGCCGACTCCCGTCTTGGTGAAGAAAGCCGGAATGCCGGCACCGCCTGCCCGGATGCGTTCGGCGAGCGTCCCCTGAGGGTTGAATTCGAGCTCGAGATCTCCCGCGAGATATTGTTGGGCGAAAAGCTTGTTCTCACCCACATACGAAGAGATCATCTTCTTGATCTGTCGCGTCTCGAGCAGCAATCCGAGCCCGATGCCGTCGACGCCCGCATTGTTCGAGACCACGGTCAATCCCTTGACCCCGGAATCGCGCACCGCGTAGGTCAACGCTTCCGGAATGCCGGCGAGGCCAAAGCCGCCGGAGAGGACGACCATGCCGTCCTTCAAGATGCCGGCGAGCGCCGACTTCGGATCGGCATAAACCTTCTTCATGTAAGCGATTCTCTCTTTCTCCGCATTCGCGCGATTGATAACCGAACATGCTGAAAATGGCCAGTTCCCGCGGGCGGAAGCGATGCCGCAGCCGTCGCTGAGGGTCTTGGATTGCAAGCACCTTGCCTACGCGAGCCCTCAAATGAGGCTGACGCCGATGAGCCAGGGGTGGCCCCAGATCACGAAGGCGAAATACGCCACGATGCCGACCGCCACCACCACGAGGTCAGTCTGCCACCGCGGGTCGCCCGTCGTGGCGGCTGGTCCCTGCACATCCCCTGGAGCGCGCCTTCCCATCGAGATGCGGGCCAGAATCCCCCAGAGGAGGAAGCCGCCGAACATCAGAATGGAACCAAGATCGCCGCGCACCAGGAGATGAGCGAGGGACCACAAGATCACTGCCGTGATCATTGGATGCCTCACCCAGCGTTTGATATGCGACGGCGGATAGGTGGCGGCGAGCAGCACGAACGCGATGAGCATCAAGAGGAAGGTGATGTGGCGTAGAAAGACCGGCGGATTCCACAGTGGGATCGTACCAGCCGAACGGTAGACACCGTAGCCGTAGATGATCAGCACCAACCCAGCGAGAGAGACGATGGAGTAAAGACCCCTGTAGGGACCTTCGCCGATCCTGGCGATGAGCCCGGCTCGGGCGCCGCGTTGCATGGTGAACGTGTGAATGCCGAGAAATAGCACAACACCGATGATGAGCGTTGAAAGGCTCATGGGCCTTCCCCCTCCTTTGTTAGGAAACTCTCCTATTCGACCGTCGGCTCGAGACGCTTTTCCGCGCCCGAGCCTGCTTCGCGATAGACGATACGCTGGCCTGGTTTCACAATGCCAAGAGGCACGTCTCGGTCAGGAAGAATCGCCGTATAATGCTCGCGCAATGCGACGACCACCTGCCGACCTTTCTCCGCCGACTTCATCGCCATGTTCTTCAGCATGCGGTAGTTCGCCGCCTCCTTCCAGGCGAGCGGCCAGCCAGGATCGCAATAAGCGATGATCCGGGTTCCCTCGGCCTCCAGGACGAATACGAGCTTGGAGCGCTCCGGCTTAAGCTCGTCGGGGAAGCGCGGATTGGCGAGCCATAAGCAACCGAAGGTCCGGCATTCCTGCGGCCTCGCATCATAAACGACGCAGCCCTGGCTTGGACGACAATGCCGGCACCAGACGCCCGCCGGCTTGTCGAGCGCGGCCACGCCAAGCACCTTGCAGCACAAGGTGCAGGAGCCGCATTGGCGTGTCGGCTTCTCTTCCGGTCCCATCGCGCAAAGCCTCAAAACAGGGGCGGGCTCAAGGGGCGCAGACGCGATCGGATTTAACGAGCGCGCTGCCCCCACCACAATGGGGTAACCCGTCGTTTCAGTTAAAACAACTCGTATGAATATTTTGAAGGCTTTGCGTTCCGATAGGGATTGATGTGGGCTTTGGGGGCTGGCCTGGCCTGTCGGAGATGCGCAGATGAGCAGGGTGAAGGAAATGGAGACGGCCGTCGTTCTGGAGGCTTATCAGAACGCGTTGGAGCGCCATGGAAGCCACGTGGCCGCAATGGAAGAGGCCGTCCTCGCGCTCGACACCTATCGCGTCGCCGACACCAAGACCACGCCGAGCGTGGGGGAGGAGGCAATCCATGCCGACATCCTGTTCGCGCATCGTCTGCGAACGAGAGCCGCCGTCGTCCAATGCATCGCGGATGCGTTTATCGAGCAGGAACTCGGCGTGACGCTCGATGTGCTCGCCTCAAGGTTGGACACGACCCCCCGCAAAGTCCGCAAGATGATGAGCCTGCGCGGATCAGGCCGACGCGGCATCGATCAAGTTTCCGATTTGCTTCTTGCGCTCGGGACCGAGCTCGACTTCCGGGTGGAGAAACGCCATCGCGGCGAGCAGGGGCCGCCCGCAAGCGAAGGAAAATGATCAGCAAGGAAATGAAAGAAGCCGGCTCATATATTCGGCCGCAACCGCATCATCTTTTAAGATCATTGATCTCCATCAGCAAACCGCAAGCGCTGAAGCTTCCCTTTCCATCGAGCCACGCGACCTAGAATCATGTCACCCGCGCTTTGTCCTGAAATATCGATAGAGATTGTCGTAAACGGGAGCGCCTTGGGCAAGGCGTCGCTCGTCGTCCGGGCTCGCGGCGACAATGCCTGCGATCAACTTGCGATCCCCCTCGTCTCCTCGCGTCCGAAATTCGCGTCCTTGAGGTCGATGTCGTGCGCGATCGCGCGCAACGCGGGTTCGCCGATGCCGGCGCGTTCGACAAGGACTTCAAAGGTGCAACGATCGCCTTCATGAGTGATCTCGCCGTCAAAAAGGTCGAAGCGCAAATCGCCCTTTTTGGGGGCATATCCCTTGCCCGCGACGAAGCGGATCACCGTATCCGGATCGATGAAGCAGCGGATCAGCCAACTGCATTCGATGCGATCGACATGCGTCCTTGCGTGTAACCGAAGTCCGACCCTTCAGTTCGAGGCAAAGAAATCGATCGCCGCGACCTGAGCGCTTCGCTTGCGCAGCCGAGCGACCTGGACACGCGCGTCCGCTCCCGGTTCGGGTGTCGCTGTCGCCTCGAGCTTTGCGGAAAGCTCGCGTGCTTCCTTGGCGATCGAGCGGTAATCTTCATCGCGCGCCGCGTCGAAGAGCCCCCGCGCCTGCGCGTCGCAGAGCCCACCAATGAGTTGCGCCTCGCACACCATTGCCTCACCGCTGCCCTTGACGATTCCCTTCAAAAGCCACTCGGAGTCTTCATGGGTCTCCGCGTTCGCCGGTAGCCGTAAGCCGTGCTCTCCACGGCGACGGCAACGATGTCTTGCAACCGGCGCCAGATCTTCACCCGGAAATAAGCGGGCTTTGCGGGAATTCGGTGGAGGAGGAGCAACCACCTCTGCTCCGGCTCTTTTCCGAGGATCAATGTTGGAACTGTACCCCCAGATCAAGATTAAGTGAAACGCTTGTATCATCAAGTTTCTAGTGTATCACATGGAAAAATGCTTCATGTGAGTGAGAATGGTCGAACTCTGGGATGATTGTCCGGCGGTCAGTGACCACTCCGAGATCGCTTACGCCTTCACCAAAAGGGTGGAGCAACTCTTCGATCGATTGAATGCACGCCAAGAGAAAGGGGCGCTGGCGTGATGAGAGCTTGGACGGGACGCAAAGGAAGGATGCTACTCATGTGGATGCAGTTTCTCGCTGGCCTGGTCGGCGTTTTCGCCCTCACCGTACCAGCATCGGCCGAACCCGACTGGCAGGCCGTGGCCAAAGCCCTCGGCAAGGAGGGGGCGTTGCAACAAGGCGGGGTCTACCGCGTCGGACTGCCGCGCACGGATCTTAAGGTGAAACTGGATAGCGTGGACCTCAAACCCGGCTTTGCGCTCGGCTCTTGGCTCGCCTTCATGCCAAGGGGGGATGAGGTGATGGTGATGGGCGACCTTGTGCTCACGGGCGACGAAGTGAACCCGGTCATGGAAAAGTTTCTCGAAAACGGGATCGAGATCACGGCTCTCCACAATCATCTCCTGCGCGCGGAGCCCGCCACGATGTATATGCATGTTTCTGCTCACGGCGACCCGGTGAAGCTCGCCGCCATGCTCCACGATGGGCTTCAGCTTAGCGGCACGCCGCTCGGTCCGAATCCGCCAACATCACCCACCTCGCTTGATCTCGACACGGGAGCGCTCGATTCGGCGCTGGGCTTCAAGGGAAAGGCGAATGGCGCGGTCTACCAATTCTCGATCCCGCGCGCCGAGCCCGTTAAAGAGGACGGCATGATCGTTCCCGAGGGAATGGGCTCGGCAATCGGCATTAATTTTCAGCCTACCGTCGGGGGAAAGGCCGCGATCACCGGCGATCTCGTTCTCGCCGCCTCCGAGGTCAATCCGGTTCTTCGTGCCTTGCGGATGAATGGGATCGAGGTCACCGCGGTTCATAACCACATGCTCGATGATGAACCTAGAATGTTCTTCATGCATTTCTGGGCGAATGACGATGCTCAAAGGCTTGCCAAGGGACTTCGGGCCGCACTCGATAAGATCGCGATCAAGAAGAGCTGAACAATGCGCAGGCTCGCTGCTCTTGCCTTGCTTTGGGTTCGTTCTGGTTAACGGGCCAGAAGTGGCGGCGGCTGAGCCGCCACTGCGGCTCACGGCGAAAATCTCGCTCCGCAAGGTCAGTGGCCGAATCGACCATCTTGCCGTCGACCTTGGCAGGCAGCGCCTTTTCGTCGCCGGGCTTGGCAATGACAGCGTGGGCGTGATCGACCTCAGGTCAGATCATCCGTCAAATCGAAGGACTCAAGCATCCACAAGGTGTGGATTATGAGCCCTCAACCGATACGCTTTTCGTCGTCAATGCCGGCGATGGCTCGGTCCGGTTGTTTCATGGAACAGAGCTCGAGCCTTCAGGCCGGATCGATCTCGGGGAGGACGCCGACAATATTCGCGTCGATGCCGCGCATCATCGCGTATTGGTCGCCTACGGCAATGGCGCCATCGCGAGCATTGATCCGGATACGCGGGCGAAGACCGGCGTGGTGATCCTCGATGGCCACCCTGAAGGATTTCAGACCGATGGCACGCACGTCTTCGCGAATGTACCTGATGGCCGGCACGTCGCGCTCATCGAAGGTGCGGAAGTGACGACGCATGCGCGATGGCGGTTCGGCGAAACCGGCCGGAATTTTCCTATGGCGCTCGAGCAGGAAGAATCACGGCTGATCACCGTGACGCGGGATCCGGCGGAGCTCTTGAGACTTGACCTTAGCGACGGCGCGCTCCTCTCGAGGACCGATACTTGCGAGGACGCCGATGATGTCTTTGTCGACGCCAAGCGTCACCGCATCTACGTAAGCTGCGGCGAAGGCTTTCTCGACATCTTCGAGCAGCGAAACGGATATGAGCGGATCGCGCGCATTCCAACCGTGCGGGGCGCACGCACGTCTCTCTTCAGCCCGATGCTCGATCGACTCTTCGTCGCGGGGCGGGCGACCTCCCGTGAGCCGGCGGCAATCTGGGTATACGAGCCGACGCCATGACCGCCCGTCCGTCGAAAGCCCACTGAGAGCGCCCACCCCAGCTACACGCCCGACTCCGTGGTCGAGACGAAGGCGGTTGTCGGCATCAGCAAGGCGAAGGGCTGGAGCAGCAAGAACAGCGCCTCGTTCGAAAGATCACCTGGCAAGCCCCCAGGCTCCCGGCCCTGCACGGCGTCCGTGACGACGGTCGTCGGAATGCCGATCGCGTTTGCGCCGATCGCGGTTCCAAGCAAGATATCGTGCAGACCCGAGCCCGCGAGAGTGACCGATGCCGTACCAAAATCGGCGAGCACGGCGCGAAACTGCAGATCGTTCCAAGGGCAGGGATCGGCGAGATCGAAGATCAAGTCGCCGGCTTCAGAGAAAGCCTGCTTCTTGCTTGACGGAATGACTCTGCCTTCGGGCGACACCCGTCGCAGAAAGGCGATCGGCCATTGCATGCGATGCCAACAGCCGATCAGCATCGCGCATTTGCACATGACGAAGCAGGACATCTCGTCGTCGAGCGATATCAGCAACGCGCTTCGCGGGAAAAGCTGCTTCAGAGTGGGATTGAGGTTCATGCGACCACCGCCGGCCGGAGCTTGCGCGCCACCTTCTCTTCCGGGTCCCGAACCTTCCTTTCGGCCGAGCTCTCGAGAATGCCCGGCCGATCCCAATCGCCTTCCGGCCGCAAGATCACGTAAGGGCCGCTCTCCAGATCGATGGCGTTGGGAAGCGCCTCGTACTCGGCAATCATCTCCGAGTATCGATAATCGGAGAAGATGAAGTCGCGTCCTGGCGCGAGTGGCTTTCCGCCAAAATGCGCCCAAAACTTCTCCACCCCCTCGCGCGCATGGCCGTAGATGCGGCGAAACCCCTTGCGGCGCACATGCTCGACGGCGGTGCGCACCACATCGAACGAAACGCGCGTCCGGCGAAACTCTTTGCGAACCGCAAGCCTCTCGAGCTTGACGAAATCCCCGAAATAGCGAGCGCGCAAGGAGCATGCCGGCTCATCGCCAACGAAGCCGATGAAATGTGTGGCACAATGATCGTTGCCGTCGAATTCCTCCGCGTAAGGGCAGGCTTGCTCAGCCAGGAACACCGCGGCACGGATCGCGTACACCATCAGGAGGTCGTCGGCACCGCGCGCGACCTTCACGCGCATGCGAGCGCGCGCCGGGCGGGCTGCAGAAGGCCCCTCGCGGCGCAGCTTGTCGGCGACCGCCTCCGAAAGCCCGGCCAACTGCCGATGCACCGGGGAAGAAAACGACGAAGGATCGCGGCGTCGATAGACGAAAAGGTCATTCGGACCCTGTGCGACCGGCTCGAAGCCCGTCCGTTCCATGAACTTCTGGCCTTTGACCGTGCCGGGGCGCGCATACATCTCAACCTCGGCAAAGCCGGGCCGGCGAACGAAACGCATGACATTGCCCATGGCGGCGACGCGCGAGCCGGGCAGATACATGGCCCAGGCGTAGAGACCTCTGGGAGTTTCCCCAGGCGCTGCGAGGTGAGCCACATCAGGATCGGCGACCGAAAATGCGCCGTCGAAAAGCCGCTCGAGACCGAGCTCATTGAGGTAAAGGAAGGCGAACCCTCCCACCAGGCCTTTGTGATCGTGTACTGCCAGTATAGTCTCGGGATTGAAGGTAAACACCCGGCGGATCGCCGGTTCGATAACCTTCATGGCCGGAATTTCCGGTGCCGCCATATCGATCAAACGACCGAGCTCGGATGCGGTCGCGGGCCGAACGGTGAAGCGTCGACTGGGCGGGATGAGGTCCAGCGGACGATGCTTCAAAATCGGACCATCCATCCGGCCCTCTCCAAAAATCCTAACATGTGATTTGATTAGTTTCATATTAATCCGTTAGCATAAGCGAAAGGCGGACCATCGAATGCAACCAAAACTGGCACAGGGTGCTTCAGATTTGGAGCTTGCGGGACGGGCTTTCATGCAAGAGCTTTCGTGGGATGATTTGCGAATTTTTCTTTCCTGCACGTCCCAGGGCAGCTTGAGACGGGCTTCGGAGGTGCTTGGCGTCTCGGCCAGCACCATCGCCCGGGCCCTCGACCGGCTCGAGAAAACGGTCGGATACCGCCTGTTCGCGCGCGACAAGGAAGGTTTGAGGCTGACCGATGACGGGCGCTTCATGCTCGACGAAGTACGCGCGATGGAACGGGCGACCTTGAGCATCGCGCGGCGCAGCAGCGTGGGACAGGACCCTTTGCGCGGCATCGTCCGCGTCGCGATCACCGAGGGTCTTGGCACCTACTGGGTTCTGCCCAAGCTTTTACCTTTCACCCAGGCCCATCGCCTCCTCACGATGGAATTGCGCTGCACAATGGATTCGACGGATGTCGCGCGCCTCGAAGCCGACATCTCTATTCAGTTTCACAAGGCGACCAATCCTGATCTTTACGCAGTCCGCCTCGGGTATCTGCACACCTATCCTTTTGCTTCGCAGGAATATGCGCGGCGCAATGGTATCCCCCGATCATTGGAGGAGGCGCGTCAGCATCGCTTCGTGCAGCAAGTCTCGCCGCTTCTTCCGGAAGGCGCTTACGAACGCTTGCTTGGCGTCGAGAGCCTTGATGGGATGATCGCGCTGCGCACCAATACGAGCTCGGCCGTGCTTTACGCGATCGAGCGAGACGCCGGCATCGGCTGGCTTCCCTCTTACGCCCTGGTGTTCGGTGGCCGCTTTGTTCCCGTCGACATCGGCATCAAGCACTCGCTTGAGATTTGGATGACTTACCATCCCTATATCCGAAATTCCGAACGCCACATGGTGGTCGTCGACTGGCTGCGAAGATTGTTCGACGCGCGACGCTTCCCCTGTTTTCGCGAAGAGTTCGTGCACCCGCTTGGGCTTCTTCCGATGATGACGGATGTTGCGGAGACACATGGCGGACGAGGCTTTCTCGCGGCCGATCCCACTGGCCAGAGCAGCGGCTTGGCGCGTGCCGGCGCGAGCAGTTTATCGGCCGAGATGCGCGCGCAACGGGCAACGCTCGGCACGGCAGGCGGAGAAACGTAATTCGCACAAAGCCGTCGAAGTGATTCGGATACTGGAGATGCTGTGGATTTCTGCGCGCTGGAAGTGATTCGTCTCGCCGATTGAAACGGATCCGTGAGCCCTTTTTTGGAGGGACGCGCTGCGCGAAGAGCGCTCGGCTTCATCGCACGCGAGATGGGACAGCCGCGCCTCGAGTTCGTCAGGGCGGCCTCGACGTCGATCCACTCGGCCGGGCAGGCGCAACGCTCCACGCCGGACCTGCAATACTTCGACGATGCCTCGTGGACGAGCTAGTCTAATCCATCTCCTTGATTTGACATGGAATTCACGAAGAGAACCGTCCGCCTGAGGTGATCGGCCAGCGCCAAACGAGAGAGTTCCGAGACGAGCGGGTCGCCCAGCGCCTCACACGCTCCAATCCAGCACGGGCCTTGATGCTGCACGAGTAAAAATCCGATCGCCGGAACAAGCCGTTTCGAGGCTCTTTGTTCCCCCGCGAAAACCCTACCTACAAGTGAGTATCGCGCGTAACACTTCTAGTAGGTGGTAGTAATGCATTTTAGCACGTCGCAAACGCACCGCCCCGATATAGCGTTGTTCTGTTGCCTCGGTCACGAATCAAGGAAACGAAAGCGACCGACTCCCCTTTTGTTCGACGCTGGTGCTTGCGAATTCGGGCCGTTCAGAACGCACCCTGCAGACTGACTTTATGGCGAAGTTAAAGTGCCCGATTGCGTAAGTAAAGCGGTCAGGAGAACGAGATGAAAGTGGTAATTCAGTGCGGCGGCAAGGGAACACGCCTTCGGCCCTACACCATGGTGCTGCCGAAGCCACTGATGCCCGTCGGCTCCAAGCCGGTTCTCGAGCTTTTGCTCAAATGGCTTCGCAGGAACGGAACGCGGGATGTCTACATAACGACCGGTTATCTCGGCGCATTGATCAGAGCCGTTTGCGGCGACGGAAGTCAGTGGGATCTTCATATCGACTACACCGAGGAGCGAGAGCCGCTCGGGACGATTGGCCCCTTGAGTTTGCTGCGTGATCGTCTGGACAGCACGTTCCTGGTCATCAACGGCGACGTCCTGACGGACCTCAACTTCAATGCCTTCACGACCTATCATCGCCAGCGGGGCAGCGCCTTGACGATCGCCACTGCGACCCGAACCGTCAAAATGGACTACGGCGTGATCGAGGGCCAGAACGGCCGGGTCACCCAGTTCCGGGAGAAACCCATTCTCTCCCAGATGGTCAGCATGGGTATCTACTGCATGGATCCCCAGGTGCTCGACTACATACCCTCGGGCGTGCCGTTCGGTTTCGACGACCTCATGCTCTGCGTGATGGATCGCGGGATACCGGTACACACCTTCGAGCACAACGGTCTGTGGCTCGACGTGGGGCGCGTCCAGGACTTCCAGCAGGCACAAGAACTCAACTGGGACGATCAACCACCCGCATTTCAAATCGTCGCCGCGGCCTAGTGACGCGACCGCGCCACTTGTCGGGCGCCGGCCCACTGGAAACAGCAACACTGCGGCCTTTGGGGCTTGGCCGGGGCCGCAGGACCGATGTGCTCAGCGTTTGCACGAGTCTTTGAGGAGATGCCGATGTTGATGGTCGCAGAACCCATATTGGGGGAAGAAGAAAAGGCGGCTCTCTCCGAGGTCATCGACAGCGGCTGGATCACGATGGGGGATCGCGTTCGCTCCTTCGAATGCGCCTTCGCCGAGCAGCACAACGCCAGCGACTGCGTTGCCGTGAATTCCTGCACCGCCGCGCTCCACCTGATCCTGGAAGGCTTGGGCGTCGGGCGTGGCGACGAGGTTCTCGTGCCTTCGCTCTCGTTCGTGGCGACAGCAAACAGCGTCCTTTACGCCGGCGCCAAGCCGGTATTCGTCGACATCGAAGCTCTCGACCTTCCCGTCATGTCGCTTTCGGACGCCGCTGCCAAATGCACGGCTCGAACGAAAGCCGTGATCCTCATGCATTATGCGGGCTATACGGTCGATCGCTCGGCCTGGCGCGATTTCGCGACCTCACGCGGCCTTTTGCTCATCGAGGATGCGGCCCATGCCGCCGGTGCCGAGCAGGCCGGAACGTTCGGAGACGCCGCCGCCTTCAGTTTCTATGGAAACAAGAACATGACGACGGCCGAAGGCGGGGTGGTGCTCGCCTCCAACGACGAAGTGCTCGACAAAATCCGCCAAATGCGCGGGCACGGCATGACGAGCGGCACCTTTCAACGGCGCTCGAGCCGAATATCCACCTATGACGTCACCATGCTCGGCTACAACTACCGCATGGACGAGCTGCGCGCCGCGATCGGTCTCTTGCAGCTCAAGCGCTTGAACGAATGGAATGCCAAGCGCCGGCACCTGACGCAATCCTACATGCGTTCGCTCGGCGCGCAGTGCCCGGATCTCTGCCTGCCGTTCGCGGCGTGGCACAAGTCATCCAATCACGTGGCATCACATCACATCATGCCGGTCGTCTTGCCTGAGAATGTCGATCGCCAGCGCATCGTCGACGAACTGCGCGACGCTGAAATTCAAACCACCATTCACTACCCGCCCATCCACGAGACCTCGTACTACCGCGAGAATTTCCCTTGCGCACCCTTGCCGCTGACCGAGCAATTCGCGCAGCGCGAGCTCACCTTGCCTTTGCATCCGCGCATGGAGGAGCACCACGTCGAGAAAGTGACCGCGGTCATGGCGAAAGCGCTCGACCATGCAGCACCGGTGGAAGCCCTGTCATGACGCTCATCCAGCTTACGGGCTTGTCCGAGCGCCAAGCGCCGAGAACGCCCGATATCGTCAGGCGCGGCTTCGACGTCGCGGCCGCGCTTGTGGCGCTGATCATCTTCAGCCCGGTCATGCTGATCGTCATCCTGGCGATCTGGACGAACGGCAGCCGTCCGATCTTCTTCTCGCACCTCCGTCTGGGCCTCCGGGGGCGTCATTTCCGGATCTACAAGTTCCAGAAGTTCCGCAACAATTGTGGCGCGGCGTCAGGTCCTGTGACGGTGGAAAACGATCCGCGCTTCACCCGCCTCGGCCGCTTTCTCGGCAAGACGAAGCTCGACGAATTGCCGCAGCTTTGGAACATCCTGAAAGGCGACATGTCGATCGTGGGGCCGCGCCCCGAGAGCCTGGAACTTGCACATTGCTTCAGCGGAATATACTTGCGCGTGCTGCAATACCGCCCCGGCCTGTTTGGGCCAAATCAAGTGTTGTTCAGGAACGAAAGCTCAATCTTTCCGGACAATTGTGACCCCGAGAAATTTTACTGCCAGTACCTATTCCCATTGAAGGCAAACATCGATCTCGCCTACTTCCCGCATCGCACTCTCGCCAAGGACATCGGATGGATCATCCGCGGCTTGCTGGCCGTGGTTGGTTGGCATTCGCCGCCGAGCGAGGATTTGCAGCGGACGCTGAATGAGGGTCGCAGCGGTTGGAATTGGCAACAAGCCTTTCCCCAACCCTCGCTCATGAACGAAGAACTCATACAACCGGGGGAATGAAGCGTGGAGTACAAGGGCCGTAAAGTTCTCGTGACCGGCGCCGATGGCTTTATCGGCTCGCATTTGACCGAAAAGCTCGTGCAGCGCGGCGCCAAGGTGACGGCACTTTGTCTGTACAATTCATTCGACCACCATGGGTGGCTCGATGACCTGCCCGAGGAGGCTCGCGGCAAGCTGACACTCGCGCGCGGCGATATTCGCGATTCCGGCTTCGTCCGCCGCCTCGCCCAGGGGCAGGAAATCATCTTTCACCTCGCCGCGCTCATCGCCATTCCCTATTCCTACGCGGCGGCGCAAAGCTATGCCGAGACCAACGTCCTCGGCACGCTGAACGTGCTCGAGGCAGCGCGTGAGAGCGGCGCAATGCGTGTCGTGCACACCTCCACGAGCGAGGTCTACGGCACGGCGCTCACGATGCCGATCAGTGAGAGCCATCCTCTGCAAGGCCAATCACCCTATTCGGCCTCCAAGATCGGAGCCGATATGATGGCGGAAGCCTTCGCACGATCGTTCGAACTCCCCGTCGCGATCCTGCGACCCTTCAACACCTTCGGCCCGCGCCAGAGCGAGCGCGCCATCATCCCGACGATCATCCGCCAGGCGCTCGATCCATCCTGCAACGCCATCCAGACCGGCGACACGTCGCCCTTGCGCGATTTCACCTTCGTCGAGGACACGGCGGAAGCTTTCCTGGCGCTCGGCATTGCCCCCAACATCCAGTACGGGCGGCCTTACAATGCGGGAAGCGGGAAGGCGGTGAGCGTCAAGGACATCATCGAGCTCGTTTTACAAGCCACGAAGTGCCAGCGCCCTGTCGTGCAGGACCCCAAGCGCATGCGTCCTGCGGGATCCGAGGTGCGCGCCCTTCTCGCCGACAGCCGCCGCCTCAACGAGGATACAGGTTGGCGCCCACGCATCGACCTGCGTGAAGGCTTGGAACGTACGATCGCGTGGTGGCGCGAGCGTCTGGCCATCGGACTCGTGCGCCGCGAAACAGGGTATATGACATGATGGGCATGCATGCCGCGGCGGGCGGGGCTACTCCACCTGCCACGGCAAGTCTGCACGCGAATATGCTTTGCGCTTGCGGCAGCGGCCTGCGGGCCGAACGTTGCTGCAAGCTCGCGCCGAACTACATGGCTCCTCCCACCGCGAAGGAGGCGCTGGAGAAACTCACCAATAAGGCCGCGAAGGCCCTTGCGAACGGTGATGTCGCGACCGCCGAGGCGGGGGCTCTCGAGGCTTTGGACCTAGCCCCTCGCCTCCCGGGCCCGCTTGCCGTCCTTTATCAGATTCGCCGACAGGCCGGCCAGGAGCAGGGGGCCTTCACCTTGTTGCAGCGGCTTGTCGCCGTGGATCCGAACAATGTCGACGCCACCCAGGAACTGGCGATGCTCCTTTTCCAAAAGGGGGATCTGCCGGGCGCCGAACAACATGCGCGAAACGCGATCCGGCTCGCGCCGACGCATCCGCGCTCGCACAACCTGATGGGAATGATCCTCACTGAAGCGCAGCGGCCGCACATCGGAGAGTTTCATTATCGACGAGTGCTCGAGCTTTCAGGGGACCGCGATCCCATTCTTCTCGCCAACCTTGCCTGGAACTTGAAATGCCAGGGAAAGATTGCTGAGGCTCGGGAGCTCTACACCAAATCGACGCAAGCGGCGCCGGACATTTTCCAGACGCTCTTCGGCTGGGGACAGCTCGAGGAAGCTGACGGAAATTTTGTCGCCGCAAAGGACAAGCTCGATCGCGCCGCCAAGATCCGGCCCGCCGATCCGGGCGTGAGAGTCGCGCGCGCGACCCTGTTCGCGCGTGAGGGCAAGCTTTCGGATGCACTCTCCGAACTGGAACTCGAGGAAGGCGCGGGCGATCGCGATGGCATCGCGGACGCTCGGCTCGATTCCAACATGCTCTTGGAGAAGGGGCGGATTCTCGACAAGCTCGCCCGGTACGATGAAGCCTTTGCCTGTTTCAACGCGGCCAAGCAGCGGGCGCGTGAGATCGCCGGCAAGCGCTATCTCGAGCGTGAGGCGCGGGATATGGCCGACCGCTTGCGGCAATTCTTCGTTGCCGAGCGCCTGCGCCTGATGCCGCCGTGCTCAGCGCGCGAAAATTGCGCGCAACCCATCTTCATTCTCGGCTTCCCGCGCTCGGGAACCACGCTGATGGAACAAGCGCTCTCCAGCCATCCAAGGATCTCGGCCGGCGATGAGCTCCCCTTCATCAATGAATGCGGCGATTTGATCGGACGCTGGTTTGGAAGTCCCCTGTCCTATCCGGAGGCGCTCGCCGAGTTGTGGATGGGCGACAATCGGCGCGGCCTTGAGGAATTGCGGGACATCTACCTGCGCAAGGTGGAGCTGAGAGGCATCCTCAAGCCGGGGAGCGCCCATTTCACCGACAAGATGCCGCTCAATGAAATGCATCTCGGGCTGATCTCTTGCATCTTTCCGCGCTCGCCCCTCATTCACCTTCTGCGGCACCCGCTCGATGTCGTTCTCTCCGTCTACTCGCATCATCTGACGCACGGATATTTCTGCGCCTACGAGCTCGAGACGATTGCCAGACACTACGTTCTGGTGATGGACCTCGTTCATCATTATCGATCGCAGATGGCGCTGCGCTATCTCCCGGTGCGCTATGAGGACATGGTGGACGATGTCGCAAGTAATTTGCGGCGCATCCTTGATTTCATCGGTGAGCCCTTCGATGAGCGCTGCGTAAATTTCCAGGAAAACCGGCGAGTTCCACATACGCCGAGCTATGCGCAAGTCACCGAGAAAGTCTACGACAGGTCCCGGTTCCGCTACCGGCATTATCTGAAGCATTTGGAACCCGTGTTTCCCATACTCAAGCCAGTGATAGATCGCCTCGGCTACCGCGTGTAACGGCGGGTCGAACGAGAAACCGCTGGCCAAAAGAATACAGGAGAGGGCGATGTCGAGGACGATCAGCGGCAGCACGACCGGTCCGGTCGTGCTCAATTCGTTGACCGACAATCCTCTCACGATCACGAGCGCGGGGACGGTGACGTCGAGCGGCTCGTCGGACGGCATTGATGGGGGCAGCAACGGCGCGACCTGGACGATCGGCAATGCGGGCCAGATTTCCGCTTCGGGGGGCGCGGGCATCTCGCTTGCGACGAGC
>JAFAQA010000461.1 GCA_019246665.1 Hyphomicrobiales bacterium
GGGGAATTGGGCGGGCGGCGGTGCGCGCCATCACGGCGTCGATATCAGCATCGTACCACATATTCAGCACGGCGGCCGCTCCAGCCCCTGCGGCGATTGCCAGAATTGCAATAGACGCGAGGAGCGGGTCGAGGCGACTTGGCGCCACTATCAATCCGACAAGTGCGGTGAACACCGCGAGCACCATCACCCGCGGCTTTGTCAGCGCGATGAAATCGGGCAGTCGCGCTGCCAAATTGGGCCGTGAAGTTAGCCGTAGGCGCGATAAGGCGAACGCGATATCCTTCATGGTCGATTCCTCAACAAAGACCGCCTTGGGTTCGCTGCGGCTCCTGCGCTTATGAATAGATGTTGCCCGTGGTCCGTGGCGGCTCGGGGATCAGGCGCGAGCTGCGCTGGCCGGTGAAATACGACCAGAGCCACTGGCGCTGCACGCGCAGGCGATTCTGCAGCTGCGGGAGGGCGAGGATGTGAACGAACGCCCACACCAGCCACGTCAGGAAGCCGCTTGTGCGCAGCCAGCCCCGCTCCAGCACGGCGTAGTTCTTGCCGACGACCGCCATATTGCCCATGTCGAAATAGCGGAACGGACGCGTGACTTTTTGCCCCTCCAGCTCCTTCGCGATCAGCCGCCCGACATAGCGCCCTCCCTGAATCGCCGCCTGCGCCACCCCGGGCACTGGGCGCTCGTCTTGCATGACCGACGCGGCGTCGCCCACGACGAACACGCAGGGCGCGTCCATGACCTTCAGCAAGGGATCAACGAGCGCGCGCCCCGCGCGGTCGGTCTTGGCGCCGAGCATCTTGGGAATAGGCGATGCCACGACCCCGGCGGTCCACAGCACGGTCGCGCTGGGGATCCGGCTTCCGCCGGCGACCACGCCCTCCGCATCGACGGTCTCGACCTTCAGTCCGGTCAAGACCTTCACGCCAAGTTTCTTGAGGCGCTTTGATACCCTCCGGGACAGCGACTCGGCAAAGGTCGGCAGAACCCGCTCGCCTGCGTCGAGCAGAATGATGCTGGCCCGTGCCGGATCGATGCGACGGAAATTTCCGCGCAGCGTGACCCTCACCATCTGCGCCAGGGACGCGGCGAGTTCTACGCCACTGGGACCTGCGCCGACCAGCACGAACGTCATCTGTCGCGCCCGCTCGCCTTCATCCTCGGTCGTTGCGGCCAATTCGAACGCGCCCAGGATTTTCGCTCGAATCGTCTCGGCGTCGTTCAGGTTCTTAAGCCCTGGGGCAAACCGCGCGAACTCGTCGTGCCCGAAATAGCCTGGGCGCATCCCGGTCGCGACCACCAGATAATCGAACGCGATCTTGCTGACACCCACGCCAGGGGAAGACGCTTCGAGCATGCGGGAAGCAACGTCAACGCCGGTGACCTCCGCCAGGAGCACGCTGATGTTTTGCTGCTTTACCTCGATCTGACGGATCGGCGCGGTGATGTCCGCAGGAGAGAGGACCGCCGTGGCCACCTGGTAGAGCAGCGGCTGGAAGATGTGGTGGTTGCGGCGGTCGATCAGGATGACCTCCGCATCGGCATGCCGGAGCGCATGCGCCGCCGCGATCCCAGCGAAGCCGCCGCCGATGATGACGACGCGCTTACGCTCCGCGGGCGGCGTCTCCACGAGCGCCTTTGCCTCATAAGGCGAAGTGTCAGCCAGCATCGCACCCATTGGGTCACCTTTGTTCGTGCTGTTTGTCATTCGGGGCTTCAGCAACTCCTCTCGGCTTTCTTAAGCCCCCAGCCCCGCTTCAGATGGCCGGCATGCGCCACCGGGCGCCAGTAAAGCCCGGCAAATCGCGCCTAATTGTTGCTAAGGGGATGGCGGATCCGCGCAGGGCGGATCAGACAAGATCAATGGATAGCTGTCATTTCTCGGTTGATGCGGTAGAATTTCCGCAAGGCAGAGAGAAGCCGGGGGATTTGATCGGAAGCCGATGCCGGAGTCTGACAGATGGTGCCGCACTCGCTGAACGGCACGTATTCGGATAGCGGCTCTCAGATCTTGTGGGAGGACGGCGATCGCGTGTGTCGCCGCGGCTGGCGACTGGACGATAATGGAAAGCGCGCCGTCTTGCTCGTTATGCTTGCCGCCGACCAGCCGTCCCGTTCAAGCCTCGATCGCCTCACCAACGAATTCGAACTGAAGGATGAGCTCGACGCCGCGTGGGCAGCGCGGCCGCTCGACCTCGTGCGCGACGCCGGTCGGACCATGCTGGTGCTCGAGGATGCGGGCGGCGAGCCGCTCGACAGGCTGCTCAGTGGGCCGTTGGAGGTGGGACACTTCTTGTCCCAGGCTATCTGTATTGCCGCGGTTCTTGGCAAACTTCACCGGCGCGGTCTCGTCCACAAGGACATCAAGCCGGTCAATATCCTGGTCGACGCTGCGACCGGCGACGTCCGCCTGACCGGTTTCGGCATTGCCTCACGCTTACCGCGCGAGCGCCAGTCCCTTCACCCTCCCGAGACGATCGCCGGCACGCTGGCCTACATGGCCCCCGAGCAGACCGGACGGATGAACCGATCAATCGATTCCCGCAGCGACCTTTATGCGCTCGGCGTCACCTTCTACCAAATGCTCACCGGTGCTTTGCCGTTTACCGCCGCCGATCCTATGGACTGGGTGCACTGCCACCTCGCCAGGCGGCCGACGGCGCCCGCCCAGCGGCTGAAGGAGATCCCCGGCGCCGTCTCGGCAATCGTCATGAAGCTGCTCGCGAAGCGGGCCGAAGACCGCTATCAGACCGCCGCCGGCCTCGAAAGTGACCTCCGCCGCTGCCAGACCGAATGGGAGGCACTGAACCGGATTGACGAGTTTCCACTCGGCGAACACGACAGGCCCGACCGGCTGCTGATTCCCGAGAAACTCTACGGCCGGCAACGCGAGATCGAGATCCTGCTCGCCGCCTTTGACCGCATCGTCAACGGTGGCGCCCCGGAATTGGTCCTGGTCTCGGGCTATTCTGGGATCGGTAAGTCCTCGGTCGTCAATGAGCTGCAGCCGGTACTGGTACCACCGCGCGGCCTTTTCGCGTCCGGCAAGTTCGATCAGTACAAACGCGACATTCCTTACGCGACGCTGGCTCAGGCCTTTCAAAGCCTCATCCGCCCGCTTCTCGGTAAGAGCGAAGCGGAGCTTGTGCCGTGGCGCGATGCGCTGCGGGAAGCGCTGGGACCGAACGCGGGACTGATTGTGGATCTCGTTCCTGAAGTGAGGGCTATCATCGGAGAGCCACCGCCGGTCCCTGAGCTTCCGCCACAGGACGCGCAACGGCGTTTCCAGCTAGTGCTTCGACGGTTCATCGGTGTCTTCGCTCGGCCGGAACATCCCCTGGCGCTCTTCCTCGACGATCTGCAATGGCTCGACGCGCCCACGCTCGACCTGCTGGAAGACCTGTTGAGCCGGTCCGATCTCCGCAATCTTCTTCTCATCGGCGCCTACCGCGATAACGAAATCACTGCCTCTCATCCGCTCATGCGCAAACTCGACGCAATCAAGACCGCTGGCGGAAAGGTAAACGAGATCATGCTTGGGCCACTCGCTCGAGAACACATCGGGCAGTTGATGGCGGACACTGTTCGCTGTGCGTCTGAACCCATCACGCCGCTCGTGCAAATGGTGCACGAGAAGACGGGTGGCAATCCGTTCTTCGCTATTCAGTTCATTTCTTCGCTCGCCGACGAAAGGATGCTCGTCTTTGACCATTATGCTGCGTGCTGGTTCTGCGATCTCGACCGCATTCACGCCAAGGGATACGCGGACAATGTAGTGGACCTGATGGTCGGAAAGCTGACGCGGCTATCCCTCGAAACGCAGGAGGGGCTGCGGCAGCTCGCTTGTCTAGGCAACGTCGCCGATGTCGCGATGCTCTCGGTCGTTCTGGGTGTCTCCGAGCAACAGGTGCACGCGGCGTTATCCGAGGCTCTGCGCCAACCGTTCATCGAGCGTCTCGAGCGCTCTTACAGGTTCGTTCACGATCGGGTGCAGGAAGCCGCCTACGCGCTGATCCCGGAACGGTCCCGTGCTGAGGCACATTTGACAATCGGTCGGCTGCTGCTGACGCACACGCCGCCGGCAAAACGCGACGAAGCAATCTTCGAGATCGTCAACCAGTTCAACCGCGGCGCACCGCTGATCACTTCACAGGAGGAACGCGAGCAACTGGCCGAGCTCAACTTGACTGCAGGCAAACGCGCAAAAGTGTCTACCGCTTATACGTCGGCACTCCGATATCTTATCGCCGGCACAGCGCTCTTGGGCGACGATTGTTGGGAGCGCCGGCGCGACTTGATCTTCGCTTTGGAGCTGGCACGGGCCGAATGCGAGTTCCTGACCAGCGAGTTGGTGGCCGCAGATGAGCGACTGACAGCGCTCTCCAACCGCACAGCCAATACTGTCGAGCGAGCGGCAGCCGTGTGCTTGCATATGGATGTCTGCACGACGCTTGGTCAGAGCGGCCGTGCCGTCGCCGTTGCTCTCGACTACCTCCGACAGGTAGGTATTGAGTGGTCGCCGCATCCGACAGAAGACGAAGCACGGCGAGAATATGAGCAGATCTGGTCGCGGCTTGGCGGCCGCGCGATCGAGGATGTTGTCGATTCGCCGCTGATGAGCGACCCCGAGTCGCTCGCGACGGTTGACGTTCTGACCAAGCTCGTTGTACCCGCCTTTTTTACTGATCGAAACTTGGATTCGTTGGCCATCTGTAGAGCGGTCACTCTTAGCCTCGAGCGGGGTAATTGCAGCGCCTCGTGCCTTGCGTATATCACCTTTGGCAGGATTGCCGGACCGCGCTTTGGCGACTATCAGGCGGCATTTCGATTCGCCCAGGTCGGCTATGAACTCGTCGAACGCCCCGGTCTGGAGCGGTTCCGGGCAGGCGCCTACCTATATTTTGCCGCCTGGATTGTACGCTGGATGAAACATGTTCGGACCTCAAGTCAGCTGCAGCGCCGCGCTTTCGAAGCCGCGGATCAGATCGGCGACCTCACCTATGCGGCATACGCGACGGTCAATCTGCACTCGGACCTTCTCTGGGCGGGCGACCCCTTAAGCGAAGTGCAACACGAAGCCGAACTTGGCCTGATCTACGCGCAAAAGGCTAGGTTCGGCATGGTTATTGACGTCACCACGGCGCAACTCGCACTGATCAGGACGCTCCGAGGGCTCACGCTGAAATTCGGCTGCTTCGATAGCCAAGAAATCGAGGAGCTCCCGTTCGAGCGTCACTTAGCCGGAAACCCGATTCTGGCACTCGTTGAATGCTGGTATTGGGTCCGCAAGCTGCAGGCGCGCTATTTTGCTGGCGACTACAAGGAGGCCATGGAAGCTTCATCGAGGGCGCAGCGGCTGCTCTGGACCTCACCCGCTTTCCTTGAGGAGGCCGAATATGACTTTTACAGCGCACTTTCCCGAGCCGCTTGCTGCGATGACGCATCAACCGTTGAGCGGCAGCAGTACCTGAAATCCATGGCCGATCACCAACGTCGACTTGCTGTCTGGGCCGAGAACTGCCGAGAAAATTTCGAGAACCGGGTCGCCCTGGTGAGCGCGGAGATTGCCCGTATCGAGGGACGCCCCCTCGAGGCCATGGACCTTTACGAGCGCGCCATCTCGTCGGCACGCGCGAACGGCTTTGTTCACAACGAGGCGCTCGCCTACGAGGTGGCTGCCCGCTTTTACGCCACGCGCGGATTCGAGGAGGTCGCACACCTCTACCTCGGAAACGCACGGCGGGGCTATCTGCGATGGGGAGCCGACGGAAAGGTGCGGCAACTCGATCAGCTCTATCCGCGGCTGAGGCAGGACGAGCGCGCGCCGGGTCCAACGGGTACGATCGAAGCACCGGTCGAACAGCTAGATCTCGCGACCGTGATCAAAATGTCGCAAGCCGTTTCCGGCGAGATGGTTCTCGAAAAGCTCATCGACAAACTCATGCGGGCGGCAATCGAGCAAGCCGGCGCCGAGCGAGGGCTGCTGATTACACCGAGAAGTGAAGAGCTGCACATCGATGCGGAAGCGACCACTCGCGGAGAGGATGTGATCGTGCAGCTGCGAGAGGGCGCTCACACTCCAGCCCTGCTGCCGGAGACACTCATTCGTTATGCAATGCGTACTAAAGAGACCGTGATTCTTGACGATGCATCGTCTCAGAATCCGTTTACTGCCGATCCCTACATCGTTCAGCGTCGCGCCTGGTCCATTCTCTGTCTGCCATTGATCAACCAGGGAAAACTCATCGGCATTCTCTATCTTGAGAACAATCTGTCGCCGCGCGTTTTCACGCCCGAGCGCCTCACGGTGTTAAAGGTTCTCGCTTCACAAGCCGCGATTTCGCTTGAAAATACGCGGCTCTATCTCGATCTGGCAGATCGCGAAGGGAAGATTAAGCGTCTGGTCGATGCCAACATCATTGGGATCTTCGTTGCCGACCTCGAAGGTCGGGTTGTTGAGGCCAACGACGCTTTTCTGCGTATCATAGGCTACGACCGTGAAGACTTGGTTTCGGGTCGCGTGCACTGGAACGAGCTGACCCCGCCGGAATGGCGCGAGCACGACGAACGTGCCCTGGCGGAACTGCGCTCAACTGGGACCGTTCAAACCTTCGAGAAGGAGTATTACCGGAAAGACGGCAGCCGCGTTCCCGTGCTTATCGGCGGCGCGCTGTTCAAAGAGGGCGGGAAGCAGGCAGTCGCGTTCGTCCTCGATTTGACCGAGCGCAAGCGGGCGGAGGAAGCACTCCGTGAGCTGGAGTCGGATTTCGCCCGCACGAACCGTGTCAGCATGATGGGAGAATTGGCGGCCTCGCTCTCCCACGAAATCACGCAGCCGATCGCCAGCGCGCGCAACAACGCTCGTGCGGCCCAGAATTTCCTGGACAGGCAGTCGCCTGACCTGGACGAGGTCAGGGAAGCCCTCGCCTGCGTCGTGGGCGATGCCGATCGAGCCGGAGACATTATCGATCGCATCCGCGAGCACATCAAGAAGGCGCCACCGCGAAAGGCTCGTTTTGATCTCAATGAGGCAATCGATGAGGTGATTGTTCTAGCGGGAAGCGTCATCCTCAAGAATGGCGTATCGGTCGAGACTCGCCTCGCGGAAGGCTTCCTTCCTGTTCAGGGGGATCGCGTTCAACTGCAACAGGTCGTCCTGAACCTGATCCTGAATGCGGTCGAAGCAATGGCCTCAGTCGAGGCGGGGGCACGAGGGTTGTCGATCAGCACCGAGCAAGACGAGACAGCCGTCGGCGTGGCTGTGTGCGATACGGGGCCGGGCGTCGATCCGGAGCATCACGAGCACGTTTTTAAGCCTTTCTTCACCACAAAGCCGAGTGGAACTGGGATGGGGTTGTCGATCTGCCGATCTATCATCGACGCCCATGGAGGCCGGTTGTGGGCGGAGGCGAACGAGCCTCGCGGCGCCGCATTTCGGTTCACTCTGCCGGGTACCCAGAAAGACCTCACGAAACCCCTGTAGTCGCTTCAATGCTCGCTGAGAACCGCTCGAAGACATTGGATCAGGTGCTGTTCATCCACTGGCTTGCGAAGGTAGCAGACGACGCCGTCACTCAGGGCACTGGCCCGGTCAACGTCATTGGGGTAAGCAGTCACGAGAATTGTCGGAATCGCGCGCCCTGCAGCGATGAGGTGGCGGTAGAGTTCGATCCCAGTCATCGCAGGCATATGGACATCAGCGATCAGGCAGGCCGTTTGGGCGAGACGCGGGGATGCGAGAAAATCCGCTGCCGATGGGAAAGCCTCGACGGAATAGCCCAGCGACCTCATGAGCCTTCCCATGGACTCACGACAGTATCGATCATCCTCAACGACGGAAACCAATAGCTTCTTCATCACGCCGCCTCTGGCAGTTCGCTCGAACCCACCGTGCGGGCGGCTCGACAATGCCGTCGCTCCGCGTCGGACCGTTTGATCTGTGATAAGAATGCCGCCAGTGCAATGCCGGCGCTCCGTAAACTTTAGCTTAGCTCGGGAGCGAAATTGCGCAGGCTGGGCACCAAAGGAGGCGGCCGATCTGGACCGGTGCGCGTAAACTTTGGTCTACGTCAGCGCCTGTCCTCTGGCGAAGAATGGGCTGTTCAGGTCCGGAGATTGGGACTAAAACAGCACGGCCGCCAAAGCTGCGAACCGAGTAGCAGTGATGTCTGCCGCAAATGCCACCGTCTTAGTCATCGATGACGATCCGGAGCTGCGAGCCTCGGTCGGGCGCCTGCTGCGATCGCTTGGCATCGATGTCCAGCTATTTGCCTCTATTGCCGACTTCC
>JAFAQA010000155.1 GCA_019246665.1 Hyphomicrobiales bacterium
CCGGCTCGGCCCAAATCCTGTTCTGCCGGTGAAGCAGCATCTTCCGCGTCCGGCAACGTGCCGATCGCCTTGTCGATGCCGAGCGTGCCGAGCCGCCGCGCCGTCCAGAGCGCTTCGCGACGGTTGAGCTTGAGTGAACGGAAGGCATCGGCCTCGGCGAGCCGTTCGATGGTGAAGCGCGAGACGCCGCCGAGCGCGCCGAGTCGCTCGATGCTCGAATAACCATTGCCGCGCGCTGCGACGAGACCCTCGATCTCCTTCTCACGCAACCCCTGAATTTGGCGAAAGCCGAGGCGCACCGCAAAGCGATGCCGCGCCTCTTCGGAAGCCGGCTCGAGCGTGCAATCCCATTCGCTGAAATTCACATCGACCGGCCGCACCTCGACGTCGTGCTTCAACGCATCGCGTACCAATTGGGCCGGCTGATAGAAGCCCATGGGCTGACTGTTGAGAATGGCGGCACAAAAGACTTCCGGATAATGGCATTTGATCCAGGCAGAGACATAGACGAGGAGCGCGAAGCTCGCCGCATGACTTTCGGGAAAACCATATTCACCGAAACCCTCGATTTGGCTGAAGCAGCTTTGCGCGAAATCGATGTCGTATCCGCGCCGGGTCATTCCGGTGATGAATTTTTCGCGGAAAAGATGGACGGTGCCGTTGTGACGGAAGGTCGCCATGGCACGCCGCAGCCCGTCCGCCTCGTCGGGCGTGAACTTGGCGGCCGTGATGGCGATCTGCATCGCCTGCTCCTGGAAGAGCGGCACGCCAAGCGTTCGCCTGAGCACGTGCTCGAGCTCGTCGGCATCGCCTTGCCCGGGAGCCGGCGAGGGGTAATGCGTCTTCTCGCTCCCGTCCCGCCGACGCAGGTAAGGATGCACCATATCCCCCTGAATCGGCCCGGGACGGACGATCGCGACCTCGATGACGAGGTCATAGAATTCCTTCGGCTTCAAGCGCGGCAGCATCGACATCTGCGCCCGGCTCTCGACCTGGAAGACGCCGACCGAATCGGCTTGCGAGAGCATCTCGTAGACCTGGTCATCGCGTTGCGGGATGGTGGCGAGCGAGATGTCGACAAGCCCATGGTGCTCCTTGAGAAAGTCGAGGCCCCGTCTGAGGCAGCTCAGCATGCCGAGCGCGAGCACATCGACCTTCATCAGGCCGAGCGTGTCGATATCGTCCTTGTCCCATTCAATGAAAGTGCGATCCTCCATGGCGGCGTTGCCGATCGGCACCGTTTCATCGAGCCTTTCACGGGTGAGCACGAATCCGCCGACATGCTGGGAGAGGTGCCGGGGAAAGCCGATGAGGGTTTGTGCGAGCTCTACGGCTTGCCGGATCGCCGGGTTTCCCGGATCAAGGCCGATCTGGCGAATATGATCTTGTGCGATGCCCTCGTTGTTGCTGCCCCAGACGGTCTTGGCGAGGGCGGCGGTCACATCCGGCGTCAATCCCAGCACCTTGCCGACCTCGCGGATGGCGCGTCGCGAGCGGTAATGGATGACGGTCGCGCAAATCGCCGCGCGGTCGCGCCCATAACGGTCGTAGAGGTGCTGGATCACCTCCTCGCGCCGCTCATGCTCGAAATCGACATCGATGTCGGGCGGCTCGCCGCGCTTCTCCGAGATGAAGCGTGCGAAGAGGAGGTTGATCTCGTTAGGATTGACCTCGGTGATGCCCAGGCAATAGCAGACCGCGCTATTGGCCGCCGAGCCTCGCCCCTGGCAGAGGATGCCTTCCTCGCGCGCGAAGGCGACCACCTCATGAACGGTCAGGAAATAGCGTTCGAAGCCGAGCTTGGCGATGAGGGCGAGCTCATCGGTCAAGAGCTTGCGAACCTCCTCGGGAATGCCGAAGGGGTATTTCTCCTGAGGATAGCGTCTTTGCGCGCCCTCCCAAGTTAAATCGGCAAGGTGCTGCCTTGCGGTCTTGCCCGGCGGCACGGGTTCGTCCGGGTATTCGTATTTGAGCTCGTCGAGGGAGAAGCGGCATTTATCGGCGATGAGGAGGGTGCGTGCGAGCGCCTCCTCGAAACCGGCGAAAAGCCGTGCCATCTCCTTGGGTGGCTTGAGATGGCGCTCGGCATTCACCGTCAGGCGAAAGCCCGCTTCCCCAAGCGTGCATTTCTCGCGAATGCAGGTGAGGATGTCGAGGAGCGGGCGGCGCTCGGGTGCGTGGTAAAAGGCATCGTTGATGGCGATGAGCGGCGTGCCCAGTCTCTCGCCGAGCTCGGCGAGACGGCCGAGACGGCGCGGCTCGTCGCCTCGATGTCGATGCACGCCCGCAAGAAAGACGCGGCCTTTCGCCTCTTGCGCCAGGAGCGCGAGCCGTTCGGTGAAATCCGCTTGCAAATCCGGCTCGTCAGGCGGCAAGGCGATGAGCATCTGACCTTCGCTTGTGGCGAGCACGGCGTCGAAGCCGATGAGGCAATCGCCTTTCTTCGCCGCGAGATTGCCTTTCGTGAGAAGCCGGCAGAGCCGGCCATAAGCGGCGCGATCGGTGGGGTAAGCGAGAGTTTCGAAACCATCTTGCGTCACGAGGCGAGTGCCGACGAGAAGCTTGATGGGTGGGGTCTTCCTCGCTTCGTCAAAGGCGCGCACGACGCCGGCGAAGCTGTTGCGATCGGCGATGCCGATGGCGGCAAGGCCGAGCGTCTTGGCGGTCGCCACCATCTCTTGCGGGTGAGAGGCACCGCGCAGGAAGGAGAAATTCGTGGTGGCGGCAAGCTCCGCATAGGCGGTCATGGCACGCGCTCACTTGAACTCACGCGAAGAATCCGTGCACGAACCAGCGCGGCGAGACGGTTTCGCGTCCATAGAGGCCTTCGCGGTAGAGCCAGAAACGGCGGCCTTCCTCATTCTCCACGAGATAATAATCGCGCGTCGGCTGCGGCTTGCGCTCGCGCCACCATTCGGCGGCGATGCGCTCCGGCCCTTGCGCCAGCGCGACGGCGTGCATCTCGCCGCGCCAATGGAAACGCCGCGGCGCACCCTCCGGCATCAACGCAACGACTTGCGCGGGCTCGGCACGCCGCAAGAGGAGAGGGGGGCGAAGGCGCGCGCTCGCGGGACGTGCGCAAGAGGACGTCCAAGAGGACCTCCAAGAGGGAGGCACATCGGCCGCATCGCGGCTAGTCTCTGCCTTTTCTGGCAGATGGCTCTCGACGGGTGCGAGCCGCTTCACGCTCCGCGGGCCGAGCCGTTGTCGCAAGCCGTCGATGAGCGCGGCGCAGCGCGCCGCCCGGTCGCTGTCACCGCTCACGCCCGCAAGCCCGGATTGGCGCGGATCCATTCGTTCGGCGAGCGTGATGTCGAGGCTCACCGCCTCGAAGCCGAAATCCGCATCGATCGCCTCGGGGAGTGTTTTTCCGAACTTTCCCCAAGTGCGAGGAAAGTCTCGACCTTTGCCGGAACGCATCCTCTTGGCGCGAGCCGATAAGAGATCCTGAGAGCCCAGGCGTTCGAGCTTGAGGGCAAGGAGGCGTCCGACATGCTCGAAATCCCGCGTCGGCATCGCCAGCCCAAGATCGAAGCTGAAGACCTCCCCGTCGACGCGATAGAGGGCGAGCCGCAATTGCCGAGCGCCCACGCCATCGCGCCGAAGTGCGAAAACGAGGCTCCGCATGAGGCGCTTCGAGAGCGCAATGATCGTGTCTTGCGTGAGGATCGGCTCGATCAGGCGGATGATCTTGCGATAGGACGGCGGAGGCGAGAGGAAGACGAGCGGCTCGGGCACGCGGCCGAGCGCCTGGTCGAGACGTTTCAGGAGCTCCGCCTCGAAGCGCGCCGCGAAGGGCGCGCGCGGCGCATCGATCAGTGCGCCGACGCGCTTGAAGCCAAGGCGCCGCAGCGTCTTTCTCGTCGCCGGCGCGAGGCGCAAGGCGCCGATGGGCAAATCCGCGAGAGCTTTTTCGGCGAGCGTCTTGTTTTCGAGAACATCTGCGTCGGCAAGCGAGGGCAGGATGATGCGCGACGAGGAATGAAAACGGGAAAGGGCCCAGGCCATTCCCGGCGTATCGGCGAGGGCAAGCCGTGCTGACAGGCCAAAGCGTTCAAGGCGATGCGCAAGATCGGCGATGAGCTTGTCTTCCCCGCCGAAGAGAGAAGCCGCGCCCGAGATGTCGAGGAAGAAACCATCGGCGCCGTTCTCTTTGTCGAAGGGCGCGACGGAGGGCGTGTAGCGCATCGCCCAAAGCGCCAGATGCTTGAGTGCGGCCGCATCGCTTTTCGGATCGGCGGCTTCGACCTGCAGGAATTGCGCCTTGACACGCGCATCGCTCACGCCATCGCCAACGTTTATCCGCAAGGCCTCGGCCGCCGCATTGGCGGCACTGATGCGCGGGCCTCCTGACGCCTCTTGAGCGAGCACGAAGGGGCGTTCAGGATCGATCGGCCGCTCGCACGCCGAAGGGTTGCGCGCTTGTGCCGCGAGGAAACGCGAGATCGGCCATCGGGGCAGCCAGGCTGAAACGATACGCGACATGATCCCACTCCACCAACCACTCCCCCAATCGTCCGTTGCGGCAGCGTTCGAGCCTCAATCGCCAGCGCCAATGGGCGGGGAGGCCGAAACGATCGCGCGCGGCCCTGGCGGCACCGACACGCCAGCGGGTCGCCGCCGCGCTCGATCCCATCCCTGCGGCCGCGCTGAGCAGGATGAGAGGAAGGCCCGAATTTCCCGCCGCGAGATGCAGCCTTCGGCTTGTCTTCAGATCGAGCTCCTGGCCGATCGCGCCCGCGACGGCCGCGGGCACGGCCGAGCGCAGCGCTTCCTCGAGTGCCCAAAGCGCCTGCACCTCATCCTCGGTCTCGACCAGGATCAGGCGGGCAGGGTCGAGGCCAAGCTCGTCGAGCCCATGCCCATGAGGATGGCCGAAAGCCGCAAGGCCGCGCGGAGAGATGACGAAGAGCATCGGCCCGTCCGAGGGCATGCGCCCAAGGAGCGCCACCGCGAAACCGAAGGCCGCCGGCAAATCGCATTCAGTTTCGGGGATGACCTCGTGCAGCGCCCCGCCCGCAAGCCCCCCTTGCGGCAGATGCGCATCGAGAGCGGGAAGCCCGAAGGAGAAGGCGCATTTTCCGGCCGATGGATTTTCGAGCTTCGGCAAAAGCCGGCGCAAGCCGTCCACGATCTCGGCGCGATTTCGCTGAAGTGCGAGGGGAAAGGCATGAGCTGGCTTCATGACGCAACAAGCCCGTCTGTTCCTCCAAAAGCGGCGCCCTGACTTGGTTTCCCCCGGCTCTCCACGCTTCACCTGCAGGCCAAGCGTGGAGCAACGGACCGATCCTTCGAAGCAATCCGAGAGAGATCATGACGATGAGAGAGAAAGCGCTTAGGCCGCGCCCTCTTGCTGTAGATTAGAACAAA
>JAFAQA010000293.1 GCA_019246665.1 Hyphomicrobiales bacterium
GAATTCGGCGTCGCCGGAAGCGCGCGCCCGGAGGCCTTCGTGCGCGTCGGTTGGAAGAGCCCCGTGCGCGGCATCGCGACGAGCGGCCGGCAGGGCCGCTCCTTCTCGCTCGGCATCGCGGAAGCGGTGACGGTGCTCGCCCGAACAGCCGCTGGCGCGGACGCGGCCGCGACCATGATCGCCAACGCGGTCACGACCAATGACGCGGCGATCCGCCGCCGCCCGGCGCGCGAGCTCGATCCGGATAGCGATCTCGGTGACATTCCGGTCGTTGTCGAGGTTGGCACGCTCGAGGAGACCAAGATCCGGGCGGCCCTCGCTTCGGGACGTGAGCGGGCCGAAGCGCTCATCGAAAAGCGACTGATCGAAGGCGCGCTGCTCTCGCTTCATGGCCAGTGGGAGAGCATTGGTGAGGCGGCAAAGGAGGCTCTCGCAATCGGGGGCGAGACGGCCGGCTAGAGAACGCGTTAGCTTCTTGCTTTCCCGTTGGCCGTGATCGCCGGGCGTCGGCCCGGCGATCCACGCCTTGCTTTCGATGGCGGCCTCACTCGCATCGCTCGTCTCTCCCGGAGCGAGAAGGGAAGTGCCATCCCCTCACGATGCGACGGCGGTTTCGTCGGGCCGGTTCATCGCCTGACGGGCTTGAGCGATCCGGTCAATGGCAAAGCGCACATCGCGATTATCGCGCATGAACCGGTCGAAATCGGCCTTGCGCAGCACCAAAAGCCGGCAATAGGTGAGCGCCACGACATCGGCTTGGCGCTTTTGGCCGGTCAATATCGCCATCTCGCCGAAGATGTCCCCGCTGCCGAGCGGAATGCGCCGCTGCGGCAAGACAACCTCGGCGGCGCCGGACGCGATGAAATACACAGCGTCACCCCGCTCACCCTTATGGACGATGAATTCGTTGGGAACGGTGAAACGAGGCCGCAGAAGCTTCTTCACGCGCTCGAGCTGTCTGTCGTCGAGACCCGCAAAAAGATCGAGGCCCTGAATCAACCGGTTCGTGTCGAGGCCGAGATCGAAGCGCGGCCTTGGCTCGGCGTTGCGCGCGGCCACAACGCTCGTCTTGAGATCCTCGTAGACTTCGGAGGCGATCAGGCCTTCTTCAAACAAGGCTTGATAGCGTCCCATTTCGCGCCGGAGCGCCGATTGCCGCAAGAACAGGGCTTCGAGTGCTGCCGCGTAATCCGGATATTGGCGCCGCAGGGCGTCGAGCGCGGCTGTCGTCTTCTCGAGACGCCCTTGCAACATGGCGTTGATCAGGCCCATGACGCGCTCACTGAAGATCACGCGCGAGCGCGCAGCGACGGGCCCGGCGAGCTGCTGAATCAGCAGGCGCGTCACCAGCAGCATCTCGAAACGGTCACCCAAGCGGTCGGCGAGGAACCGCACGATACCGAATCTGCGGTAGAGGAAATGCGCGAAACGGAAGGAAGGCGAGAAGGCGAGCGCCGCCTCGGCCCCACGCTTATAGCCGAGACGCCCGCCGCTTCTCGCGCCTTCGATGAGCGCTTCGGCGTTGCGCAAAAGGGTTTGCACGGTGGTGGGGGAGGCGGCTCGTTGCTCGAGGATGTCGAGCACCATCATGCGCTCTTGATTGCCGAGCGCCACGAGCGCAACCGCGAGGCGGTCGCGATCGGTGAGCGCGATCTTCGCGGCGTCACGGTGGCTCGCCTCCAAGATCCAGGTTTCATAGGGCGCAATCGCGCTCTTCGCGGCCGCTTGCGAGAGGCCATGCTCGCGCGCCGTCGCGCGGATCGTGTCGCCCATCTCGGCATAGGAGAGCGCCAGCACCCGATCGCGCAGAACCTGGTCGACAGCCGACAGCCGGTCGAGCCCGAGCAGATGGATGACAAAGCGCAAGGTGGTGCCGTTGACGAGAAGCGTGAAGAGCACGAGGCCGGTCGCCAGCACGGCGACGAAACGCTGCACCTCGTGGGACAAGAGCGGATTTTCCGTGACAGCGAGCGCCAGGACCAGTGTCAAGGCGCCCCGCAGGCCACCCCAGGTGATGGCGAGCTTGAATGAGGTGCTGATCGGCTGGGTCAGTCGCAACAAGCTCAAGACGGGGAGCAGGAGGAAGAGCTCGAGCAGCCTTGCCAGGAAGGCAGAGACGATGAGCGTCGCCACGAGCATGAGATCGCGCCATTCCATGTCGATCAGAAGTTTCGGCACCAGCATCGACGCCAAAACGAAGACCAGCGAATGCGCCCAGAAAGCGATCTGGGCCCAGAGATTGGTCAAAAAGCTCCAGTTTTCAGGGGTAATGCGGGCTCGCCCGAAGGCGCTCACGACCAACCCGGCCGACAGCACGGCGACCACACCAGATACGTGGAACAGGCGCTCCGCCGCGATGAAGATGACGTAGGCGAATGCGACCGTAAGGGTCGCTTCGGCGAGCCGGTCATCCCGCGTCCAAGGGACGAGCTGGAGGAGGATGCGGCCCCCGAGCGCTCCAAAAACGGCCCCACCGATGAAGGAAGTGACGAACTCGGCCGCCCCGCCGAGGATATCGGGCTCGCGCCCCGACACGATCATGCCGAGGAGTACGACGAAGAGCACGATCGAGGCGGCGTCGTTGAGGAGGGCTTCGCCCTGGACGAGCCGGCTGAGACGCGCCGGCGCGCCGACATCGCGGAAGACCGCGATCACGGCGGCGGGATCGGTGGTCGCCACCACGGCACCGAGCAGAAGGCAGACCACGAGCGGCAGTCCCGAGAGCGGCCAAAGCGTGGCGCCCACGATGGCGCTGGTGACCAAGGTCGCGACGACCGCCAGCATCAGGATCGGCGCCGCATCGTCGAGCATGCGCCGCACATCGCTCGTGATCGCAGCATCAAACACGAGAAGCGGCAGGAACACGTAGATGAAGGTCTCGGAGCCGACCGGCAGGTCGGCGAAAAGCCTGGCCGTCTCCCCGAAACGAGGCGAGAGCGGCGTGTGCAGAAGAACGGTCGACGCGGCCCCGATCGCAACACCGATCATCGCGAGAAGCACGACGGGAGAAAGCCGAAGGCGCACCGCGAGCGGCTGGCTCACCGCGACAACCACCAGAAGCGCCGCGAAAACCGCAAGGACCAGGACGATATCGACCATGAGCCGAGTATGGCGGCATCCCAAATAGCCGGCCACCGAAATCGGGCTCTGCTGGTTGGAAACCCATGAGGCGTCGGCACGTAGAGCGAACGGACAGAAATGCCGACGCCGCTGATCTCACCCAAACGCGACGCTTGAGCTAGCCCGTATAAATGTCCTTATGCGCTTCGCGCAAAACGTTTTTTTGCACCTTCCCCATGGTGTTGCGCGGTAGATCCTCGGCGAAGAGCACACGTTTGGGCAGCTTGAATTTAGCGAGCCTGCCGTCGAGCGCCTTGAGCACGGCTTGCTCGTCGAGCGCGGCGCCTTCGCGCGTCACGACGATGGCCGTGACCCCTTCCCCGAAATCGGCATGCGGCACGCCGATCACCGCGCTTTCCACGACGCCCGGGATCGCGTCGATCTCCGTTTCCACCTCTTTCGGATAGACGTTGAACCCACCCGTGATGACGAGGTCCTTGCCCCTGCCGACGATATGAACATAGCCTTTGGCGTCGATCTTCCCGAGGTCGCCGGTGATGAAGAAACCGTCCTTGCGAAACTCGGCTGTTGTCTTCTCGGGCATGCGCCAGTAGCCGGAGAACACGTTCGGTCCCTTCACTTCGATCACGCCGATCGAGCCCTTCGGAAGGGTCGCTCCCGATTCGGGCTCGGCGATGCGCAAGATCACGCCCGGCAGCGGGTAGCCGACCGTGCCGGCGACGCGCTCGCCCGCATAGGGATTCGAGGTGTTCATGTTGGTTTCGGTCATGCCGTAGCGTTCGAGAATGGCGTGCCCGGTTCGCTCCTGCCATTCGCGATGAGTTTCGGCGAGCAAAGGCGCCGAGCCGGAAACGAAAAGGCGCATATG
>JAFAQA010000182.1 GCA_019246665.1 Hyphomicrobiales bacterium
CGCCTTGCTGAATTCTATTTTCGTGAAATCGTGCAGCCTGGTTTGTCGAACCTTAGGCGCTTGGCCCTCCTCGCATATGAAAGAGGGGAGTTGCAATCCGAGGACCTGGTGCGCTTCCCCGAACTGATGGCAGCGCCTACATCTTTGATCCTCGTTTGGACCAGTCTTTTTGGTTCATTCGCGCGTCTCGACGTCGAGCAGCTATTACGCGCTTATCTTCGGATTCTTTTTACAGAGTCTGGAGATGCTGACAGCCCATCACCGGATGCCAAGGACCAGCGCTCGCACAAACCACAAGGTCGTAAGCGCTGACCGGTCGAGCGTGTCGTCTTTTGAACTCGCGCGATTTATGAACGGGCGAAGGGCTGCGCGTTCACGCTGAATTACGGCGACAGTGCACTTTATCTTTTGCGCGTAACCGTCGGTTCAGATCTCGAATCGAGTGCACTGTCGCCGTAACGGTGCTCTTGGCGGCGCGCAGCGTCGACGTGATCGGCGATGGGCGAAGCTGCGACCAGGTGCTCGCTTCGCGCCGTGACCTCGGTCGACGGCATGACGGCGGATTTCTTCCCCTTCGACATGGGTTTCCTCGGCCGCGTCTCGACTCGCATCCTCGACCAGGTGAAGGGGATCCACCGCGTGACCTATGACGTGACGTCGAAGCCGCCGGGGACGATCGAGTGGGAGTAGGGGGTAGTGGATAAAAATTCCAAAAGCGTCCCATCACACTCTTTGACGAGCAGCACACCATTCGGTCCTCGTTGCATTCCGACGAAAGGGAATTTATATATATTCCGATATGTCGGATGAATTATGGAGTCAAGGATGTCAGTTGAGACCGAGATGCTGCTCACCTTGCCCGAGGCCGCTGTCGTTGCCGGTGTAACGGTGCGCGACATCAACCGAGTCATCGACGAGAAGCTCTTGCCCGAGCGTTTCTACACGCTCGAAGGCGGCCGGCATCTCCATGTCACGGCTTGCCCGTTGGTCGGGTTCTATTTCCGGGCCGCGAAGGCGCTGACCTCGGAGGAGCGCGGCCTCCTGATCCGAAGGCTCTCCGAACGGATCGGTCCTAAGATGGCTCGCCGACCCGTTGCGCGCTGGCGGCAGAGTTCGCGGCCGGCCGACTGGACCGTCAACGACGGCTTCCTCACGGTTAGTCTGTGGGAGTTTGCCACCAGCGCTGAGGATCGTCGCGCCAAGCTCGCAGAGGCGCGCGAAGCGGTGGTGGAAGATCCGAACATCCTCGATGGTACACCGGTTATCCGGGGCACGCGCATTCCCGCTTACGACATTGCTGCTTCGGTCGCCGCGGGCTTGCCACGCGAACGCATCCGCTCGGCCTATCCGAGCCTTGACGATCGCGCCATCGAGCTCGCCGTAATCTATGCCGAGGCGACGCCGCCACGCGGCCGGCCGAGGCGCCCAGTCATGCTTGCGCCCGGAGCGAGGATCACATCCGAGCGAAAGGTGGCGAGGCGCCGGCTTGCATGAAGCTTCTGATTGACGAATGCCTGAGCGAGGAACTTGCCCAGCTTGCCCGTGACCGTGGGCATCCCGAAAGTTCTCATGTCCGTTGGATTGGCAAAGCCGGCGCGAAGGATTGGGAGCTGCTGCCCATTATTCTCCTAGGTGATTGGACCTTCGTCACCAAGAACTCGATTGACTTTCGTGGTCCTGCCGACGCTCCCGGCTCAAAAGGCGAGTACCGCAAGGCGACGCTGCATGCAGGACTTGTTTGCCTCAACGGCCCAGTCGACATGAACCTCGATATCCAGCTTGAGTTGTTCCAAACCGCGCTTGATCTCCTCGATGAGGTTAACGATCTCGTCAACGGGGTGATCGAGGTGACGCTCGACGATTTAACCGACACGGAAATCGCCGTTGTCCGTTACGCACTTCCATGAGGACCGGAAATGGGGTGAGCAAGTGCACTGGGGACGAGTACGCCATGCGATGGGTTGAGCCGTGTTTTCCAAGTCGGCTGGTTGAGGAACCCCGCGTCGGCGTGATGGCGATGGGCGAAGCTACGATCAGGTGCTCGCGCTTGGCGCCGTGACCTCGGTCGACGGCATGACGGCGGATTTCTTCCCCTTCGACATGGGCTTCCTCGGCCGCGTCTCGATCCGCATCATCAACGAGGTGAAGGGCATCAACCGCGTGACCTATGACATCGAAGCCGCCGGGGACGATCGAGTGGGAGTGAGGGGGCGTAGCAAGGGCGGAATATGGATTGCAGCAGATAGGAACTGGCAGGACGGGTCGATCGATTGTCTCTGATAGTCGTTGAGTAGTCAGAAACGTTGGCAGTTTGTGTAAGACGTTGAGATGGCGAAAATGGAAGGCGGGTCACTGACGACATGGTCATCCTCCGGCGCTCGCCGTGAATTCGATTGCCACGCCGAATGCATCGGCCGGTGCAACGACGATGCAACTATCAGCCCGGCGATAGGGAACCTCACTGTCGCTAAGTTGTCGCTCAACCACGCCGAGATCGGCTACTTCGAGCCGATAGGCCGCGGCGCGCGGCTGGGCTAGGCCGTCGTGACGCACTAAAACGATGCGCTCGCCTGACGGGCCGAAGCATAGGCCGCCTGATTCTGCACTGGCCTCGCTCTCCGTCAGGCGCTCGAAAAAGTCTTGGTGAGCCGCCGGATCTGACACCGACAGAATCACCTCGACAATGCGTTTCGCCCCGTTGGCGTGGCGCAGATAGTCAGGCTGCAAGAACAGCTCGCGCCGAGGCAGGTGATGGTGACAGGTGAAGAACGCAAGCCGCGGCAGCGCCTGATCGATTGCAAATGCCAGGGAAAACGCCGCGCACACCTTGCGGCCGTCCGCGAGGACGGCATCGCGCGAAAAATCGAACGACGCGTAGCTGCCGAGGCCTTGCTTACCGAAAGTGCGGGCATCGGCCGGCGCATCGGTGCCCCTGAAGGCCAGCATTGACAGGCCTTCGCCCGCGGCAAGGAAGGCCTGGGTGTGCGCGCCGAAGCTGAAGTTGCCGGACATAGCTGGCGGAATCGCGCCGGGGTCGTCGATCGTCAGTAGCTCGATAAAGGCGTTCTCCAGCAGAACGACGCGGTTGCGCACCCCAAACGGCAGCACGGCGGGCGGCCTGACGGTGAAGCCAAGCGATCGGAAGCGCTGATGTGCGGCGTCGAGATCGTGCACGCAGTGGACGAGGTGATCGAATTGACGTGCCATGGCGAAAGCTCCCATCGATTTCGCCGGACTCTGAATATCGGGGACTGACGCGGCAAATCAGCATTGATTGCGATCAGCCGCAGAAAATCTATTGCAGGGGTGGGGCGCGGTGGTGCGATAGTGGCGTGGCGATGACCTATCTGCTGCCACCACTGAACCCGCTCCGCGCCTTCGAAGCTGCGGCCCGTCATCTTAGCTTCAAGCTCGCCGCCCATGAGCTACACGTCACACCCGGCGCTGTGGGCCAGCAGGTGAAGGCATTGGAGGATCGGCTCGGCGTGCGCCTGTTCGAGCGGCTGCACAAACAGTTGGTACTTACCTCGGCCGGGCAGGATTATGCCGTCGCCGTGCGCAAGGGTTTTCACTGCATCGCTGAAGCCACCGCCCTTCTGCAGCCCGCCGGCGCCTCGGTCGTCCTGACCCTCGGCGTGCATTTTCGCTGCGACCTCGGCCGTCTGGGGTTGGATCGATTTCGCGCTGCGCACCCGGCGATCGGGCTTCGCGCCATCCAGCCGGCGGGGCTGCACGAGCTCACCGAGGGCAAGATCGATGCGCTGATCGAGCGTAGCCTCGGGCATCATCCGGGCTACCGCTGCGACCGTCTCGCGCCCGGCCGAGGCGCCGGCGAGCATCTGATCTACCCGGAGGGCACCGCCGGCTGCCCGGAGATCGTGATCCTTCGCGACTGGTTCCGCGCCGCCACCGATGCCGCCGCGCGGCGCTTCCCGCGCCTCGCATCTTCCGGCGACTAGTCGATCAGGCCGTAGAGCTTGGCGGCATTCTCGCAGACGATCTCGGAAAAATAACGCCGAAGCCGACGAGGATTAATCGGACGACGACGGTACGTTCCTAGATCGCGTCGCCGCGCTCACACTCGGCGGCGACGACATGATCGGACGCTCCGGGAGATTTATGATGACCCGCGCGTGAAAGTCACGAGCAAGATCTTCAATGCCCATCGCAAGATCGAGGAAGACTTGTCGACCACAATTAGCCAAAACGATGGAGCTAGCTACCGCCGACTTGCACCGGGCGCACTGTAGGCGGCCCTTGGTCCAAAATTCGCTATGAAGCCGCCCCCGCTTTTACCAAAACGTCTGCCGCTCTTGCGAGCAATGACGGTCTTTTTGCCGACGGAGCTAATTGTGAAGGCACAGCTAAAGAACGTCAAAATCGACCAATTGGTGTCGATAGCTGCTGAAACTGAGCAGATTTTGAATCGCCGAAATTTCTCCTTCGAATACAAGAGCGCAAATTTCTGACGGATCGGGGAGACGGCTCTTTATCGCGAGCAGAGAAAATTTACGTTGCAAATTAAAGGCGTTACCATGAATCAAAACAATCGAGTGGGAGTAGGGAGATACAAACGGCGGTAATAGCGTAGTTTCGGCCGTGGTTTTCGCCTTCGCTCAATTGCTACTCTCTTCCGTCTTTCACTCCATTGAGTTGTCCTGCTCCATTTCGGTCTCGCAGGACCGATCTACGCGCACCCTCAGAATGATGTAGAGCCGCTTCGATGGGTGGGAGTGCTCTGGCGTAGAATGGCGTGCACAAAGGTGTGTCTGCTTGCGCTAGCACTTGAGAGCGGCGAGGGCACCCGGTATCATCGCCACATGGCTAGATGCACAGCACCGGTGAGGGGGCACAGCTCAG
>JAFAQA010000213.1 GCA_019246665.1 Hyphomicrobiales bacterium
TGACCCCGCCGGCAATGATGATCTCGTCGGCTCTCATGTTGCCGGCGAGCACTTGCGCCTTCGCGACGGCCTCTTGCGGCGAATGAGCGATATGAACGCCATCAGCCTTGAAGGCCTCGTCGCGCGTAACGACCACGATCTCGCGGCCCGGCAGCGGGCGCCCGACCGATTGAAAGGTCTTTCGCCCCATGATCAAGGGCTTGCCCATGGTGATGCGGCGGAAGCGCTTCAAATCGCTGGGCATCCGCCAGGAAAGGTTGTTGTCCTTCCCGATGACGCCGTTCTCGGCAACGGCGACCACGATCACGAGCGGAAGGGCCATGACGGCTTGGCCTATGCCGCGTCCCGCAAGGGTTCCGCGCGCCTTACATCCGGTGGCCTGGCTTCGTCGAGCAAAGCCGCGAGCGCGTTGTCGAGCGGCAGGCTTCGCGTCTCGTTCGACCCGAGACGGCGGATTGACACGCCCCGCTCGGCTGCCTCTTTCTTGCCGACCACGAGAAGCACCGGAATTTTCACGAGCGAGTGCTCGCGCACCTTGTAAGTGATCTTCTCGTTGCGCAGGTCGACTTCCGCGCGCAGCCCTCTGGCGCGGGCGGCCTCGAGCACCTCGTTCGCGTAGTCGTCGGCTTCCGAAGTGATCGTCGCGACCATGAGCTGGACCGGGGCAAGCCAGAGCGGGAAATGGCCGGCATAGTGCTCGATCAGAATACCCGAGAAACGTTCCATCGAGCCGCAGATCGCCCGGTGCACCATGACGGGCGTTTTCTTCTGTCCGTCGTGATCGATGTAGAACATGCCGAAGCGCTGAGGCAGAGCGAAGTCGACTTGCGTCGTGCCGCATTGCCAGTCCCGCCCAATGGCGTCACGCAACACATACTCGAACTTCGGTCCGTAGAAGGCGCCCTCCCCCGGATTGATGCTCGTCTTGATCCGTCCTCCTGAACCGGCCTCGATTTGCGTGAGCACGCGCCGCATCACGTCTTCGGCGTGGTCCCACATGGCATCGGTGCCGACACGCTTCACCGGGCGAGTCGACAGCTTCACGACGCATTCCTCGAAACCGAAATCCTTGTACACCGAGACGATCAATTCGTTGATCTTCAAGCATTCGGCCGCGAGCTGCTCTTCCGTGCAGAAGACGTGCGCGTCGTCTTGCGTGAAGGCGCGCACGCGCAAAAGCCCGTGCAACGCTCCCGATGGCTCGTAGCGCGACACCGAGCCGAATTCCGCAAGACGAAGCGGCAGGTCGCGATAAGACTTCAGGCCATGCTTGAAGATCTGGATGTGGCCCGGACAGTTCATCGGCTTGATCGCGAAGACGCGATCATCCTCGGTCTTGGTCACGAACATGTGCTCGCGGTACCAGTCCCAATGGCCGGAGGTCTCCCACAAGGACTTGTCGAGGATCTGCGGTGCGTTGACCTCCTGGTAGTCGCCGGCAAGACGCCGGCGCATATAGGCGATCAGCTGCTGGAACAATGTCCAGCCTTTCGCGTGCCAGAAGACGACCCCAGGACCCTCCTCCTGGAAGTGGAAAAGATCCATCTCTCGCCCCAGACGCCGGTGGTCGCGCTTCTCGGCCTCCTCAATCTGCTTGAGATAAGCCTCGAGATCCTCGCGCTTGGCGAAGGCGGTGCCGTAAATGCGCGTCAGCATCGGGTTCTTCGGATCGCCGCGCCAATAGGCGCCCGCGACCTTCATGAGCCTGAACGCATCGCCCACCTTGCCGGTCGAGGTCATGTGCGGGCCGCGGCAAAGATCGATCCAGCCCCCCTGATCGTAGAACTTGATCGGCTCGCCCGGTGGAATGGCGTCGACGAGCTCGACCTTGAAGTTCTCGCCCTTGTCGCGGAAGAAGGCCTTGGCTTCCTCGCGAGAGACCTCGCGCTTGGTGAAGGGTTTGTCGCGCGCGACGATCTCGCGCATCTTCTTCTCGATTGCCGGGAAATCTTCCGGCGTGAAGGGCTGATTGCGGGCGAAATCGTAGTAGAAGCCGTTCTCGATCACCGGCCCAATGGTGACCTGCGTGCCCGGATAAAGTTCCTGCACGGCTTCGGCAAGCACATGGGCGGCATCGTGCCGGATGAGCTCGAGCGCACGCGGATCGTCTCGCGCCACGAACTCGATTTTCGCATCGCGCGTGATCTTGTCGGAAAGGTCGGCGAGCTTGCCGTCGAGCGCCATGGCGACGCTGCGCTTCAAGAGAGAAGGCGAAATACCTTTGGCGATCTCGGCGCCGCTGACGCCGAATTCAAACTGGCGCTTGGCGCCATCCGGAAATGTGAGGGTGATCATCGATGTCTCCTGGCTCACTCCTGCACACCCTGCAGGTAAGCGGTGATGTCGCGGCATTTGCCGGCGAGGCCAGCGCCTCTAGCGGGATGAGCGCGCGAAGGCAAGCCCACGGAGGCAGCGAGGGGAGCAGCGACGCTTTCGTCTAAGCTCAAGCTTCGAGCGAAGAAGCGCGTAACATCATGGCGCAATGCTCAAGAAGATAGTCGCCGGCGACATGCGCAAGCGAGGTCGTCCGCCGTGCCGGCATGCGACGCCTGCGCTATTGCCGTTTTAGGTGATTTGGGTGCGTTCCGCGTCGGCCTCGCCAACGCGGATCCAGGCCACAAAAAAGGACCACCTATTTCTTGACGTAAGGACAACCGCCTTCAGCCATCGGGCGGAAAGCTTGATCGCCTGGGATGGTGGCCAGAATGTTGTAGAGGTCCCATTCGCCCTTTGACTCGGAGGGTTTCTTGGCCTGCACGAGATACATGTCGTGCACCATCCGCCCATCCTCGCGAATATAGCCGTTCTTGGCGAAGAAATCGTTGATCGGGGTCGCCTTCATCTTGGCGATCACCGTCTTTGCATCATCGGTTCCGGTGGCATCGATCGCCTTCAGGTAATGCGTCACCGCCGAGTAGACGCCGGCCTGGATCATGGTCGGCATATTGCCGGCCTTCGCATAGAAGCGCTTCGAGAAGGCGCGGCTGTCGTCGTCACGGTCCCAATAGAAAGCGTCCGCGGCCAGCAAGCCCTGCGCAGTCTTGAGGCCGAGGCTGTGGGTGTCGGTGAGCTCCAGAAGGAGCGCGGCGATCTTCTGTCCGCCTTCGTAAAGTCCGAACTCGGCTGCTTGCTTGATCGCGGTCTGCGTATCGCCTCCGGCATTGGCGAGGCCAACGACCTTCGCCTTCGAGCCTTGCGCCTGAAGCAGGAAGGAAGAGAAGTCCTGGGTGTTGAAAGGCGCATTGACCGACCCGACGACGGTCCCCCCACTTGCTTTCACGGTGTTCGCCGCGTCGCGCTCGAGAGCGTGCCCGAAGGCATAGTCCGCGGTGATGAAGAACCAGCTATCCTCCTTGCGGGCGATCAGCGCTTTCGCGGTCACCTGGCTCAGCGCATAGGTGTCATAGGTCCACATGATGCCGTTCGGCGAGCAGGCGACGCCGGTGAGGTCCGACGATCCCGGCCCGGACATCAAGAAGACCTTGTCCTTGTCCTGCGTGATCTTTTGCACTGCGAGCGCGATCGACGAGGTTGGCACGTCGATGATCGCGTCGACGTGCTGATTGTCGTACCAATCCCGCGCGATGGAGGACCCGACATCAGGTTTGTTCTGGTGGTCGGCGCTGATCACCTCGATCGGCTTTCCCCTCACCTTGCCGCCGAAATCCTCAACCGCCATTTGCGCCGCGATGAGCGAGCCTTTGCCTGTCGCATCTGAATAGAGGCTCGACATGTCGGTGAGCACGCCAAGCTTCACCACATCGCTCGAGAATTGGGCCTTGGCGCT
>JAFAQA010000235.1 GCA_019246665.1 Hyphomicrobiales bacterium
TGCGGGAGAGATCCTATGTAGCGACGGGCGCGAAGGCGCCTAAAGTGACGTTCGTGTCGCGAACAACATAGGAGCCGTTTCATGCTTATTGAGCAGATCGCGCCCGCCGCCGAAGCGGAGCTTGCCAGGATTTTCGTTGGATTGGAATTGAGCCTTTCGAAGTGGCTCATCGGTGTTGGCTCGTCCCGGAGGGCGACGATACGCCGGCATTATGTTCGGGGCGGTGATTTACCTAGCCTACTCGATCTATTGCGGCGCATTGCCACTGAGGAGGAAAAGCGAAGCGGTCTTTCGGGTAAGATACATATTTGTTTCGAGGCGGGCCGCGACGGGCATTGGCTCTATCGTGCCCTGAAGACGGCGGGCTATGATGTCTACGAGATCGATCCCGCCAGCATCGCGGTCAATCGCCGGGCGCGGCGCGCCAAGTCGGATGGGCTCGATGTCGCAATGTTGGTGCGGAACCTAGCTCGCTTCGTGCGTGGCGAGCTTGATGTTTTCCGGGTCGTGGTCGTTCCGAGCGAGGAGGAAGAAGACGCCAAGCGTCCCGGCCGCGAATATGAGCGTCTCGTCAAGGAACGCACCTCACATATCGCTCGCATCAAGTCGCTGCTGTTCCTACAAGGGATTCGTGACTTTAACCCGCGCGCGGCGGATTGGCTCGAGCGATTGGTGGCCTTGCCATTACGGCCCGGCCTAAGGGCGGAACTCGTCCGCGAATGTCGTCGCTTATCAGGTATCATCGCGGACATCGCCGAGCTCGAAGCCGAGATGAAGGCGGCTATTACCATGACCAAGAAGGTCAAGCCGGCGGTTTCGGCCATACAGCTGCCGAGCCATGTCCAGTTCACGATCAAGCAGCTTGCTAAATTGAAGAGCATTGGCCTTCACTTCAGCACCCTGCTTGGTTGCGAACTCTTTTATCGAAAGTTCAGCAACCGTCGCGCGGTGGCGCAATATTTGGGCCTAACACCATCTCCGTTTCAGAGCGGCGACACGGCGCGCGACCAGGGGATTAGCAAGGCCGGCAACAAGCGAGCTCGCAAGGCGATGATCGAGCTGGCTTGGGTGTGGCTACAGCACCAGCCCGAAAGCGCGCTCTCGCAATGGTTCTTGCAGCGTGTTGGCGATCTCAAAGGGCGCATTAGGCGCATCGCCATCGTGGCGCTGGCGCGTAAGCTCGCCGTTGCGTTGTGGCGGTATCTCGAGAGCGGCATTATCCCTGAGAGAGCCGTTCTCAAACAGGCGTGACTGACCGAATGCGAGTGACCGGCTAAGGCCGCTCGCCTCGTCCGGGATGGGACTTGTGACCGTAGTTTCCGATCTGGGCGTCAAAACCCCGAGGGAGAGATTGGTCCGGTCCATTCCGGGCCTCGCCATCCGCGCAAGCAGGATCATGGTATCGGCCAAGCGCCGACCGGATATAAGGTTTGAAGAGGCGTTGTCCTCTGTCTCAAACGCGAGGCCCCATCCCACCATACGAGGCTCTGCGGCGAAGCCCCTCGATCTACTCTTTCGGCCTGATTGAAACACGGAACGATCTCGCATGTCCTGAATCAAACCCACTTGACTTTCGGCGCCCATATAAGGTCGGACTCGCGAACGCAGTGAGCGAGCCGGGAGAGGGACGCTTCGAATTGCGCCCCCTCATCCGTCGGCCGCTAACGCGGCCGCCACCTTCTCCCGCGAGCGGGAGAAGGAAGAGGCGCCTCCTTCTCCCGCGCTCTTCGCGCGGGACAAGCGACTGTCTTTCGCGTCAAGCGTTTTGGGGTTGCCACGGTGTTTTGTCTCGCAAGATGGCGTTGAGGATGGTGAGCAATTTTCGGGCGACGGCAATGATAGCGACGAGCTTTGGCTTACCGGCGTCGACGAGCCGGTCGCGAAACTGCTTGAGTTCCGGATTGTAGCGAGCCGCGACCATGGCGCCCATGAACAGCACGCGGCGCACGTTGGATCGACCGCCACCGATAAAACTCTTGCCGCGCCACTTGCCGGATTGGCGGGTCCAGGGTGCGAGCCCGACCAGCGCCGCGATCTGGCGACGATCAAGGCATCCCAATTCGGGGAGATCGGCAATCAACGAGCGAGCGATGGTCGGCCCGATCCCCGGCACGGAGGCGAGAAGGTCTTCCTTCTCGGCCCAGATGGGCGAACCCCGGACATGATCGGAGATTTCCGTCTCGAGCTCCGTCAACTCCTTCTGCAGCGCCTTTTGCAAGCGGGCGACACTTTTTTTCAGGCGCGGCGCGGTGATGTGCCGTGCACGCTGACTTTCCGCCGCGATCATCTCGACGATCTGCCGCCGGCGCGTAACGAGCTCGCTGAGCAGCTGTGTGGTCGCGTCGGGAAACGGCCTCAACTGCGGCTTGGTCGCTTCCACAAAATGCGCGATCACGGCCGCATCGATCGGATCCGTCTTGGCTCGTTTGCCAAGCGCCTGCGCGAAAGCCCTCACCTGGGCTGGATTGACCACCAACACCGGCAATCCTGCACCGGCAAGTCCTGCCGCGACGATGCTCTCGAAGCCACCGGTGGCCTCGATCGCAATCAGCTTGATCGAAAGTTGCCTCAGTCGTTCGATCAACCGGTCGATGCCGGCCGCTGTGCGCTCGACAGTGAGACATTCACCACCAGGCCGCAGCGCCACGTCCAGCCGGTCCTTCGACACATCGATGCCAACGAAAAGCGCGTCCATCTGATCCCATCCTTGCGCAAGCGGGCTTCGCAAGCGGCCCAAGCGACTGTTCGGGTTCAATGGAACGGCAGGCGAAGACCCAAGCTTCTCCACGGGCTTGGCGTCCCTTTGGTGCTGCGGTCTCTCGCCTGCCACCGCACTGCCAACCTTAGCAGATTCGGCACGCTCCAAGTTACAAGGTGCCCGAACGTAGTGAGGGCGGATGAGGGCCAAGTTCGCGGAGCCTACCCGGAAGCGCTCTCGACCCTCAGGGTCGCGGCCTCGACTTGAGTGTTCATCCGGAGCGAGGCTCGACAAAAGGTGCTCCTGACCCTCATCCGGCATCGCTTCGTGATGCCACCTTGTATGGGCTTTTGTTTGTCAAGAGGCATTTTGGCAAAGTGAGGCCTTCCTTTCTCTTTTCTGTGTGCTTTGAAGTGGCGCTAATTGTGGACGGCTGATCGGAGGGAAGCTCGCCTTTTCGTGTATTGGGATAGAGTCCCAA
>JAFAQA010000339.1 GCA_019246665.1 Hyphomicrobiales bacterium
GACGGTCGCGGCCTCATGGTAATGCCGGGCCTCGTCGATATTCATTCGCATCCCTCGACCGAGCCGATGTATCGCGGGCTCAACGAGGAATTGGGAAGTCCCGGCCTTTACAATTCCTCACTCTACGAGTTCATGCCGATCTTTCGCGCCGATCCGCAAGCAAAGCCCGCCTGCACGCGCGTCGCTTACAGCGAGATGCTGCTTTCGGGCGTCACCACGGTCGCTGATCTTTCCATGCCGCATGAAGGCTGGATCGATATCGCGGCCGAAAGCGGCTTGCGAGTCACAATCGCGCCGATGTTCCGCTCCGCGAGCTGGCGCACCCGAAACGGCCATGTCGTCGATTATGACTGGGACGAGCCGGCAGGCGAGAAGGCCATGGCCGAAGCGCTCACCCTGATCGAGAACGCCATTGCTCATCCATGCGGCCGCCTTTCGGGCATGGTGATCCCGGCGCAGATCGACACTTGCTCCGAAGGTCTCATGCGCGAAAGCTTCGCCGAAGCGAAGCGCCGCGATCTCCCCTGGCAGACCCATGCGGCGCAATCGGTCGTCGAGGTCCACGAGATCACGCGCCGTCATGGGCTCACGCCGATCGGCTGGCTCGATCGGCTCGGCGTCCTTTCGGAGCGCTCGATCATCGGTCATGCGATCTTCCTCGACGACCATCCCTCGACCCGCTGGTCGACCGAGAGCGACCTCGAGCGTCTCGCCGAGACGAGGACGATGGTGGCGCATTGCCCCACAGTCTTCGCGCGCCGCGGCATCGCGATGCGTGATCTTGGCCGCTATTTGCGCCGTGGCGTGTCAGTCGGCATCGGCACGGACACTTACCCGCACAACATGCTGTCGGAGCTTCGGCTTGCCGCCTATGTGGCGCGCCTTCAGGGCGGCTCGCCCCGAGCGGGCCGGGCGACGGACATCTTCAACGCGGCGACGATCGCCGGCGCTCGAGCCTTGAGGCGCAACGATATCGGGCGCCTCGCGGCGGGCTGCCGCGCCGACATCGTGCTCGTCGATCTCAAGCATCCCGCCATGCGCCCGGCCCATGATGCGATCCGCACGCTGATCTTCGCTGCCGATGATCGCGCCATTCGGGCCGTCTATGTCGATGGCAAGCAGGTGGTCGAGAATGGGAAGGTGCTCACCATCGACTATGCGGGCGCCTGCGCGGTCCTCGAGGAGGCGCAAAAGCGCATCGTGGCGCAAGCGCCAGCCCTCGATTGGGCAAAGCGTCGCGTCGACGAGATAGTGCCGCCAACCTTCGCCACGAGGTGAGGGCGGTAAGGGTCTCTTGCAGGAGCGAGTGGACAGCGGATTCCCGCTGGTGGCCGGTGATCAAGGGGGCAAGGGGCGCGCCAAAAACCTCTCCGGCAATCGAGGTTCGGCCCTCGATTGCTATCCACTCCTCACTCTCACTGCTGCCACTGCCTCACGCCGCGCGCGCCCGCGCAATCTGATAATCCTTGATCTCGCGGAAGCGGATCGTGGGCCAGCGATCCATCTGATAAGTGAGATCGAAGCTCGAGCCCGCCATGAAGACGGGCGCGCCATCGAGGTCGCGCGCCATCGATGAGAGATGCGCCTCGGCGAAACGCTCGAGCTCGGGAACATCGTCGATCCAGCGGCACAGCGAGAAGCGCGTTTCCTCGTACGCGATCGGCAGGCCGTATTCGCCGCGCATGCGCTCGACGAGCACGTCGAGCTGCAAGGCGCCGACCACGCCGACGATCGCAGCCGAGCCGTCATAAGGAAGGAAGAGCTGCACCACGCCCTCCTCGGCCATTTGCCGAAGCGCCTCGCGGAGTTTCTTCCCCTTCATCGCGTCCTGAAGCTTGATGCGGCGCAATATCTCGGGCGCGAAGCTCGGCACGCCCTGGAAGGCGATGTCCTCGCCCTCTGTGAGCGTGTCGCCGATGCGCAAGGTGCCGTGATTGGGAATGCCGACGATGTCGCCGGCGAAGGCCTCATCCGCGATGGCCCGGTCCTGTGCGAAGAAGAATTGCGGTGTCGACAGGCTGATCGGACGCCCGGTCCGAACGAGCCTGGCCTTCATGCCGCGCGCCAGGCGCCCGGAACAGACGCGCAGGAAGGCGATGCGGTCGCGGTGGTTCGGATCCATATTCGCCTGGATCTTGAAGACGAAGCCCGTCATCTTCGCTTCGTTCGGCTTGACGATACGCGTGTCCGCGATTTGGCCACGCGGCACTTGAGCGAATTCGACGAGAGCGTCGATGAGGTCGCGCACGCCGAAATTGCGAAGCGCGCTGCCGAAAAGCACCGGCGTCAGATGGCCCTCGTGGAAGGCTTTGATGTGGAAAGGCTTCAGAGCCTCTTTCGCCAAAGAGAGCTCCTCGCGCCAGAAGCCGATCTCGTCCGGCGCCAGGAGCGCCGAGATCGCCTCATCCTCCGGCCCCGACACGGTGACCGAATCGCCTTCCGCGTCGAGGCGCCGCAGCGCGTTTTTGCGCAGATCATAGGTGCCGGTGAAGGATCTGCCGCGCCCGATCGGCCAGTTTATCGGCGCCACATCGAGTGCGAGCATCTTCTCGATTTCGTCGAGAAGATCGAAAGGGTCACGGCCCTCCCGGTCCATCTTGTTGATGAAGGTGACGATCGGAATATCGCGCAGCCGGCAGACCTCGAAGAGCTTGCGCGTGCGCGCCTCGATGCCGCGCGCAGCGTCGATCACCATCACGGCCGAATCCACAGCCGTGAGCGTGCGGTAAGTATACTCGGAGAAGTCTTCATGGCCTGGCGTGTCGAGTAGATTGAACACGCAAGGCCCATACTCGAAAGTCATCACGGAGGTCACGACCGAGATGCCGCGTTCACGCTCGATCCCCATCCAATCCGAGCGTGTTTGGACCCGGTTGCGCTTCGCCTTCACCTCGCCGGCGAGCTGGATCGCGCCGCCGAAAAGCAGGAGCTTCTCGGTCAAGGTGGTCTTGCCCGCGTCTGGGTGGGAGATGATGGCAAAGGTTCGCCGGCGGCTCACCGAGGCCGCGATATCGTCTGTCACTGAAGGAGCTCGTCTGATGCCGAAGGCGAAGAGATCGGGGTTCGGCCCTATAGCATCAAGGGGCGGCAAAATCGACCTTTGTGTGATTTGAGCCCTGACTGGGGCAGTTTCGCGCTGTCCGAGAGGGCTGCGGGACGAATAAGCGGCGATCGGGCGGCCGCCATTGCCAAAGCGCAGCCCGCGTCTATACGGTCCCTGGCTCAATCCATCCGAAGGCGCCTATTCCTTGAACGACGTCAAAGCAGGTGTTGGGGCAACCCTTCTCGAAAACCGTGCGGTGAGGCTCAAGGCCACCCGTCATGGCATGATGCTCTATCACCCGAAGGACGCCTATGTCGGGCGCTCCTTCGATCTTTACGGCGAATTCTCCGAAGGCGAGGTGGTCCTCTTCCGTCAGCTCGCGCAGCCGGGGTCGGTGGTGCTCGACATCGGCGCAAATATCGGCGCGCACACGCTTTACTTCGCGGCGGCCGTCGCTCCGAATGGCGGGGTGATCGCCTATGAACCGCAGCGCGTGATCCACCAGATGCTTTGCGCCAATCTCGCGCTCAACGGGATCACCAATGTGCGCGCTCTATTGGCGGGAGCGGGTCGCGAGCGCGGCATCGCACAGGTGCCGGTGCTCGACTACGCAGCGGAGAATAATTTTGGCGGCATCGCGCTTGGGATGGGCGGGCCTTCGGAGACGGTTGACATCGTCCCCGTCGATGCGCTGGGGCTTGGAAGATGCGATCTGATGAAGATCGACGTGGAGGGTATGGAAGGGGAGGTGGTGGCCGGCGCGGGCGCGACGATCGCGCGCTTTCGTCCCGTGCTTTACGTTGAGAATGATAGGCGGGAGAAATCTCCGGCGCTGATCGAGCAGTTGCTCTCGCTCGACTACGAGCTTTTCTGGCACTGTCCACCTCTCTTCAATCCACAGAATTTCTTTCACCAGCCAACAAATGTGTTTCCAGGCACTGTATCCATCAACCTGCTTTGCGTGCCGCGCGAAGCGGGGCGGAATGTGACGGGCTTTCGTGCCGTCACCGGGGCACAGGATTGGCCACTCAAAGCGTGAGCACCAGGCTCAAGCTCCTCGATTTGCGCGCCTTGCTTATTGGGCCGCAACATGATGTCCCTTGCCAACAGCTGCGCTTCTCCGTCATGACCGGGCGTTGGCCCGGTCATCCATGCCTTACCTACGCACGCGGGTTTTGAGGCAAGGCGTGATGCCCGCACCGAGTGCGAGCATGACGAAGCGGCGGTTGCGCTTTTCCATCATGACCCGGCGTCGGCCCGGGTCATCCAGGCCTTACCGTGCGCGCGTTGAGAGGCAAGACGTGGATGCTCGCACCGAGTGCGAGCATGACGAAGCTGGGTTGTTGCGGGAGGAAAAGCATGAGAAGCTTCAAGGTCACGGAATTCTCGGCGCCGCTCACGAGCATCGAGGCGCCGACACCTGAGCCATCCGGCACGCAAGTCCTTCTTAAGGTGCGGGCGGCCGGCGTATGCCACAGCGATCTGCATATCTGGGAGGGCGGTTATCAGCTTGGCCATGGACGGGGGCAGCTCTCGCTAAAGGAGAGGGGCGTGGCTCTGCCGCTCGCGATGGGACATGAGGCCGTCGGCGAAGTGCTGGCGCTCGGGCCTGAGGCGAAAGGCGTCAAGGTCGGCGAGGTGCGCCTCATCTATCCCTGGATCGGTTGCGGTCAATGCGAGGTGTGCCGCGGCGGCGACGAAAATCTCTGCCTCAAGCCGCGCTGTCTCGGCGTTCATTGCGATGGCGGATACGCCGATCACATCCTGGTGCCGCACGCGCGCTATCTCCTCGACCTTGCCGGGCTCGATCCGGTCACCGCTGCCCCTTATGCCTGCTCCGGCGTCACCACCTACAGCGCGTTGAAGAAGGTCGCCTTTGCGCTCGGCGAGCCGATCCTCATCTTCGGCGCCGGCGGACTTGGGCTGATGGCGCTCGAATTGCTCAAGGCGATGGGTGGGAAGGGGGCGATCGTCGTCGACCTCGACGCGAAGAAGCGCGAGGCTGCGATGGATGCCGGTGCGCTCGCGACGATCGACGGCGCGGGACCGGACGCGGCACGTCAGATCGCGGAAAAGGCAGGACAGCCGCTGCGCGCTGCGATCGACCTCGTGGGGAATGCGCAAACGGCGCAGCTCGGCTTTGATTGCCTCACGCGCGGGGGCAAGCTCGTCATGGTCGGGCTCTATGGCGGCGGAGCGCCTTGGGCGTTGCCGCTCATTCCGATCAAGGCGATCACCATCCAAGGCAGCTATGTCGGCAATCTCAAGGAGACGCAGGAGCTCCTCGAGCTGGTGCGTTTCAAGAAGGTGAAGCCGATTCCAGTGACACAGCGAGCGCTCGAGGACGCCAATGCCACGCTCGAGGATTTGCGCAAGGGCAAGCTCGTCGGACGTGCGGTGCTGACGCCCTGACCGCCTCGGCGCCGACGTGCCGCCTTTGTCTAAGCTAGGGATAGGAAGGCGGCGGAAGCGGGGGTGACGCAGGCGGTGGGGGCGGGCTCTTTGGGTTTTGCGCTTTGGCAGCCGCGCTCTGCGCTTGCGGGACCACGCTCTGAACCTGGTTCGTCTGAAGCTTGTTCCTCGAGGCGCCAGCGCCGGCGCTGAACACCGACGTGTATCCGAGCGGATCAGCGCCAGGCGGGCGAATCCGGTTGGGCAGGATCGCCGTCCCGAAACCCAGCGGCGGGGCCAAGGGGACGTTGCCAGGCGCACTGCCAAAACGGCCCTGCCCAGGAAGGCCGCCGCTCTGTCCAGGGCGGCTCGTTTGCGCGCGCATGATCTGTTGAAGGACCGCATCCGAGACTTTGAAGGGCGGAGCGATCGGCGCATTCGGCGAGGTGACCACCGTGGCCTCGCCAGGCCTGAGCGTCACCTCGCTCACCTGGTTCTTGATCGTGATCGACCCGAAGTGATTGATGACGAGCTCGCATCCCGTTACCCCTTTGAGCTTGGGATCGATCTCGGCCACGCATTCCGGCCGTTGGAGCACGAGGGTCGCGATGCCGCCGCGAATGCCGAGAACGGCGGACGGAGTCATGATCGTCACGCCCGATGTGTGGCTTATTTGTCCGCCGACATAGCGCAGCACGCCTTTGGTGGCCGAGGCCACCATCGTTCCGTTTTTACGCGCCGGGTCATAAAAATATTCGTCGATGACCATGTCGCTATTGCTGCCGAGATTAAGCGTCGACTGGTCGGGGAAGAGAAGCTGGGTCGAGCCCGCGTCCGTGGTCCGCACGCGCTCCTTGACGACGATGTTCGTGCCGATCGTCAGGGTTCGATCGGCACCGCCCGGCGGTGTGCCCATCGCGTTCGGATTGACCGCGCCGACCTTGGCGAAATTTTGCGCGAGCGCCGGGGTCATCGGCGCGACGGTCGACAGCAGCAGGGTCAAAAGCCTGGTGATGCGCGATTGATTGGGTCCCATGCGGCGCTACCTCAGAACCGGGCCGTCGGCCCGGACAAGATCGAAAAATTATTCTGGCGGTAGTTGGGAAGTGTGGAGTAGGTGCGGTCGTACTGAATTGTCGTCCCGATGCCGAAGGTCGCGGTTATCGGCGTGTCGAGCGCGATGCCGGCTATCCATTCATTCGAGGTGTTCGAGACGAGCGGATCGATGGCCGGGTTAGGCGCGTCGAAGCTCGTCCTGATCACCCGCGCGAACGGTGAAATCGTCCAATTTTGCGAAACGAAGTTCAGAGGTGGGGCGAATTCGAAGGACAGGGCGCCCTCGGCGACCCATTGATCGAAGGCCTGGAAATTCATCGCGGCGTCGCCGCGGCGAAAATAGGCGCGCGCGTCGAGCTTGAGATGATCGTTCAGCGGAATGGTCGAGGCGAGCGCCAATGTGTACCAATTGCCCGAGTTGAACTCGGCCAAGGTAGGATTGCCGGTATTGTAGTTCGCGCGGCGCCACTCGAAGCTCGGCTCCAAGGTCGCCCCCCACGGAGTCGGAATGCCGAGCGTAAGGCCGGCCCCTCCGGTGGCGAGGTATTGCGCGCCGTCGACCCAGGCGCTGCCCCCGACGACGTAAGGCTTGATCGTCGCGCCGGGAAGCAACTCGGGCAGGAACGACATGCGCGGGCCGAAGCTCACGTCGAAAAGCCCGACATCGAGATTGTGCAATCGAAACTGCTGGGTGAGATAGCCGATGAAGCGGGTCTCGAGCACCGTGCGGTTCTGGTCTTGGAGATCATAATCATGGCTCAATCCGACCAGGCCGAACCAATTCGCGTCACTCTTGCCGCCGTTTGCCGGAGGCAGCCCGAAATCGACGCCATTGAACCGAACCGTGTTGCTCGAGGGTGCGAAGCTCGCATTGCTCTGATAGCGCAACCCCGTTTGAGCAAAGCCCGAGAACCGGCTCGGCTGCGACTGCTTTTCCGTATCGGCGAGATTGGCCTCGATTCGCGCTTTCAATGCCGCGTCGAGATCGGGCGCGGCGAGGGCTTCGAGGAAATACCGCTTCGCCAAGGCATAGGAGCCGAGCCGGAAATAGAGGGTTCCGAGCTCATATTTCACGAGCGAAAGATTGGGATTGTAGAACAGCAGGCGCTCGAGCGCACCGATCGCGGCTTCGTAATCGCCGCGTTGCGTCGCCACCTTCACGAAGGCGTAAGTGGCCTCGCCATTCGTCGGTTGCCGCGACATCTGCTCGTAGAGCCGCTGCTGCTCGGCCGCCCCATCCTGCGCCGGTGCTTTTCCGACACCGGCAAGACAAATAGCCAAGACGCAGATGAGAAGTCGATACGAACGAAATCGTGTCGAATGGCGCCTAGCCGGAATCATTGGCCCCCATTTGCGGCCTCGCCGCCTCTGCTTGAATGCCTCATCGAGATAAAAGTCCCGATTCGGACAGCAAGTTGGCTTGAGTGGTGCGGAGCCAATAAGAGCTAATTAGCTTTGATGGCAAGGTAAATCACCATTATGCGCAAAGTTTTCCAAGCCAGGCTTGGCAATTACGCGTCGCTCGCGGCTCGAGCCGCCGCGCTCGCAAGCTTGCCGTCCATCGGGTTCTTCGCGCGCAAGCACGCATACATATGGGCGAACCAGCGCCTGACGTCGCCGAACTCCATTTCTGTCGCGAAGGTCAAGCCGAGTTGATGGCGCTGGAACAGCCGGTCGAGGAAGGAGCCGCGCGGTGGACCAAGAAAAGTGGGAACTCCGGCGCGCAACCAAACCTCATGATGCAAATCGAGGAAGCTTTTGCCGTCGAGTTCCTTCGCCACCGAAACGGTTTGAGCCGGGTCGAAGAGGCGTGCGACATCGAACCAGGATACGGGGGACACCAATCCGGGGGATTGAAGCGCGCCCATCATGCCGTTGGTGGCGAGGGTCTGCGTCAGCAGTGAACCCCCGGCGTTGCCCCCATCCTCCATCTCGTCTTCACGGGAGCCCGCAAGAATGAGTGCATCCGTCAAAGCGGGATGGGCGGCCGGGAGCTTCAAGGCGGCGGTGGAGATTGCGCCGAATTCGCTAGGCCCGCTAAGCCAGATGTCTGCTGCCGGCAGCTCGCTCCTGAGCAGCACGACATCCGGGTCGATCCACCAGCCGCCGAGCCGATGCAGCAGAGCGAGGCGAAACAGGTCCGCGTTGACCGCCATTTTCCCGTGCTCGGGAAGGTGCCGCAGGACGCGCTCGCGAGGAAGGATTTCCGCCGCGTCCCTGCGCGTGATCCAGCCGGGAAGATCGAGGTGCGGCTCGAAGGTGAAGAGCTCGACGCTATGGCCTCGCTCGACGAAACTTCGGAAGCAGAGGAGCTGGTAGGCCCCGATCGTCTCGCCATGCCAGAAGCTGCGCAAGTTTTGCGGAGCCATCGCGATGCGCGTCCGTGCCATGTTGCTCTCTCGCGGCAGCTCCTTGGCGAGGGAGTAGATCACACGCGGCCGGTCTCCTCGCGCCTGGGCGATGGCCTCGTCGAGCGCGTTGCGAGGGAGAAGCTCCGTCCGCAACCGCCAGCGAAGCTGATCGAGCGCGTTGCGCTCTTGAAACCAGACAGAGATCGTATCCATGGAAAGGCGCCCGTCATCGGCGAACTCCATTCCGAAGCGCTGAAACAGTCCATCGAGGAAGCTGCCGGCAGGCGGCCCGTAATTTTGCGGGATGCGGACACGCCGCCAGATCTCGTTCCAAAAATGGACGAAATCGCTCTTCGAGACGCGCTCGTCGAGCTCGTCGCGCAAGCTTGGATCGAACAGCGACGGAATTTCGTCATAGGTGATCTCGTAGGCGGCCGATCTTGGTCGAACATGCAGGTCCAAGGCATAGTCCTGCGCCAGGCGTGTCACCAATTCGGGGCCGATCGATATGCGCTTGCTCAGAGGGGCTCCGGGGCCGGCCTCCGGAAGCAGCTTCCAGGCCTCCTCGATCGCGGCGGAAATGAAAGGGGAGGTCGCGGGGAAGGTCATCACCGCGCCATTGACGAGCTTCTCCGATTCCCAGGCGAGATACACCTTGCTGCGGGGCATTTCCTTGGCCACGAGCACGATATCGAGATCGGCATACCAGCCGCCATGGCGCTGAATCGCGAGATACCGGAAAAGATCGGAGTGGAGCGCCGGCGAGCGCACGCCATCGGCGAAGGTGAAGCTGTGCACCTCGCCTGAAAGAATCTCGGCGGCGTCGACGAGCTCGACGCCTTCCGGAACGCGAAGCTTCCTGTTGGGGGAATAAAGCAGGACACGCGCGCCGCCGGCGATGAAGCTTCGCAGCGACAGCTCCTCGTACGGGCTGAGCTGAGGGCCCGTCCAAAAGGCACGAACTTCGGGCCGCGCCCCGACGCTGTGCGTGGCTACTTGCGAGGAGGTTGGCAGGTCTGATTGCATGTCCTTGTGGCCTTCGCTTGGAAGAATTAGCAAGCGCGATCGAAATGAGAGTGAGGCATGCGAGCTCGGCTCGTTAGCCTTGTTCATCACGACCTGCAATGTGTGGGCTAACCCAACGCATGGCGGGTTGAAAAGGCTGGGCGCCGGCGCGCTCGGCCGCTACCAATGAGCATTCCTCGATGACGAAGACCGTTCTTTTTGCTTGGGAGCTCGGGCGCGGCCTCGGCCATCTCATGAACATGCACCGCATCGCGCTTCGGCTTGCGCCTCATGATTGCCGCACGATCCTGGCCTTGCCGGACGTTGCGGCGGCAAATGCCATGCCGGGCGCCTTCGACGAGATCACCCGCGCGCCGGAATGGCCGCTGCATGGGCGCCCCCTGGCGCAGCATTCCGCCCTTTCTTCCGCGACCCTGAACGACATCTTGTCGGGCGCGGGGCTCGCCGACAGCGCGGCCGTGGAGAGTTTGCTGCGATCGTGGGACGAGATTTACAAGCGCACGCAGCCCGCTCTGGTGATCGCCGATTTCTCCCCCCTCGCGACCCTCGCGGCGAAGGGACGCATTCCGCTCGTGCTCATCGGCAATGGGTACACCTTGCCGCCGCCCGATATGCCTCGCTTTCCGCCCTTGCATCGGCTCTCGCCTCCGATTTGGAAGGAGGAGGAGACGCTTGTCGCGGTCAATGAGGCGGCGAGGCGGCGCGGCCTCATGATGCTCGACCGTCTGCCGCAAATCTTTTCAGGCGACGCCGGCTTCGTTCAGACCTTCCCTCTGCTCGACCCCTACGACACACAGCGGGTCGAGGACTTGGCCGGACCCGTCATTGATCGGGTGACGGCATCGCGGGAAGCCGGCGCGACCTCGATTTTTGCGTACCTCTCGCGGGGCTATCAACCACACCCGTCGATCTTCGAGGCACTGAAGCCTTTCGCCCGACATCTTCGCCTCCATGCACCGAGGCTGCCGGTGCCCGCTCTCGAGCAGCTTTCACGCGCCGGAGCGAGAATCGACGAAGAAGCAGTCCCGCTCGCCGATATCCTGCCTTCGACGCGTCTTCTCCTGCATCATGGAGGAAGCGGAGCGGCGGCCGAGGCACTCATCGCGGGAGTTCCTCAACTCGTCTTGAGCGCGCAGGTCGAGCAGGATCTCAATGGGGAGGCGCTGCAGCGTGCCGGCATCGCGAGACTCGTGAAGACCCATCAGCCGGGCGCTGTCATTCCGCGCGAGCTTGTGCACGAGATGTGGACCGATGACGCCTTGGCCATCCGAGCGGCGGAGCTCGGTGCGCAGTATCGACGCGAGCTCGCCATGAAAGATCCCCTTTCGACCTGCGTGCGCGAGTGCGTGCGGCTTGCGGGCATCTGAAGGGGTGTGACGCTTTATGATTGGCGTCATGACCGGGCGTCGGCCCGGTCATCCATGCCTTGCTTGCGCATGTCCAAGGGGAGGAAGGCGTGGATGCGCGCACCGAGTGCGCGCATGACGAAGCCGAGTGCGGCCCTGGTGTAGCTGGAACTATTTTTCCTCCGCCACATACACGCCGTCCCAATCGGGGGGCGGGGAGACGTCGCGAAATGCGCAAATACGGGAGGCGTAGAGATCGAGAACAGGTTTGAGCTCGAACTCGTCCTCGAAGGCCCGGCAATCCTCGAGCGCTATGAGCGCTTTTCCCCAATCCTGACCTCGGTAGCAGGCCAGCATCCGACCCATGCGGTCGCGAAGTGTGCGAAAGGCTTCGCTTCGCGCGAGCTCCGATGCGCCGAAGATCGCGTAGATGATTTCGGGCTCGCTCTTGCCTTTAACCTTGATGATGTCGAGCTCGAGAGCAGCGAAGCCTTCGCCCGCGGCGCGCATCGTGCTCGCGCCCGCCATGATGGTGACGCCGTAATTCTTCGTCTGCCCTTCGATGCGCGAGGTGAGGTTCACGGCGTCGCCGAGCACCGTGTAATTGAAGCGCAAATCCGAGCCCATATTGCCGACGACACAAGTGCCGGTGTTGATGCCGATACCGATGCGCAGCGGGAGGAATTCCTCGCCACGTGCCTTCGCCTCGATTTCCCGCTCCTGGTTCAACGAGGCGATGCGCTCGCGCATCTCGAGCGCGGCGAGGCAGGCGTTCCGCGCATGCGACGAGTCGATAAGGGGCGCGTTCCAGAACGCCATGACCGCATCGCCCATGTATTTGTCGACTGTCCCCTTGTGCGAGATGATCGCCTCGGTGAGCGGCGTCAGCAGGCGGTTCATCAATGAGGTCAAGCCTCTAGGGTCGCGCTTATAGCTCTCCGATATCGAGGTGAAGCCGCGCACGTCGGAGAACATGAACGTCATCTCCCGCTCTTCGCCTCCGAGCACGAGTTTCTCGGGGGTGCGCACCAGCTCCTCCACGAGATCGGGCGCGAGATATTGGCCGAAGGCCGAGCGCACCTGGGCTCGCTCCGCCTGCGCGCGCAGGTAATTCGTGAATACCAGCACGAGATAGACCGCGAGCCCGCTGGAAAGCGGATAGGTGAAGTCGAAAAGCAGGCCCTGGCGCGAATAAAAATACCACGAAGCTGCGATGAGCGACGTCGCGATGAGCACTCCCAAGAGGGCAAGCAGCGCCGCGCCGAGCGCAGGGGCCAGGATAATGATTGCGAGCGAGGCCGATAGTGCCGCCGCGAGCTCCGCCGCCATTGCGTAATCGGGATAAGAGATGAAGGAGCCGGTGAGCGCATTCTCCAGGATCTGGGCATGCACTTCCACTCCGGGCATCGAGGCATCGACCGGGGTCGTCTGCCGGTCGAGGAGCCCGGTCGCGGAAGTGCCGATCAGGACGAGCTTCTGAGCGATCTTCTCTGGCGGCACGCTGCCGGCGAGAACGTCCTTCGCCGAGACATAGCGGGCGGGATCGTGATGACCGAAGTGGACGAAGATTTGCCCGTTGCGATCCGTCGGCATTTCCAATTCGCGGATGCCGATGCTTTGGATGCCGGAAGGGTCGGCCCTGATGATGACTTGGCCGGCCGGACTCACGGCACGCAGCATGGCGAGGCTGAGCGAGGGCAGGATCAGCCCTTGCGCTCGCATCGCGAGCGGCACTCGCCGGACGATGCCGTCGCGTTCCGGATTGATGGTGAGCATTCCGGTCGCCGTGGCTGCGGCCTCGAGCGGCGCAATGTTGCGAAGGATGCCCGGGTAACCGATCAGGAAGGGTGCGGGATCGGCACCGATCGTCGCGATCCCGATCTGCCGCTGGGGAGAGCCGGCATGCGTCGCTGGCCCGAGCACCGCGGATTCGCCAAGCACCACTCGTGAACTGCGCATGGCCGCCGACAGGATCTCGTCATTCGTCGGCAAGGCGCGAATGCGCTCGCGGCTTTGCGCATCGAGGCCTTGCACGAGATCGATGATCGAACCGGGCGAATATCGATCGGCTTCCGCAAAAATGACATCGAAGCCGATGGCGGCAGCACCAAGCGAGGTGAGTCGATCGACCAGATCGGCGACGACGGTTCGCGGCCAGGGCCACTGCCCCAAGCTTCGCAGGCTCTCTTCGTCGATGTCGACGATGATCGCTGGATGAGCGGGGGCTTCTCGCGGCTCGACGAGCTGGAAGTAATCGAAGGTCCGCAGCCGCAGCTCCTCGAGTGGGGCCGGGTCGAGAACGCGCAGCATCGCGAGCGCGATCATCAGCGCAAATGCGAGAGCGCGACCGAGACCGAGCCTGGCAAGCAGGCGGGCTCTTGTAGGGCCCCGGTCGCTCCTCATCCGACCTTACTTCTTAAAGCCACCTTCTCCCGCCAAGGGAAAGGAAGAGGCCCTCTTTCCTCTCCCCGCAATTGCGAAGCAATTATGCGGGAGAGGGTGCCCCTCACGAAGTGAGGGGCGGGTGAGGGGCGGTTAGGATCACGCCCAGCTTTCGACGCCTCGCGCAGGCCCCTCATCCGCCGGCCACTGACGCGGCCGGCACCTTCTCCCGCGAGGGGAGAAGGAGGGCGCCTCTTCACTATTCGCTACTCCCTAATCGCCACTCGCCGATTGCTCCGCCGGGTTCGTGACGCTGGCTTGCGGCGTGGTGATGTTCTGCCCCGCTTGCGCCGGCGCCGCGCCGAGAAGGAGCGCCGTGACGCAGGTGCTCGCGAGCAACGGGGAGGCGACGAGGCGCGCCATGCGCCCGCCGGTTGTCGAGTGGAGCGGGAATATCGGCACGAAGGGGCCTCTTGTCGTATGGGAACACAAGAGCGATTTCGCCTTCCGCTCTTAGACGCACCTAGCAAGGGGGTGCGAAGCCGTAAAGCTGAACGCTAATTATGCGCAAACTTTTTCAAGCGTGACGTGCGAGGGAAGGGGAGCCCAGGAAGCGCCGCAGGAAGATGGGATCCCCTTCCCCTCGCTCACCTTCGGATCGCTCGGC
>JAFAQA010000358.1 GCA_019246665.1 Hyphomicrobiales bacterium
CGACGCTGGGCCAGGACGCCAAGCGGAAGGCCGATGACGAGAGCCAGGAGCACCGAGAGGGCGACGAGGAACCCGTGACGCTGGACCGCGTCGGCGAAGGCCTCGCGCCGGTTCGCCGCCTCCTTGGCAAGCGATAGCTGATCGAAGGCGCCGTAGACTCCCGCAATCACAAGCACCGCCACGACCGCGATCACCGCCGCGGCCTTTCCCGCGAGGCCGGCATCGAGACGGCGCAAAGCGTCGCCCGCCGCCAGCACGCTCGAGAGCTCCATGATCCAGAATCCGCTCGCAAGCGAAGCGCGCGCGATCGGCGTCGCCGTGGCGACGAGCCTCGTCGCGGCAGCTCCCGCGGTGAGCGGCAGGATGACGCTGAGCGCGAGCGCGGCGGCGAGCACCGCAAGATGAAGGGCGCGGCTTTGCGGCAGGAAGGCTGCGAAGGCGAGCGCGGCCCCACACAAGATGATGAAGCCGAGGCTTGCCGGGCCCATGGCCTCGGAAATCGGGATCGCGCGGCCGCTCACCAAGCGATTGGGCGCAAATCCGAGGAACGAAAGCATGAGCGCCGCGACGAGGGCCGCGAGCACCAGGACGAAGAGAACGCGGTTGTGGATCATGCGCCCATAACACGTGGGGGCGCGATGTGGTCGATCCGAGTGGCCATGATTTCAAGCTTTTCGCGGCGGTGCCGGCCAGGCGCGCCGTCGCCTATTTCAAAAACCCTTTTTCCGTGAGGTATGCCTTCGCCACTTGTCCGGCATCCTGGCCTTCGACGGCGATCTTGGCGTTCAGCCCTTGCAAGGTCTCGAGCGTCAACGTCGCGAAGGCGGGCTCGAGCGCGTCCTTGATCACCGGCGCGCGATCGAGCACCTCCTGGCGCACGACGGGAGCTGGCTGATAGACCGGCTGCACGTTGCGCGGATCGGAGAGGACGACGAGGTTGAGCGCGGCGATCGCGCCATCCGTGCCATAGGCCATGGCGGCGTTGACGCCGGAGGTGCCGTCTGCCGCGGCTTTCTCGGTCGCGGCCGTGTCGCCCCCCGAAAATACGAGGAGCTGATCGCTCTTGAGCTCGAAGCCGTAAGCCTTCTGAAAGGCCGGCAGCGCCGCCGCACTTTCGACGAATTCGGCGGAGCCCGCGACCTTCACCTGCGCGCCGCTCTTCACCCAGGCGGCGAAGTCGTCCAGGCTCTTCAGCTTGTTCTTCTCGGCCACGTCCTTGCGCACCGCGATCGCCCAGGTGTTGTCCGCCGGTGCCGGCGCAAGCCAGACGAGCTTGTTCTTCTGCAGATCGAGCTCATGCGCCTTATCCCACGCCTTTTTGGCATCCTTCCACAAAGCGTCCGAATCCATCGAGAAGAAGAAGCCGGCATTGCCGGTGTATTCGGGGTAGATGTCGATCTCGCCCGCGATCAGGGCGGTGCGCACGATTTTCGTGTTGCCGAGCTGCACCTTGCTCACGACGTCGAGCCCTTTGTTGCGCAGCAAGAGCACGATCATGTTGCCCAAAAGGGCGCCCTCGGTATCGATCTTGGAACCGACCGTCACCTTCTCGGCCGCATTGGAAGGAGCGGCGAATATCGTCGAGGAAAGGGAAGCGGCGAGGAACACCGCACCCGCTAGGTGCCTGCGCGTGAACGACATGGTTATCTCCCGTAGTGTCGGCCAAACTTATGCGGTTAAATCATGACGGGCCAGCGCCGCCCGGCGTCCCGGCGAACTTAGTGATGTGGAGCCCGCAATTGATCCAAAGGGCCGCCGACCTTGATCGAGCCGGGCAACGGGTGCCCGACGATGTTTTCGGCGAGCTCGGCTGCGTCGATCAGCCTGGGAAGATCGACGCCCGTCTCGACGCCCATCTCGTGCAACATGAAGACGAGATCCTCGGTGCATACATTTCCCGCCGCGCCCTTATGAGCCGCAAAGGGACAGCCGCCGAGACCCGCGACGGCGGCATCGAAGAGATCGACCCCCATCTCGAGCCCGGCCAAGGCATTGGCGATGCCCATGCCGCGCGTGTCGTGGAGATGAAGCCCGAGACGAAGCTCGGGGTTGTGCTCGCGTACCGCCCCGATCATGCGCTTGATCGAGAGAGGCGTCGCCCAGGCCATGGTGTCGGCGAGCGAAAGCGTCTTGATGCTGAGATCGTTTTCGGCCGCGAGCGCGAGGATATCGTCGATCAATCCTAGCACCCTCGAGATCGGCACATCGCCTTCGAAATTGCAGCCGAAGGCCGCCATGATCGAAGCGCGCTCGACCGTCACGCCGTGGCGTTTGTGGAGGGCCATGATCTCGCGTTGTGCCTCGAGGTTCTGCGCGAAGTCGCGGTTCTGATTGCGCTTGAGGAAGGTCTCAGACGCGGTGAGCGAGATCGACCCTTGCAGATCGAGGCGCCCCGTCGCGAGAGCGCGCTCGAACCCCTTGGCGTTGAGCCAAAGCGCCGTGTAGCGGATGCCGGGCTTGCGCGAGAAACGGGCCACGACTTCATCCGCATCCGCACAGCCCGGCACGTTCTTCGGATTGACGAAAGAGGCGACTTGAATCTGCCTCAGCCCCGTCGCTGAAAGGGCGTCTATCAGCTCGACCTTTCGGGAGGTCGCGATCGCGCCCTTCTCGAACTGGAAGCCCTCGCGCGGACCTTCCTCGTTGATCTCGACGAATTTCGGCAAGTCGGACATCCAGGGACCGTGATCACTTCCCGTAATTCGCGGCAAGGTAGGCCGCGATTTGCTTGGCGTTGGCATCATCGATCGGCGCGCCATAGCCCTTGATCATCTTCGTGACCTCGCCCTCCCATCCCGTCTTGTCGAGGAAAGGCGAATTCATCTTGATATAGTCCAGGCTGTGGCAAGCGCCGCAATTATTGATCACCGCGTCGCGCCCACTCCATTCCTTGAGTACGATCTCGGTCTCGTCCGCGCGCAGGCTCCCAGTGCCGTGCAAGATGGATCCGGCGGCGAGCAAGAAGGCCAAGACCGCGGTGAATTTTCTGGCGACACGCAACGTCGAAGCGCCGCCTTTTCCAGAGTGCATGCGAGACATTTGCGCTTTCATCGAATCAGACCACCGTGAGCGCGAGGCGCGCGACAGCATTGTGGTGATAGCCCGCAGGATTGGGGATTGCCGTCATCGGCTGGCTCTGCCCGATGGCATTCGACGCCTTGGCCAGGATGTCGACCTTGCCCCTGGGCGGTCGCCCGAGCGATATTTGCCAGTCGCGGAAAGAATAGCGCCCGAGATCGGGGCCAAGCTCGGCGCTCGTCCAGCTCTTGCCGCCGTCTTGCGAGATTTCAACGCTCGAGATGCCGAAACCGCCATCCCAGGCGATGCCGTTGATCGTGAGCGTCTCGCCCGATTTCGCCTCGGCGCTTAGCGGCGAGGTGATCAGCGAATTCACCATGATCTCGGTGATCGGGGTGTTTGCCGGGCTTTCCTGAGAAACGAAGCGCTGGGTCGAAGGAAAGAGGCGCGCGGGCACGCGATAAGCGGACTTCATCCAGAAATTGTCGAGCGGTTTCGTGCGCGCCTCGATCCGGGTGAGATGCTTCATCCAATAGGTCGCGGTCCATCCGGGCGCGATGAGGCGGGCCGGGAAGCCGTTGAAATGCGGCAGCGGCTCCCCGTTCATCTCATAGGCCACTATGGTGTCCGAATCGAGCGCCTTCCATAGGGGCAGGCTTTTGACGAAATCGGGCGTCGCGTCGACCGCCGGGCCATCGGCGCCATCGAAGGCAATCTCGATGGTTTCCTCCTTGAGGCCGGCCTTGGCGAGGATGTCCTTGAGCCTCGCGCCCTTCCAGCGCGCATTGCCCATCGCGCCCACCCCCCATTGCACGCCTGGCACATGCGGGTTCGCAAGGCCACGGCGATTGCCCGAGCATTGGCAGACAGCGACGAGCTCAACCGGCTCGAAGTTCTTCCGCAAGTCGTCGAAGCCGATGTCGAGCGGGGTCGTGGCACCCTCTCCGCCGATCGAGATCCGCCAGGTCGCAGCGTTCACATTGGGGATGTCGGAGAGGTGATACCGCACGAAGAAAGAATCGTTTGGCGTGATCGTGTCCTTGAAGACCGAAAGCGGCGATTCGTAGTTCGGCGCCCGGTAGGCGAGCTTGATGAGCGGAGCCTTGCCGGGAAGCGCCTCGAGCAGGGCCTCGGTCGCAACGCCTGAGGGCAGCCGGGGATCAAGCGACGGCGCTTGTGCCGCAAGTGCGGACGTGGCGCTCGCGAGCCAAGGCGCCGCCAGCGCGGTGCCGGCTGCGAGCCGCAGCATTTCGCGGCGATCGATCTCACTCTTAGGCAATGATCCGTCTCCTCCCTCAATGGTATTGGAACGCCACGGTGCCGCTCATCCGGCGAACCAGTTCTTCACGTTATCGAACATCTATCGTCGCGTATATCAAAGTCCAGTTCGCAGCGCACATGGCTGAAGAGCGAGGCGAAATCAAAGATCGCGCTATCACCGGATCGTGAAGCCGGAGGCTAATCGATGAGGGTTTTTGCCACCTCGCGCGCCGCATCGAGCGTCGCCTCGATGTCTGCCTTTGTGTGCGCGAACGACACGAACAGATTTTCGTAGGCGCCCGGGTGGAACAACACCCCTCGATCGAGCATGCCTTCCCACCATTTGCGGAAGAGCGCATGATCGGCGTGGCGCGCGGCATCGCGATAATTGCGGATCGGGTGCTTCGAGAACCACACCTGCAAAACGGGACCGACGCCGACCACGAAAGCCGGGACACGGGCATCCATGAGAATGCGCCTCAGCCCGTCGATGAGCTCTTGCGAGCGCGCGTAGAGGCTCTCATAGGCGCCGGGCTTTGCGAGCTCGTCCATCGCCGCGTTGGCGGCCGCAACCGCGATCGTGTTGGCGCTGTAGGTGCCGGCCATCGAAACCTTGCCTTCGGCCACGAATGCCATGATATCGCGGCGCCCGCCCATGGCGGCGACCGGGAAGCCGCCGCCGATGCCTTTCGCGAAAACCGAAAGGTCGGGCTTGATCCCATAATGGCCCTGAGCGCCCGCAAGGCCGAGGCGAAATCCGGTGATCACCTCGTCGAAGATGAGCACGATGCCGGCGCGCTGAGTGAGCTCTCGCATCGCTTCGAGATAGCCGGGCTCGGGCAGGATGCAGCCCGTGTTGCACATCACCGGCTCGGTGAGCACGGCGGCGATGTCGGCACCCTCGCGCGCGATCGCTTCTTTCAACCCATCGCTGTCGTTCCAGTTGAGGATGATGAGGCTGCGCTCGATGTCCTTGGGCAAGCCCGGGCCTTGCGGCACGGGAATCGGGCGATCCTGCGAGCCGGAAACAGGCGGGTGCTTGCTCCAATACACGCCGTCCGAGAAGCCGTGATACATGCCCTCGAAGCGGATCACCTTGTTGCGGCCCGTGCAAGCGCGCGCGAGGCGCACCGCGTAAAGCACGGCCTCCGTCCCGGTGTTGCACAGGCGTACTTGATCGAGGCTCGGGACGGCCGCAACGATCTTGCGCGCGAGCTTCGTCTCATCGACGGAGGGCAAGGCGAACATCGTGCCCTGCTTCTCGATCGCGGCGATTACGGCCTGCGTGACCTTCGGCGGACGATGGCCGAGAAGCATCGGCCCGAGGCCGAGCAGGTAATCGATGTAGCGGTTACCGTCGACATCGACCACATGGGATCCCTCTCCATGATCGATGAAGAGCGGATGCGGCTCCCATCCCGACCAGGTGGCGCGGGCGGTCGAGTTCACGCCGCCAGGAATGAGCTTTGCGGCTTCGGCGAAGAGCTCGCGGCTTCGGGCATAGCGGTGGGCATTGGCGTAGGCGAGCGTCACGCTTGGTCCTCCAGCACAAGGGCTCCCTTCGGGCCGAGAGCTGGCGCGAGCCGGGCGATCGGGATCAGGAGGGAGTGACTTCTAAGGCAGCAACAAGCGTGCCACCGCCGGAGCCAAATAATATCAGTGGCTTGGCTGTCAACCGACCAAACGTCATCCGACAATTTTTGGAGGTATTGCCGCAAGTCGAGAGACGGCACGCAACAGCGTATGCTGGCCTCAAAATGAAACCGCCAGCATGCTCTCGGTCATGACCGAGCGCGTCGACTTCTCAGAAGAGCGGCACCCATTTTTCGTGTCATGGATCCAGCGAAAATCGGCGAAGGCCCACTGGGATGCACCTAAAGCGGGTTGGCGTTGAAGGTATTGCAGGCGGAAATCTGACCGCTTTTCAAGCCGTTGGAGAACCAGCGTGTGCGTTGCGCCGAGCTACCATGGGTGAAGCTGTCGGGCACGACATATCCTTGTGTCTCCTTCTGCAAGGTATCATCGCCAACCGCGGACGCCGCTTTCAGCGCATCCTCCACATCGCCCTGCTCGAGGATCTTGAAGCGCTGATCGGCATTCGCGGCCCAGACGCCCGCGAAGCAATCGGCCTGCAGCTCGACCCGTACCTGGAGCCCATTGGAATCGCGGTCGCCGAGCCGCTTCTGTGCGGCCTCGACCTTCGGCAGCGTTCCGATCACATTCTGGATGTGATGACCGATCTCATGGGCCACCACATAGGCGATGGCGAAGCGGCCCATTTTCACGCCAAAGCGCCGCTGCATATCGTCGAAGAAGCCGAGATCGAGATAGACCTTCTGATCGAGCGGGCAATAAAAGGGACCGGCGGTGCGCTGGCCGGGGCCGCAGGCCGTCGAGGTCTCGCCGCTATAGAGAACGAGCTTCGGCGGCGGGTAGGACTTGCCGGCTTGCTGGGGCAGCACGTCGCTCCAGACCTTTTCCGTATTGGCGAGGACAGCCGAGATGAAGCGGCCGGACTCATCCGTTGGCGGACCGGAGCTGCGCGGCTGCTCTTGCGTCTGTTGGATCACCTGGCCATCGCCTCCCGAGAGAAGCTCGGCGCCTCCGATGAGGACGCGCGGATCGATGCCGAAGGCGTAGCCGATGAGGCCGAGCACGATGATCGTTCCGATGCCGAGCCCCCCTCTGCCTCCAGGGATCGGCAGGCCGCCGCCAAAGCCGCCGCCTGACCCGCGAAGATCTTCCAGATTTTCGGATTGGTCGCTCTCATCAAGGCGCATGGATCTCTCCCTCGCAAGGCGCACGGGCAGGCGGAAATCTAGCAGCTTCGGCAGTCAAAATGAAAACATTTGATAGCACTAAGGCTCGATCTTGGCCTTTCGCAATGATCTTGCCTGGTTGTGGGCGCTTACCACCAAGGTTCTTCCGCAAGAATTGACGCCGCAAATCGGACCCGGAAATTGCGTCGATTGATCCTCGTTTTGTGCGAAGTCACAAATGAACGTATGATGCGGCTCTTGGTTGCGGTTTCGGAACCGGGAAGCTTTCGCCGTGAGCAGACCTCTTCCGTTCAGCGTCCTACTCGCGCTGAGTCTGGTTTCCCCGGCGCTTGCCGGGGTGAAGACGGTCGAGGTTCGCTCGGAGATCGAGACACCAATCGAGTTTCACCCCGTGGTGCTGGGCGAGACCTGCAAATTCGGCGTGGTGCCGCACATCGTGATCACCAAGCCGCCGGTCAACGGCGCGCTTTTGGTGAAAACGGAGGTGGTGCGGATTCCCGACTCGGCTCCGGTTTGCTCCGGCAAGGTCGTGCGGGCCGCCGTCATCTACTACAAATCGGTGGTCGGTTATCGGGGGACGGACAGCTTTTCTTACGAGGAAGTGCCGGACTCCGGCCAAAGCGTGGATATTGACATCAATATCAAGTAGAAGCGCCGCCTCCGCATTCACCGCCGCTCGTCCCCGCAAAGCGGGAACCCAGAATGCAAATGTCACCCACCTCCGCGGAAAGAGCGGGACGGCCGCTTTCTTGCGAATGAGCGGAGGTTTGAGCCAGCCGAATGTCCGTCAGGAGGCGTCGAGCGCTTTCTTGACCGCCAGCAGATCGCGCCAGGCGAGTCGCTTATGCGCCGGTTGCCGCAACAAATAGGCGGGGTGCAAGGTCGGCAAAGTCGGGATCGCCCGCCCGCCGATGCTGCAACTCGTCCAGCGCCCGCGGCTTCGCATGATCCCGTCCTTCACACCGAGCAGCGTCTGGGTCGATGGCGCGCCGAGCGTCACCAGGAGACGCGGTGCGGCGAGCTCGATCTGGCGCTGAATGAAGGGCAGGCAGATCGCGGTCTCTTGCGGCGTCGGCGTGCGGTTTCCGGGCGGGCGCCACGCCACGACATTGGCGATATAGACGTGGCGGCGATCGAGCCCGATGGCGAGAAGCATCTTGTCGAGCAACCGTCCTGCCCGGCCGATGAAGGGCTTGCCTTGCCGATCCTCATCGGCCCCGGGCGCCTCGCCGACGAGCATCAGCGGGGCCTGCGGATTGCCGTCGGCGAAGACGAGGCGCGTCGCCGTCGCTTTCAAGGCGCAACCGTCGAAGCTTTCGAGGACGGCACGCAATTCATCGAGCGTGCGGGCGGACGCCGCGAGCGCCCGCGCCGTCTCGGCCGCCTCGAGCGGAGCGACGGGTGCTGCGCGTTGTGCGGCGGGCGCAGGGCGAGGCCTGCGCATGTCCTCCTCGGCGATCGGCAACGGCCGGCGCTCGACATGAGGACGCAAGGGTTCGCGTTCAGGCACGCCGCGCCGGGCGCTTTGCTCGCGACTTTCGGCAAAGCGGTCATGCGGGTGATCGTCGAGCGCGAGGTCGACACCGGCATCGAGATGCCAGCGCAACAGGCTCGCGGCGATTTCAGGATCGGCAAGCAGGGCCATGCGGCAATTCTAAACCATCGGCCGCGCCGCGGGTAGCGCGCCCCGGCGTGTCGGTTGCCGCGCGAGGGCGCCCTCGGGACGAGGCCTCGCGCCACAGCGCATTACGCTTGGATAAAACAAGAGCGTCTGGTTATCTTCTTGTTTTTCCGCATGATCTTATCGCGAAAGTGGGGCCACTTTTGCGGATCATGCTCACATCTAGCCCGTCGAGGTCGTGGAGCCGAGCGAGTTCCCGCTCAGATCCTCACTCTTCGAGGTGCGGCGCCGCGCGAAGGAAGCTGCGGTCCGGAGCCGGACGATGTTCGTCTCGTAGGTGGTTTGGCTCGGCCATTCACTCTCGTCGCAGCGTGGCGGCGTCGCGGGCCCGAGCAGTCCTTGTACTTCGCTCGCCGGCACCGCCGGGCTGAAGAGATAGCCTTGAACCTGATCGACGCCGGGCTTTGCGGAAATCAGCTTCAACTGCTCTTCCGTCTCGACCCCTTCCACGACCACCGTCATGCCGAGTTGCGAGCTCAAGCGCGCCACGCCGTGCAGCAAGGTGAGCGAGCGTTCGCTCGAGCCGATGCCCTTGAGGAAGGAGCGGTCGATCTTCACCTTGTCGAGCGGGAAGTTGTGCAAATAGCTCAAGCTCGAATATCCCGTGCCGAAATCATCGAGCGAGATGCGCACGCCCATTTCCCGCAAGGTCTCGAGCGCGAGGCGCGTCGAATGCGTGTTCTGGAGCAGCGTCGTCTCGGTGATCTCGATTTCGAGGCGCGTCGCCGGCAGGCCCGAGATCGTGAGCGCGTGCCGCACCGCCTTGGTTACGTCGCTGCGGCTGAACTGCGTCGAGGAAACGTTGACGGCCACATGGACTTCGTCCGGCCACTTCATGCATTCGAGGCAGGCCTTTTGCAGCACGAGATTGCCGATCTCGACGATGATGCCCATCTCCTCGGCGACGGGAATGAAATCGGCGGGCGAGACCATGCCGCGCAGCGGATGCGACCAGCGCAACAGCGCCTCGAAGCTCGCAATCCTTTGCGTGCGCAAGCTGACGAGCGGCTGGAAATAGAGGTCGAAGGCGCCCACGGCGAGCGCATTGCGCAGATCGAGCTCGAGATTGCGTCGGGCCTGGGCTTCGACATCCATGTCCTTTTCGAAGAATCGCCAGGTGCCGCGCCCGTCGGCTTTGGCACGATAGAGCGCCATGTCGGCGTTCTTCAGAAGCGTGTCCGCATCGATGCCGTCGCGGGGCGCGATCGCGATGCCGACGCTCGCCCCGATGATCACCTGATGGCCGTCGACATCGAAGGTGTCGTTCAGAAGATTGACGATCCGCTTGGCGAGGCCGGTGGCCTGATCGGCGCGGCGCATGGGCGATTGCACGATGACGAACTCGTCACCGCCAAGGCGGGCGACGAGGTCGGTATCGCGCACGACGGTGCGCAAGCGATCGGCAACCGCGCATAGAAGCTCGTCGCCCTGCGAGTGGCCGAGCGTGTCGTTCACCTGCTTGAACTGGTCGAGATCGATGAAGAGAATCGCGCAGCGCTCATGCTTCTCGCGCGTGTGCACGAGCACGCGCATGATCTCTTCGCGGAAATACGTGCGGTTCGGCAGCTTGGTGAGCGGGTCGTAGCGCGCGAGATGTCGGATCGCGGCTTCCGCGGCACGACGCTCGGTCACATCCTCGACGAGCACGACGGAGCCGCCGCCATTCATCGCCTCGAAGGTGAAGGACAGGGAGCGGCCGTCCTCGGTGGTGGTGGTGAGCGGCGTCTCGATGCGCCGCGAGAGGCGCTCTTCGAAACCCGTGGTGAGCCTGTGCACATCGGCTTCCGCGACGCGCTGGGCGCGTGCCGATTCATCGAGCAGCGCCTTCACCGAAGCGCCACGGCGCGACGTGTCGGGTGAGGCGCCGAACAGCCCTTCAATGCGATGATTGGCCACCACGAGGCTGTGATCGGAATCGAACATCATCAGGCCGAGCGGCATGTTGTTGAGCGCCGTGTCGAAACGGTTGGCGAGCAACGCCACGTCACGCGCCGAGATCAGGGCGTCGAAGAGCGTGCGCCGCAGCCGCGCGGAAATGGATTTGATGCTCAAGAGCAGCGGAATGATGACGACGCCAAGAATCAGCCAATAGGCGGTTCCGGCGACCATCAGCGCGAGCGACAGAGGAATGGCGGCGCCGAGGATTTGGGTGTGCACGAGGGTTGGGCTCGAGAAGTTCCGTCCCGAAATGCCGGTGAGATAGGCGAGCGTCGCGGCGAAGCTCAGGAGGCGCAGGAAAGGATCATGCGACACGATGAAGGTCGCAAGACACCAGGCCCCGATGAGCAGCACCGTCGCGGCCGAACCGGCAACGTAGCGGAGCTCCCAGACACGCGCGGCTTCGACCGTCTTGATGCTTTCACGGCGGTGGTTGAAGCGGCGCACGTCGAGAACGCGCAGATAGCCGATGATCGGCATGGCCACGGCGCAAACGAGGAGCCAGGCCTCCTTCGTCCAGAGGGCGGTGATGAAAGCCGCGGCCGCCACGCCGATCGAACCGATGAATAGCGTTCGTCCGTCCTGGTAGAGAGAGCCCACCAGGGAAATATATATTTCCTTCGGCAACCCCTCCTGGCGGTGGAGTCGATCAGCCCAAAAAGATAATCGCATCGTACCAATCGTAATTCTGGCGGATGGCTGCGATGTTACCTTCTATCTCATTAAGACTTGGTTCGTTTGTGCGTTCAAAAACCCGGGAGTGAAGAGTGCAAAGTGAGGTCTGGGTGCGGGATTTCTGCAGCTTCTTCACGTTTTTCGGTCTTGGCTTCACTTTTCTCCTTTCACTGGATCTTCTGATAGGCCTGGTCGAAATTGGTGAGCTGTAGCGGAACGCTAATGCTTTCCTTCGTCAGATTCTGAAAGCTCACGGCGAGCTTCTTGCCGCTCTTGAGCTCGCCCAGAATTTCGGGCGAGATCGGCATGGCCGCATAGCATCCCTTCAGATCGCAGGTCTGCAGCGCCAGATTGATCGGTTTCTTTTCGTCTATGGTCAAGCTGACGCCCGCGGGAAGGAAGAGGCCGACCGGGATCTGAACCGCGAGGCTCGGCTGATGCGTGTCGGATGGCACGCGAATGCTCACGGCAGCGACGAGCTGGCCCGTCTTCTGCAGGACGGCGGTTTGCTCGACCACGCATTCGAGCGTGCCCTGCCTCGCCTCGCTGGCGCAGCGGGAGATCCATTCGGTGGGGGGAGGCTGAGACGTGCCGTCGGCTGTGCCCTGAGGCGCGCTGGTGCCCGCCGCGCCTTCCGCGGGCGCGGGAGGCGTTTGAGACGAAGTCGCGGCCGGCTTCGCCGGGCCTTTCGCTTTCACTTGCGCGAAGGATGATCCGACGGAGGCCAGCAGGAAGCACAAGGCTCCTGTCAGGATCCCTCTCAGGTCCTTATTCATCAATCCACCTGTCAAGTTTTGAACTCACCTGCCCGCGCCTGCCTGGCGTCGATGGGATCGTCACGAGGTGCTACGGCTAATTGCCTCTTAGCAAAAATTTTCGCGCTTGCCACTCCCGTATTTAGACTTGGTTTGTAGCCGTTGGGAGCAATTAGCATTGCAAAGGCCTTTATCCGTACAAGCTCAAGCTCCGTCGCGGATCAGCGGACAAAGCACCCGAAGGCATTGCGTTTCCGGCAGAATGTGCCTGAATAAGAGAGGCACGAAGCGGAGGCTGAATGACGGCCTTTGACGAAATGACGCTGCCGGACGGCAAGGCGCGTGAGGCGTATCAACGCTTGGCGCGCTGGCTCGACGGTGCGCCCTCCGAGCTTCTGTCCTCACGCCGAAGCCAGGCCGAGCTGCTGTTCCGTCGCATCGGCATCACCTTCGCGGTTTATGGCGACAAGGACGCCACGGAACGCCTGATCCCGTTCGATCTCGTGCCGCGCATCTTCGCGCGCCAGGAGTGGCAACGGCTCGAGAAAGGGCTCGTGCAGCGCGTCAAGGCCCTGAACATGTTTCTCGCCGATGTCTATGGCGCGCGCGACATCTTGCGGGCAGGTGTCGTGCCCGCCGATCTCGTCTATCGCAATCCTCAATACCGGCCCGAGATGGTCGGCCACCAGATGCCGCACGGCGTCTACGTCCACATTGCCGGCATCGATATCGTCCGGGTCGACGAGAAGGAATTCTACGTCCTCGAAGACAATGCTCGCACGCCCTCGGGTGTCTCCTACATGCTGGAGAATCGCGAGGTGATGATGCGCCTCTTTCCCGAGCTTTTCCACGCCCATCGCGTGGCGCCGGTCGAGAATTACCCGGATGCGCTGCTCGCCAC
>JAFAQA010000359.1 GCA_019246665.1 Hyphomicrobiales bacterium
GGAAGAGCGCATTTCACCAGATGGAAAACGCGCACCTCAGCGAGATGCGTAGCGGATTCTTCGCGGCCGGAACATCGACCGCGATGTCCCGGCGTCACTTGGCGGGCGCGCCCATTCTCTGGCCGTTGATGCTCACCTCCCCGTCCGCGCCATAAACAATGATCCAGACCGACCGGCCTTGGGCGCCTGGCTTTGCGAGGCCTTTTGCGACCGAGAGGCCCAGAACCGCCTGCTGAAGGTCGGGGTTGCTCTTCGCCGCGCCCTGCAGGCGGGTCAGAGCCTTGTCGAGCCCTTCGGCTTCGAGCGTGAGCGTCCCCAACGGCTTTGGCATGAGCGTCATCTCCCCGCGAAAATAAAGCTCGAGGCTCGGCGAAGACAGATGCCCCGGCGCGAGCGTGAGCTTGGGCTCGCTGCCCATCGCCATCCCGATGAGGGTCATGGTCTTTTCCGGATCCGGAGCGTGATCCGGCCGCAGATCCATGTTTGCAAGGGCGGCATGGGCAATCTTGTCGAGATCGTTCATCTGGAAATTGACGTCCACATCGAGGGATGTCGGCACGAGCGGCATCGCCCAGGACGGAACGAGGGCCGAGGGCACGCTCAACCCATCGATGGTAAAGCCGATCTCCGTCGCCGCCTGCGCCAGAAGACCTGTCTGATGCAAGGACTGGACGATCGACTTTATGCCTATTCGCCCTTGAGGCAGGTCAAGGGTGATGTTTTCGACCTTGACCATTGCGTCAGTGCTCTTGAACAAGGGAAAGGCCGAGAAAATCTTGTCCTTCAACTCGTCCTGATGCGCGACGATCTCTGGCCGGTCTTGATGAGCGACGAAGAAAGCGATGAGATCGCGAAGCTCTCTCGTGCGAAGGCTATCGATCGAACCGTCATAGGTGATCGGCCCAATGTCGTATGAGGCCGAGACGGGGGAGGAAGCTGGACTGCCTGGCTTGGAGGCCGGGTTCATCTTGACCGTTTCCTGCATGTGCCGAAACGTTTCCCGCAGCTTGCCGCTCAGGGAACCATCCGCGAGCCCTTGCCCCTGCAGGCGCATGTCAGCGTCTGTGATCGTGGCGGCCATCTCCGCTTCAGGCGCGTGCATCTTCACGTCGATGGCCTGGATCTTGTCCATGAAGCTGAGGAAGGCAGCGAGCTTGGGATCATAGACGCCTTCGAATGCGCGGCCGCTCGATGAAACCGAGACCCCCAAATCCCCCATGGGCAACGGAAGCTGAACGTCGATCTTGGGAACGCTGTTGGAACTCACCTTCCACGTGCCGTCCGCCAGCGGGGCCGCGAGGAGCGAGTAGGCCTCGATTTGCAAGGCGCCTTTCGGCAAGCCGAAGCCGTCCACGACACGCTGCAAATCGAAGCTGAGCTCGTAAGCTTCGCCCTTCGGAACAACCGTGATGAGTCCACGATCAAACGCGGATTGGCCGAAATAAGGGGTGAGGCTTTGAACAAGCGCCTTGGCGCCCTCGCTCGTCGCGCTTTCGGCCAAGGCCGGTCGCGCAGCCAGCATCAGAACCAAACCGATGAGCATTGCCGCGAAAAGCGCGACGCGTGAGAATCGTAAGCACATGAAGCCAACCCCAGCCGGGATTCGAAGTCGGCATATTAGCCATCTGCTTGAGTCTTGACGCCTGACGGGTTCCGTCCAGCCATCACTTTCGCGTGATTCTCGACCGCGACATCAGCTTCGGGCCGATGTAAAGAACAAGCCTTGCCGGAGCGCCGAGCGATGTCCCTTTCGCTGCCGACCCTCGCCGATATCCGTGCCGCCGAAGCACGCATCCGACCGACCATTCCGCCGACCCCGTTCCTGCATTCTCGCACCCTGTCGGAAATGTTCGGTTGCGAGCTCTGGCTGAAATTCGAGAACCTCAACTTCACAGCCTCCTTCAAGGAGCGCGGTGCGCTGAACAAGCTCCTCCTGTTGACGCGGGAGGAGCGCGCCAAGGGAGTGGTCGCCGTATCCGCCGGGAATCACGCCTTGGCGCTGGCCTTCCATGCGCGCCGCGTCGGTGTGAAGGCGACGATCGTCATGCCTGTGACCGCGCCTGCGGTAAAAGTCATGGGCGCTCGCGAATTCGGGGCCGATGTGATCTTGCACGGCAAGACCTTCGCGGATGCGGCCGAATTGCTGCCGACGCTCACCGTCGAGCGTGGCCTCGTTCTTTGCCATCCCTTCGATGATCCGGCGATCGTCGCCGGCCAAGGCACCGCCGGCATCGAGATGCTCAAGGAAGTTCCGGACCTCGACACCCTCGTGGTGCCTGTGGGGGGAGGCGGCTTGATCGGCGGGATCGCGATCGCCGCGAAGGCGATGAAACCTGAGATACACGTCTTCGGGGTGCAAACCGAGCTTTATTCGGGCATGGCCCGCGTGCTTGACGCGGCGCGCTCGGCCGTGGCCGGCGGTCCGTCTGTCGCGGAAGGCATAGCGGTGAAGGAGCCGGGTCGCCTCACCCGCGAGATCGTGCGCGCCAAGGTCGATGCCATGCTGGTCGTGCCGGAATCGGCCATCGAGGATGCCGTCGCGCTCCTTCTCGAGATCGAGAAGACGCTCACCGAGGGCGCTGGCGCGGCGGGCGTCGCCGCGATCTCGGCCAAACGGGAGCTGTTTGCAGGCCACAAGGTCGGCGCCGTGTTGTGCGGCGGCAATATCGACCTGCAACTCCTGGTTTCAGTGCTGCACCGTTCATTGGCTCGACGCGGGCGCTTGGTTCGTCTTACCGTCACGACGCTCGACGCCGCCGGCGAGCTTGCCGAAATCACCTCGATCATCGCCAAGCATGGCGGCAACATCGTCGAGGTCTGGCATGACCGCGTCTTTGCCTCTCCGTTTGCCAAGACCACCGCGATCGATATCGAGTTCGAATTGCAGAACCCGGAGGCTCGCCGGCTTATCGAGTCGGAGCTTGCGGCGAAGGGCATGGGCGTGGTGCAAAGATAGGTAAACAAACGATAAAACCTTTTTCAGTTGACGCCGAGACGCAATAGCGCGACCATGGGCGCTGCAACTTGACGGTTGTGCCGAACCGCCAGGCCCTCCCGCTCCGCTGGAGGGCCTGATCGATTCGAAACGTGCACAACCCGGCTTGCCAAGGTCCTTCGAGATGACCACGCCGAACCGATCGCAGCATATCCGTCTTACCTCTCATCCTGAGCCCGGGGCTGTCGCGCCGCGCAGCCCCATTCGCTGGGGTGCGGCAACCCCCGCCGAGCGAGGCCCTCTCATCGGCACCACGACGCGGCCGTCCGATCGCAATGTGATCGGCGCGCATGGGGGTGCCTATGGCCTCTATCGGGCGCTGGCCGTGTCCTCCGGCGCGCTCAACCCGCTCGCCAAGCCCGATCTCACCAATACGAGTCCCGCTGCCATCATTGGTCCGCATCCGCAGTGGTACCAGCCCGGCAAGATCGTCTCGCTCGATCCCTTCGGCCATGTGGCCCAGGACGTCTTTGCCCGTGAGATCGCCGAGGGACTCGACATCCGGCCGACGATCGCGGTGACGAAGGCGAGGCTCAACCTCCCCGAGGTTTTGACGGCTCTCGCCGAGAAGCGCCTCAGGCCCGACCGCAAGATCCTGAAGAAATCCGGCGAGATCGCCGTCACCAAAGTGGCAATCGATCCGGTCTGGTACCTGCCGGGGGTGGCCGAGCGCTTCGGTGTTCCCGAATCGCGGCTGCGCCGCACCTTGTTCGAGCAGACGGGCGGCATGTTTCCCGAGCTCGTGACCCGGCCGGACCTCTCCGTGTTCCTTCCTCCGATCGGTGGGGCGACCCTTTACATCTTCGGCGAAGTCGAGGCGTTGACCGACAAACGTCGCAGCCTCACCTGCCGCGTCCATGACGAGTGCAACGGCTCCGATGTTTTCGGTTCGGACATCTGCACTTGCCGACCTTACCTTGTCCATGGTGTCGAGGAATGCGTGCGCGAGGCTCAGCGCGACGGCGCCGGCCTCATCGTCTACAACCGCAAGGAGGGTCGCGCACTTGGCGAGGTGACGAAGTTCCTCGTCTACAATGCCAGGAAGCGCCAGCAGGGCGGCGATACGGCCGCGACCTATTTCGAGCGCACCGAATGTGTCGCGGGCGTGCAGGATGCTCGCTTCCAGGAGCTGATGCCCGACATCGTCCATTGGCTCGGCGTCACGCGCATCGATCGCTTCGTGTCGATGTCGAACATGAAATACGATGCGCTCGTCAAATCGGGCATCGAGATCGTTGAACGCGTCCCGATCCCTGAAGGGCTCGTGCCGCAAGATGCCTCGGTCGAGATCGAGGCCAAGAAGGCGGCCGGGTATTATGCGCCGGCCGGCGCGCGCCCCAAGAAGAAGCTCGCTGAGACCACCGGACGCCCGCTTGAGCGATATTGAACGCTGCTGCGTGCCCGCTCGCGCGTATTCGCCTGTCCGCCTCGGCTCCTTCTACGAAGTGGTTTCAGGCGAGCTAATACGCCATCGGATAGAAGAAGCATTTGCTCGTGCCACCCCAGCGCGACACCCAGATGGCATTGTCGGGAGAAGGCTGAACGCGCTCGAACGGAATGAACTCGTTCGTGTCGACCAGCAGATAACCCCCTTTTTCCGCCTTCACGAGTGATGGGTCGAGCTCCTTGGTGTCGGCGCCCGAGCAGCACAAATTCTTGGTCACCGGATCGACGCGACGCCCGTCCGACCAGTAGTCGTGAGCGCTCGCCGGGGAGGCGAGCGCAAGCATGGCTGCAACCGCGAAAATGCGCATGATGGTCCTCGCATCAATTGGCCGCCCTCGACGCAGACGAATCAACGCGACGGGCAAAATTATACCGCAGCGCAATCGCTGGCCGGTGCGACGTATGGTCCCGATCCTGGCCCCGGGGTTCGCATTTCAGACCTCGCCTACTGCGCGACCGCCAGACTTGATCCGCTATCCATTCGGCAGGTCGGCGCTGCTTGCGCGCCCTTGCATCGCCGTCGCTGGCATGCGTAGAAGCGGCCGCAACATGGATGCTGGAAAACAATGACAAAAAAAGCCGTTAAAAAAGTGGTGCTCGCCTATTCGGGCGGTCTCGATACGTCGATCATTTTGAAATGGCTGCAGAGCACCTATCGCTGCGAGGTCGTAACCTTCACGGCCGATCTCGGCCAGGGCGAGGAATTGGAGCGCGCCCGAGAAAAGGCCATCCTGCTCGGCATCAAGCCTGAGAACGTCTTCGTCGAGGATGTGCGCGAGGAATTCGCCCGAGATTATGTCTTTCCCATGTATCGCGCCAATGCGCAATATGAGGGCCTTTACCTCCTCGGCACTTCCGTCGCGCGCCCGCTGACGGCCAAGAAGCAGATCGAGATCGCCGAGAAGACCGGCGCTGACGCGGTTGCGCATGGCGCGACCGGCAAGGGCAATGACCAGGTTCGTTTCGAGCTCGCTTACTACGCGTTGAAGCCCGATATCACCGTGATCGCACCGTGGCGCGAATGGGATCTTGCGAGCCGCACCGCGCTTCTCGACTTCGCCGAAAAGAACCAGATCCCGATCGCGAAGGACAAGCGCGGTGAGGCGCCATTCTCGGTCGATGCCAATCTTTTGCACACCTCGTCCGAGGGCAAGGTGCTCGAGGACCCGGCATCAGAGGTGCCGGATTATGTCTATTCGCGCACCATCGATCCCGAAGCCGCGCCGGATAAGGCGACCGTCATCACCGTCGACTTCGAGAGGGGCGATCCGGTCGCGATCGACGGCAAAAAACTCTCGCCGGCCCAGCTTTTGGCCAGGCTCAACGAGCTTGGTCGAGAAAATGGGATTGGCCGCCTTGATCTCGTCGAGAACCGCTTCATCGGCATGAAGTCGCGCGGCATGTACGAGACGCCGGGCGGCACCATCCTGTTGCAGGCGCATCGCGCCATCGAGAGCATCACGCTCGACCGCGGCGCCGCCCATCTCAAGGACGAGATCATGCCGCGCTATGCGGAGCTCATCTATAACGGCTTCTGGTTCTCGCCCGAACGCGAGATGCTTCAGGCGCTCATCGACAAGAGCCAGGGCGCCGTCACCGGGCGCGTGACCCTCAAGCTCTACAAGGGTTCGGCCTGGACCATCGGTCGCGAAAGCCCTTATTCGCTTTACGACAAGGAGCTCGTCACCTTCGAGGAGGGAGCGGTCGCTTACGATCACCGCGATGCGGGCGGCTTCATCAAGCTCAATGCGTTGCGATTGCGCACTCTCGCGCAAAGGCGGCGCACCAGAGGAGTCTAGCCGAGCGGTGATTTTACCCGCTATGAGAAGGATGAAACGATGATGAAGGTGAGCGGCGGCTACCGGATCGGCTTCGATATCGGCGGCACCTTCACGGACTTCATCCTTCTCGACACGTCGCGCTCGGAAATCTTGCTGCACAAGTGCCTCACGACCCCGCAAGATCCGTCGATCGGAGCGCTGCAAGGGCTTGAAGAGCTCCTTGCTCGCGCAGGCGTGTCGCTCGCCGAGGTCGACACCATTGTGCACGGCACGACGCTGGTCACCAATGCGCTCATTGAGCGGCACGGGGCGGCCCTTGGCCTCATCACGACGGAAGGTTTTCGCGACATCCTCGAGATGGGCACCGAGCAGCGCTACGACATCTACGACCTCTTCCTGCGCTACCCTGAACCTTTGGTCCCGAGGCGGAGGCGTCTCGAGGTCAAGGAGCGCTTGGACCGGGATGGCAATGTCGTCGAGCCGCTCGATCTCGACGCGGTTCGCCGTGCGGCGCGCCGTCTGAAGAAGGGCGGCGCCGAGGCCATCGCGATCTGCTTTCTCCATTCCTACCGCAACGCCGCCCATGAGCGAGCGGCGGGCGAGGCGATCCGCGCGCTATACCCGGAGATCGCTGTCTCGCTCTCCTGCGATGTCGTCGCCGAGCTCTGGGAATATCAGCGGCTCGTCACAACCTGCGCCAACGCTTTCGTGCAGCCGCTCATGGACCGTTACGTCCGGCGCGTCGAAAGGGAGCTCTGGCAGCGGGGCTTTCGCGGCGCGCTCCATCTCATGCACTCCGCCGGAGGGCTGATGTCGCCCGAGAGCGCGAGGGCCTTTCCGATCCGGCTCTTGGAATCGGGGCCGGCGGGCGGCGGCCTCGCCACCGCCTTCTTCGGGAATAAGGCGGGCAAACCCGATGTGATCAGCTTTGACATGGGCGGTACCACGGCGAAGGCGTGCCTGATCGAGGCCGGCCGCTGCGCCGTCGCGGCCGAAATGGAGACGGCGCGCGTGCATCGCTTCAAGAAGGGCTCCGGCCTGCCCATCAAGGCGCCGGTGATCGACATGATCGAGATCGGCGCCGGCGGTGGCTCGATCGCGGCCATCGACGAGGTCGGGTTGCTGCGGATCGGGCCGCGCTCCGCCGGCGCCGAGCCCGGACCCGCTTGTTATGGTCGCGGCGGCACCGAACCGACTGTCACCGACGCCAATCTCCTCCTCGGCTATTATGATCCTGGCTTTTTTCTCGGCGGCCGCATGGCGCTCGACCGCTCGGCGGCCGAGCGTGCCCTGAGCGCGCTGGGCGAGAAGCTCGGCCTCTGCGCGCTCGAGGTCGCGTCCGGCATCCACCGCACGGTCACCGAGAGCATGGCGGCTGCGGCGCGCATCCACATCGTCGAGAAGGGCAAGGATCCGCGCCGCTACGCCATGGTCGGCTTCGGCGGGGCGGGTCCCGCTCATGCGGCGGAAGTGGCGCGCATTCTCGGCGTGCGCGAGGTGATGATCCCGCCCGCCTCCGGCGCGGCTTCCGCCCTCGGATTTTTGGCCGCACCGCTCTCCTTCGAGCAAGTGCGAAGCCATCCTCTGCGGCTCGATGCGCCCGACGCGGCAGAGACGATCGATGCCGTGCTTGCCGAGCTCGAGCAGGAGACGCGCGCCCATCTTCTCGCGGCCGGAGTCGCCGAGAGCGAGGTGGTGACGGAACGCTCGGCCGATATGCGGCTTCTCGGCCAGCTCCACGAAATCAACGTCGCCTTGCCGAACGAAAAGATCACGCCCGCGAATCTTCCGCAAATTCACACCGCCTTCGCTTGCGCCTATGCGGCGCGCTACACGCGCGTGCTCGAAGGCATGGAGGTGCAGCTCGTGTCGCTGCGCGTCCATTGCCGTGGCAAGCTCCCCGAGCTCACGGTCGCGCGAGGCGATGCCTCCTCCTCGGGCCGGCCGCTCAAGGGCAGAAGGCCCGCGAGATTCGGCGAGGAACTTCTCGACACTCCGGTTTATGACCGCTACGCGCTCACGTCCGGCACCACGTTTCAAGGTCCCGCGATTATCGAGGAGCGGGAAGCGACCACAATCATTCCTCCAGGCGACGAGGTGACCGTCGATGCGTCGGGCACCTTGCGCATCAGCATCGCGGTCGCGACAGCGGCCGCGGCGCGCATCACGCCCACGACCCCGCTCGCCGAAGCGATGGCGCTCATCGAGAGCGACCCCGTCTCCCTCGAGATCATGTGGGCGCGCCTGATCACGGTGGTCGAGGAGATGTGGCACAGCATCCGCCGCACCGCCTTCTCGCTCATCGTTTCCGAAGCGCAGGATTTCGCCTGCGACCTCCTCGACCCGCAAGGTGAGAGCCTCGCCCATTCGCCCCGCGCCATGCCGGTGTTCAACCTCACCTTGCCCCGCGCCGCGAAGGCGCTCCTGGAGAAATTCCCGACCGATACCCTCCGACCCGGCGATGTGCTCATCACCAACGATCCTTGGCTCTGCGCCGGACATCTTTTCGACATCGCCGTGGTGACGCCGGTCTTTCACGAAGAGCGGCTGGTCGCGCTGATGGGGACGGTGGGACATGTCGGCGATATCGGCGGCACCAAGGACAGCTTGCGCGCCCGCGAGATCTACGACGAGGGTGTGCAAATCCCGCCGATGATGCTCTTTCGCTCCGGCGCGCCGAATGAGGACCTCCTCACGCTCCTTGCCGAGAATGTGCGAAAGCCCAAGGAGGTGCTGGGAGACATCTTCTCGTTCGTCTCCGCCAATCAGCTCGGCGCCGAGCGGCTCCGGCGCTTCATGGACGATTACGGCATGCTCGACCTGCGAGCCCTCGCCGCGGTCGTGCAAAATCGTGCCGAGGCCGCGATGCGCGCGGCCATCAGCGCCCTGCCGAACGGCGTCTATAACTCGCAAGCCTTCAACAACCCGCTCGGAGAGAGGCTGATCTATCCGCTCAAGCTCACCGTTCGCGACGATGAGATCGAGCTCGATTTCACCGGGGCGCCCCCGGCGCAGCCGCAAGGGGGGCTGAACTGCACCTTCAGTTACACGGCGGCTCACGCGACCTATCCGCTCAAATGCATGCTGAGCCCAAAGGTGCGCGGCAATGCCGGATGCTATCGGCCGTTCACCGTCAAGGCGCCGCAGGGCTCGATCCTGAATTGCGAGAAGCCGGCGAGCGTTAATTTGCGCACGCGCACCGGCTGGTATCTCGCCCCGAACATCTTCCGCGCCTTGGGGGCAGCCGCACCTTCGCAGGTGCAGGCTCAGACGGGGCTCCCGCACGCGATCAGCATCTATGGCAGAGATCCCCTGGGCAATGTCTATGCCGACCATTTCTTCATGGGGGGCGGGCAAGGCGCCTCGGATCAAGGCGACGGCAAATCAGCGCTTCTCTATCCCACCTCCGCCGCCAATACTTCGATCGAGTTGATGGAGAGTCGCGCACCGGTGCTCGTGCTCGAGAAGACGCTCATCGCGGATTCTGGCGGTGCGGGCCGTGAGCGGGGCGGCCTCGGCACGCGTGTCCGCATCCGCAAGCTGCACGATGATGGCCTGCCGACGCTTTTCTCCGTCTATCCGGAAGGCGTCGATGTGGCGCCGGAGGGCCTCTTCGGCGGCGAGGCCGGCGGAGCGGCCCGAGGCGTCATTCGCGATCAGGCCGGGAAGATCGTGCACGATTGCGGCACGGGGGAACTCGTGACCTTGACCACGACCGACCGCGTGGTTGAGGTTTGCCTCGCCGGCGGCGCCGGCTTTGGTGAGCCGCGGGATCGCGACAAGTCCCGCGTCGATGCCGATGTCGCGGACGGCTACGTCTCTCAGCGTGGCGCGCGCCGCTACCTTGCCGGGCGAGCTTCCGCTACGGCGGCCGAGTGATCGAGGACATGTCCGGGAGAATTCAAGGGTATTTCTAGAACCAAGCATATGAGCCGATCGGATCGGAAGCGGCTCTTGGAAAGGGGCATCGACATGCAGAGAACCGCGGCAGCTACGCGACAGCATCCGGCATTTTTCTCGCCCGCGAGCCTCGCGTTGATCGGCCCGCTTTGCGTCGTGGGGGCGATCATCGGGACGCAGCTGATCGTGACGCTCGGCATCACCACCAACACTTCGCTCATCGGCGCGCTTGCCGGCATGGCGCTCGGACGGCTGCCCCTCGCTTACCTTGCGCGCTACAAATCGGTGCATCTTCAGAACCTCGCCCAGAGCGCGATCTCGGCCGCCACCTTCGGCGCGGGCAACGCCTTGCTTTTGCCCGTGGGCATTCCCTTCGTCATGGGCCGGCCGGACCTCGTCGAGCCCATGCTGCTTGGCGTTTTCCTCGCCATGCTGGTCGACGGCTATATGCTTTACCGCCTATTCGACAGTGAGGTGTTCCCGGCCAGCGGCGCGTGGCCGCCAGGAGTTGCGGCAGCGGAAGCCATTCGGGCGGGCGATGAGGGCGGCCGCAAGCTCGGCGTGCTTGGGCTTGGTGTGCTCATCGGCATCATCGGCTCGCTGTTCAAGATTCCGATGTCGGCGTTCGGCGTCGCCTTCATCGGCAATGTCTGGGCGCTCATCATGTTCGGCGTCGGCCTCTTGATCCGCAGCTACTCCAGCAATCTTTTCGGCGGGGAGATGTTCGCCTCGATTTTCCCAGGCGGCGACCTCACCAAGGCTTATGTGCCGCAAGGTGTCATGGTCGGCGCCGGCATCGTCGCCCTGATCCAGGTCGTAATTCTGATCCTGCGCAAAGACGCTGGCAAGGCGCGGACGGAAGAGCGGATGGTGCGCGGCATCGCCGAGGTACGCCGCTCGCTTGGCCTCGGCAGCAGCGCCTATGTGCTGATCGCCATGCTGCTCGCCTTCCTGGGTGGGCTCTACACGGAGATGTCGCCCGCCCTCCTTCTGGCCTTTGTCGTCTATGCGGCTTTTGCCGCGCTGGCCCACGAGGTGATCGTCGGCCTCGCCGCGATGCATGCCGGCTGGTTCCCGGCTTTCGGCGTCGCCGTGATCACGCTGGTGATCGGCATGCTGATCGGCTTTCCGGCACCTGCGCTCACACTGCTCGTCGGATTTTGCGCGGCCACCGGCCCCGCCTTCGCGGATATGGGATATGACCTGAAGGCCGGCTTCATTCTTCGGGGGTATGGCCAAGATCCACAATTCGAGCGTGAAGGCCGCAAGCAGCAGCTATGGGCGGCGATGTTCGCCTTTGTGGTCGCAGGAATCGTCGTCACTTTGTCCTACCGCTTCTACTTCGCTGCCAACCTGGTCGCGCCGATCGACAGAGCCTATGCGACGACCATCAAGGCCGGCGCCGCCCCGGGAGTTGCGCAGAGCCTCTTGATCTGGGCCATTCCCGGCGCCTTGCTGCAGTTCCTTGGCGGGCCGAAGCGCCAGATGGGCGTGCTCTTGGCGACCGGCCTTCTACTTGGCGGACCCGCCGCGGGTTACGCGGTGCTCACCGGCATCGTGCTCCGCCTCCTCTGGACGCGCTATGCGAAAAAGGAGTGGGTCACAGACATGGAGGTGTTCGCCGCAGGCGTCATCGCCGGCGATGCGCTGTCGAGCTTCTACGACATGGGGTCGAAATATTTTGCGACGCGGGCTCCATCTTGAGGCGATCACTGCCGAGTCCTGAGAAGGTGGACAGCCAAATAAGGACATTGCGAGGGGAATGCCTCTGCCGGTCGGTTGGCTTCGAAGCGGACCTTCCGTTCACAAAATTCGTAAGATGCCACTGCGGGCGCTGCCGAAAAGCGACCGGCAGCGCCTTCGCTGTGAATGCCTATGTTCTCCCACCTGCTTTCCGCTGGACGCGAGGGAAAGAGCACGTCGCGCGCTTCGATCTTCCCCAAGCGCGAAGCTTTTCAACCTCATTCTGCCGGTTCTGCGGATCACCGCTTCCCCATCATACGCGCAGCGGCCGGGAAGTGATCATTCCCGCAGGCTCTCTTCTTGACGAGCCCGGCACATCGCCGACGATCGATTCCTATTCGAGCTCGCGCGCCGGCCGGACATCGGACGCCGGCAACTTGCCGACTGCTGAATAGACCGGGTGCTTCGGCGCCCGAACAAGAGGCTCCGGTTACTGCGTTACGGTCCCCGTGACGCCCCAGCTGTCGGACACGACATAGCCTTGCGGATAAGGGTCGTCCGGATCGAGGAGATAATTAAAAAAGCCGGTGATCCAGGCGCGGCCCTCGATCGCCGGGATGATGGCTTTCCTGTCACCGATCTTCGTCTCCGAAAGAATGCGGCCGTGAAAGCGTGAGCCGATGATCGATTCATGCGTCATTGCTTCACCCACCTTCATCATTCCCCTCGCATGGAGCACGGCCAGACGCGCAGAGGTCCCGGTGCCGGTGGGACTCCTGTCGGAACGGCCAGGTGCGACGATGCAAGTGTTGCGCGTCACTTTGCCGACGCCTTCGAACGGCCGGTCGAATTGCACGATGGACACGCCGCTTATTCCCGGGTTTTGCGGGTGCACGACGGAAAGCTGTTCGCGCGCCGCAAGCCTTATGCGTTCGCCGAGGGCGGCGAGCTCGCGCGCCTCGGAGGGCTCGATGCGAAAGCCGAGCTTCGTCGCATCGACGATGGCGTAGAACATGCCGCCATACGCGATATCGACCTCGATGGTGCCATGGCCTTCGACGTCGAGCCTTGCATCGAGCTTGTCGACGAAGCTCGGCACGTTCTCGAACTCGACCGAGCGGCATTTGCCCGCTTCGCAGCGCGCGACCGCCTTGACCGGCCCCGCCGGCGTGTCGACGCGCACCACCGTCTCGGGCTCGCGCATCGCCACCAGGCCCGTCTCCAAGAGCACGGTCACGGTGCAGATGAGGTTCGAGCCGGACATCGGCACATATTCGGTCGGCTCCATGATGATGATGCCGACATCGCAGCTCGGCTCGATGGGCGGCACCAATATGTTGACGTGGCGGCAGACGCTGCCGCGCGGCTCGCACAGCAGAAACCGGCGGATATGGTCGAAGTCGCGCTCCATCGTCCGCATGCGCTCGTACATCGAGGCCCCTTTGGGCGGCAGGAATCCGCCGATGACGACATCGCCGACCTCCCCCTCCGCATGGCATCCCACGACCGAAAGCATCGATCGGCTTCGCATGGTGAACCTCGTTCAGGTGCTGTCTTGGCTGGACAGGAGATGTGAAAGCTCCCGCGCGCCGCAGAGTCCGGCTGCGCGCTCGGATCGTCAGTAGGAACGCGGCAAGCCGAGCACATGCTCGGCGAGATAAGAGAGGATGAGGTTTGTCGAGATCGGCGCCACCTGGTAGAGGCGTGTCTCGCGGAACTTGCGCTCGACGTCGTATTCCTCGGCAAAGCCGAAACCGCCATGGGTTTGCAAGCAGGCGTTCCCTGCATCCCAAGAGGCGTCAGCCGCGAGCATTTTCGCCATATTGGCCTCGGCGCCGCAATCGATTCCCGCCTCGTAGCGGCGGATCGCCTCGCGCACCATGAGCTCGGCTGCGCGCATGTCGGCGTAAGCCTTGGCCAGCGGAAATTGCACGCCCTGATTTTGACCGATCGGCCGATTGAAGACGATGCGTTCGCGGGCATAGGCCGAAGCCTTGTCGATGAACCATTTGGCGTCACCGATGCACTCGGCCGCAATCAAGATGCGCTCGGCGTTCATGCCGGAGAGCACGTAGCGGAAGCCCCTGCCCTCTTCGCCGATCAGGTTCTCGGCGGGCACGCGCACGTCGTCGAAGAAGACTTCGGTGGTCGCGTGATTCATCATGGTACGGATCGGGCGGATGCTCAGCCCGGCGGATTTCGCGACTTGCATGTCGACAACGAAAACCGAGAGGCCGTCGGTGCGCTTTCTGCCTGCCTCCTTCGGCGCGGTTCGCGCGAGAAGCAGCATCAGGTCGGAATGCTCGGCCCGGCTCGTCCAGATCTTCTGGCCGTTGATCACGTAGTGATCGCCGTCGCGGCGAGCGAATGTCTTGAGCGACCCCGTATCCGTGCCGCTCGTCGGCTCCGTGACGCCGAAGGCCTGGAGGCGAAGCTCGCCCGAGGCGATGCGCGGCAGATAGGCGCGCTTCTGAGCCTCGTTGCCGTGGCGAAGCAAGGTGCCCATGATGTACATCTGCGCATGGCACGCGGCGCCATTGCCGCCCGAGTGCTGAATCTCCTCCAGAATGGCAGCGGCAGCAGACAAGGGAAGCCCCGCTCCGCCATGCTCCTCCGGGATGAGCGCAGCGAGGAAACCCGCCCGCCCGAGCGCCTCGACGAATTCGGAAGGGTAGGCCATCTCCCGATCGAGCTTGCGCCAATATTCGAGCGGGAAGCCTTCACACAGCTTGCGGATCGCTTCGCGAATCTCCTGGTGATCAGAATCAGTCGGAGGCTTGTGCATCATGCGGGGAAACTAGCCTTCACGCGCCTTTCGCGCAAAGATGGGATTTCGAGGATTCGGAGGGTTGCCGGTGACGGTGAAGGGGAAAATGGCGCGGGGAGGCGGTGCGCGCGCCCGCAAGGTCGAAGGAGGCGCACGCAAGAGCTTGGGAAGCGAGTCGCAAGATTGGCCGCAAGCCGTCTACGGCGCACTCCGCAACGCCGATGTGCGCCACATGTCGTTCGTGCCGGATGCCGGCCATTCGAAGCTCATCGAGCTCTTCACCGCGGACCCGGACGTCACCTCGAATGTGCTCACGACCGAGGAGGAAGGCATCGCCATCGCGGCGGGCGCCTGGCTTGGCGGCATGCGCAGCGTGCTCCTGATGCAATCGAGCGGGGTCGGCAACTGCATCAACATGCTTTCGCTCGCGACGATCTCGCGCTTTCCGCTGTTGATGCTGGTGACCATGCGCGGCGAATGGGCGGAGTTCAACCCGTGGCAGGTGCCGATGGGCCGCGCGACCGAGCCCGCCTTGACCGCGATCGGGGTGCGCACCCTGCGCGCCGAGACGGCGCAAGACCTCCTCGACATGGTGGGTTCCGCCGCGACGATGGCCTATGAGGCCGATCAGCAGGTCGCGGTGCTGATTTCCCAACGCATGCTCGGGCGGAAGAAATGGTGACCACGGTGAACGATTTGCTTGGGCTTTCGTCTGGGCTTGATCGGCGCGAAGCGGTCGCGGCCCTGCTGCACGATCGCGGCGACCTCCTCGTGGTCACGGGCCTCGGGTCACCCGGATATGACGTGCACGCCGCAGGAGACCACGACGCCAACTACTATCTCTGGGGTGCCATGGGCGCCGCGGCTCTGATGGGGCTTGGGCTCGCGCAAGCGCGGCCCGATCGTAACGTGCTGGTGATCACAGGCGATGGCGAGCAGCTCATGGGCCTTGGCGGCCTCGCGACGATCGCGATCGCCAAGCCGAAAAACCTCTCCATTATCGTGATCGACAACGGTCATTTCGGCGAGACCGGGATGCAACGAAGCCATACCGGCCTCGGGCTCGACATCGCCAAGGTCTCGCAGGCTTGCGGCGTCGAGGCACGCGTCTTGCGGAGTCCTGGCGACATCGAGGCCGTCCGCATCGCGTTGCGGCGCAAGTCCAAGGGACCGCGCCTCTACGTGGTGAAGGTAAAGGCCGAGAACGTGCCGCGCTCGCTCCCGCCGCGTGACGCGGTGCACTTGAAGAACCGTTTCCGAGCTCAGCTCGGGCTTCCGATCACGTGATCTGAGCCGGTATTCTTGCTTTAGAACGAGTTGCGTTTAGACGAGATCAGTAGCGTTATTTATCTTTTGTTTTTCCGCATGATCTTATCGCAAAAGTGGGGCCACTTTTGCGGATCATGCTTTAGGCGGGCGCCACGCGCATCCGGCGGCGGGAACGGCCCGCGAGCAGGTTTGCGACGACGAGAAGCACGATGGACAGCGTCATCATGAGGGTGGCTGCCGCCGTGATCGCGGGGCTGAGCTGCTCGCGCAATCCCGTGAACATTTCTAGTGGCAGGGTTCGCTGATCGGCGCTCGCCAGGAATTGCACGACAACGACCTCGTCGAAGGAGGTGACGAAGGCGAAGGCAGCGCCTGAGAGAACCCCCGGCAGAATCAATGGCAGCATGACGCGAAAGAAGGCGAGCGCCGGGCGAGCGCCCAGGACCGCGGCAGCGCGCATGAGATTGCGGTCGAAGCCCGAGAGACTCGCCCCGACCGTGACCACCACGAACGGGCTTGCAAGAACGGTGTGGGCGAGAATGATGCCGCCATACGTGCTGGCAAGGCCGATAGGTGCGTAGAAACGATAAGCGCCCACCGCGGTCACGACAATCGGCACGACGAGCGGCGAGATCAGAAGCGGCATCACGATGCGCCGACCCGGAAAGCGCGGACTCGACAGGCCGATCGCTGCGAGAGTGCCGAGCGCGGTCGCAAGGGCGGTCGTGCCAAAGGCGATGATGAGACTATTGCCGATCGCCGCCCGCCAGCGCTCAGTCCCGAGCACGACCTCGTACCATCGCGTCGAGAGCCCGGCGAGCGGAAAGGTGAAGAAGGAGCCGCTGTTGAAAGACAGCGGTATGGGGACGAGAAGCGGCGTGACGAGGTAGATGAGCACCAAAGCGCACCAGGCCCATAACACACCGATACGGATTCGTTCTCCAAGTGTTGGAAAAGGTGACAACAGCATGGCTAGACCAGCTTGAAACGGTCGAGCCCGAGGAATCGGGCGAAGGCCGCGTAGAGAAGTAAGGTGAAAGTGAGAAGCATGAAGCTCAGCGCTGCCGCCATCTCCCAATTGAGATCGACGTTTACGTAATTCGCGATGAAGTTGCTGATCAGCTGATCGCTCGCGCCTCCGATCAGCGCGGGCGTGATGTAGTAGCCAAGGCACAGGATGAAGGTGAGCAAGCAGCCGGCCATCACGCCCGGCAAGGCCTGCGGGAGATAGACGCGGCGAAATGCAGTCAACGGCCTTGCGCCGAGCGAATGGGCGGCCCGCAACTGTGAGGGCGGGATCGAGCGCATCACGCTGTAGATCGGGAGCAGCGTGAAAGGCAGCTGGATATGCGTCATGGCGATGACGAGGCCGAGCCGGCTGTACATCAGCTCGAGCCTTTCGGTCGCGATGCCGAGCGCGATCAGCGCGTCATTCAACAGGCCGAACTTCTGCAAGAGAACGGTCCAGGCCGCGGTGCGCACGAGGATCGAGGTCCAGAACGGCAGGAGCACCAGCACCAAAACGAGATTGGCGAGCGTCGGCGGCAAGTTCGAGATGAGATAAGCGAGCGGAAAGCCGAGCGCGAGAGTCGCGAGTGTCACGAGGGCCGCGACCATGAAGGTGCGCGCGAAAACGCGCAGGAACACGGCCTCGCCAGCAGGCACCGAAGTGAGACCATCGGCCCCCCAACGCAGATCGAGCGCGCTGAGCAGATAGAATGAGGTGAAGCCATGCGCGCCACCCCTGATGGTCGACCAAGTCTCTTTCTCGCCCCAGAACGGAACGGCCGCGACGAGCTCCGATTTCGAGAAGGCGGCACCGCCGGCCAGAAGCCGCGCCGTCTTCAGCACCTGGCTCCGCGCACCGGATAGACGGCTGTTCAGGCTCTTGGCGAATTCGAAGATGGAGCCCTTCGCCTGATCTTGCTTGAGATCGGCTTCGAGCGCCGCGAAGACGTCGTCGCCGGGCGGATCCGCTGCCGACAGGTGCTGCAAGGCCTCAGCTGTGCGCGGCAAGGCATTGACGATCGAGGGGTCGTAAACGGCGCGCGACAGGAGCGCGATGATGGGGACTCCGAAGCTCACGATGAGGAGCGCGAGAAGCGGAACGGCGAGAGTGAGCGCCCTCATCTCTTCATGGAGCGGCATGAGCCGCCGCAGCTTGGCGCGCAGGGACACGGCGCTCACGCCGGCAAGAGCGGCCGTGCCGCAGGGAAGCCGCGGCTCGGCCGAGATGATGGGTGCCCTGTTCTCGCTCACGGCCCTACTGCGCGAGCCATGCGTTGAACCGCTTCACCAGCTCTTCCCCCTGATCGCCCCAGAATTCGACATCGCCGACGAGATACGACTTCATGTGATCGGGCGCGGTCGGAAGCTTGGGGAGCACATCTTTCGGCACGAAACTCGTGGCATCGGATCGCACGGGCCCATACGGGATGAAACGGCCGAGCTGTGCCGCAACTTCGGGCTCGGAAATATAGGCAAGGTATTTGTAAGCGAGATCGGAATTTTTTGTTCCTTTGGGAATGGAGATCATGTCGTACTCGACGATCTGATCCTTCCAGACGATCGCAAAAGGTTTATTGTCTTGCTCGACTGCATTCTGGATGCGCCCGTTCCACGCGGTCGTCATCACGACCTCGTGCGAGGCTAAAAGTTGCGGCGGCTGGGCGCCTGCATCCCACCAGACGACATCTTTCTTGATGGTGTCGAGCTTCTTGAAGGCGCGGTCGACGCCAGCCGGTGTCGCCAGCACCTTGTAAATATCGGCTGTGGGAACACCATCAGCCATCAGCGCCCATTCGAGGTTCTGGGCCGGAAATTTGCGCATTCCACGTTTTCCGGGAAAGCGCTTGGTGTCGAAGATGTCGAGCACGGAAGTCGGCGGGTCCTTGAGGACCGTCGTATCGTAGGCGAGCACGTCCCCGTAGACGTCGAGGCCCACGCCGCAGTCGAGCGCCGTGCCAGGCAGGAACTTGGTGCGGTCGGCGATCTTCGCGTAGTCAAGCCGCTGCAGGATGCCCGCGTCGCAGCCTTGGAGAACGGTCGCGGTCTCGACGGTGACGAGATCGACGGGCACATTGCCGGTTTCAACCATGGCTTTGATCTTGCCCAGATCGCCAAGATATTCCTGCTCGTTGACTTTGACGCCGGTCTTCTTGGCGAACGGCTCGAACCAGGCTTGCCGCTGCGCGGCCTGCCAGGCGCCGCCGGTGGCCATGATGGTCAATTCGTCCGCGGCGGGCGCGGCTTTGCCGGCGCCCAGACAAAGGATGGTTGCGGTCAACACGGCCGACACTGTAATTTTCAGGCATCTCATGGTGACCTCCCAGGTCTCGTTGAACAGCTTCAGGGACTTGCGGGAAAGGCCCGGCAATCGGCCGTCGACCAGGCGAGCCTCAAGGGCATTCCGGGCTGGAAGCCCGCGTCGGCTCCGATTTTCACCGTGAGCTCCTGGCCGTTCGCGAGCCGCAACAGAAGTCTTTGATGATCGCCGAGATAGATGCGGCCCTCGACCGTCCCCTCGAGGCACGTGTCCTCATCGCTTCCGGGTTCGGCCAAGCGAATTTGCTCGGGGCGGATCGTCAGCTTGGTCGGATCACCAGGCACCATCACGCCGATCGGCGTCGCCTTGACACGCGAATTGTCGCGGAGGCGCACGACGCAACTTGACTTCGAGGCCTGCTCGATCGTGCCTTCGAGCGTATTGTTCTCGCCAATGAAGTTCGCGACAAAGGCGTTGGCGGGCTCTTTGTATAAAGCGTCCGGCTCGCCGATCTGCGCCAAGGCACCGCTTTCGAAGACAGCGACACGGTCCGACATGGTCAGAGCCTCGCTCTGATCATGCGTCACGTAGACGACAGTGATGCCGAGCTGATCGTGGAGCTGCTTGAGCTCGATCTGCATATGCTCGCGTAATTTCTTGTCGAGCGCACCCAAGGGCTCGTCCATGAGCACGAGGCTCGGCTGATAGACGAGCGCGCGGGCGAGCGCGACGCGCTGCTGCTGGCCACCCGAGAGCTGCGCCGGCCGCCTTTCACTGAAGGCCTCAAGACGCACCATTTCGAGTGCGCGGCGGACGCGCGCCGACATGTCTCGCTTCTCGACCTTGCGCACCGAAAGCGGGAAGGCGACATTTTCGGCCACCGACATGTGAGGGAAAAGGGCGTAATTTTGGAAGACCATGCCGATGTTGCGCTCATAAGGTGGGAGCCGGTCGACCGACCGGCCTTCGAGCATGATCGTTCCGCGAGTCGGGCGTTCGAAGCCGGCGAGCATGTTGAGCGTCGTCGTTTTTCCGGATCCGGAAGGACCAAGGAAGGTGAGAAACTCGCCTCGCCGGACAACGAGATCGAGCCTGCGAACCGCGATGACGTGACCAGCATAGGTCTTCTCGACCTCGATGAACTCGACGAGATTGGCGGGGAGTGCCGACGGGATGCTGGAGAGATTCTCGCCAGCGGGCCCTTCGGCAGCCGAACTGCGGGCCATCAAGATCGCTATCCCCTGATCAAAATGCGCGGGGTCCGAGAGATTCGCATCCCAAAGGCTGCTTTCATCGGGTCCTCCACGTTTATTGGATGGTCACACAATATCAGATTGAACCACCATATATCCATACAACTTGATCGTCAACTGGGGGTATATCACCCGGATATCCGGTGACGTGCGGGTTTAGGAGCGGGTTCAGGAAAATTGTATGGTCACTCAACGTTGTGGCAAGGCGACCCCTGTGATACAATGCGTGTAAACCAAGGGGCTGGAGCGAGCATGCTTGAGGACTTGCATCTGCCAGCGGATGGCCAGCCGATGTACCGCCGCCTCGCAGATGCTATTGCCGAGCGCATCGCCAGTGGTGCGCTTGCCGGCGGGGACAAGCTGCCGCCCCAGCGCGAGATTGCCCGGGCACTCGGCATCAATGTCACGACGGTCACGCGTGCCTTCTCTGCCTTGCAGCAGCGAGGGCTCGTGGAGGCGCGTCCTGGGCGCGGCACCTCGGTGCTGATACGGAATACGAAAGAGGACGCAGGGTTCAGATCAGCGCCGAGCGACGAGACCGGCTTGATCGATCTTTCGGTCAATCGACCGGCGACGACCGCCTATCTCGACGGCCTCGCGCCGCTGCTTCCCCGGCTTGCCAAGGACCGGCGCTACCCGGCCTTGCAGGATTATCATCCGCCGGAAGGCCCGCTTTGGGCGCGCGAGGCGGCGGCCGAATGGCTCGCCGCTTACACGGGCACCAACGATGCCGGCCGGGTGGTGTTGACGGACGGAGCCCAGCACGGGCTCTCATGCCTGTTGACCGCGGTCGCGCAACGCGGCGATGTGATTGTGGCAGATGCCATCACCTATCAAGGGATCGGTGCACTGTGCCGTTCCTTGGGACTCGATCTACGCGGCATTTCAGGCGATCGTGACGGCATGCGGCCGGACGCCTTCGAGGCCGCTTGCGCAACCTTGAGGCCCCGCGCGGTTTTTCTCGTGCCGAGCCTTCACAATCCCACGACCGTGACGCTGTCGGAAGAGCGTCGGCGCGCCATCGCGGCCGTCGCGCGTCGCCACAATGTCCTGATCATCGAGGACGATGTCTATCGACCTCTCGTCGAAGAACCGATTCCATCCTTCGCCTCGATCGAGCCCGAACTGACACTTTACGTCAGCTGCCTCTCGAAATGCGTAGCACCCGGATTGCGCCTCGGCTTCGTCGCGGGACCGAGGGCCGTGATGGGCAATGTGGCGGCGGCCCTGCGCGTCAATTGCTGGAGCGTCAGCCCATTGACTGCACTCGTCACGACCATCCTGCTCGAAGAGGGCATCGCCGATCAGCTCATTGCGCGTCAGAAAGAGGAGCTGCGTCAGCGTCAGGCCGTGCTGCGCGAAAATTTGGCAGGCTTCGATGTGCAGACCCAGGCGACCTCGACGCATGCTTGGCTGCATTTGCCGGAACCCTGGCGTGGCGCCGCCTTCGCCCGCGCAAGCCGCCAGCGGGGCGTCGGTGTCCTTCCGGCCGATGCCTTCGCGGTTGGACGGGAGGTCCTCACTCACGCCGTGCGGATCAATGTCGGAGCGGCGCGTTCTCAAGCCGATTTGCGGCGTGCCCTCGAGACTTTGGTCGAACTCATGAATTTTGGACATCTCGAGGTCACGGGCGTCGTCTAGCGCGCCGGGCCGAAAGTGCTATTCGCGTGTCGTCTCATGACCTCGCCCGGCCAATCGACAAGACGCACCAGGGTGCGCAATTTTGATCTCAAAGCGCCGAAGCTGACCGCCTTATGCCGATAACCGAACCCGAGCCCGCGAGCCGCGTTCTTCTTTCAGCAATGGAGAACAAAGATGCCTGATCTGAAAGCGATCAAGGAGCACATGGAAATCATCGGCGCCGACGGGGTTCACATCGGCACCGTTGACCACGTCGAGAGCAACCGCATCAAGCTGACGAAGAAAGACAGCGGCGCGGGCTCCCATAAAGGTCACCACCACTATATCCCGACCGAGCTCGTTGCCGAGATCGAGGGCAACAAGGTGCGGTTGTCGGCCAACGCCAATGTAGCGGTGAGCTTCGAGGAGGAGAGGGATTCGAAGCCCCTCTGAAGGGATCAACCACTGCTATTCACGGGGCTCCGATTGTGGGGACGCCTCCCGGTTTAGATGAGCCTCACGCCGCTCATCCTCGACGAGCTTCGAAAGGGATGGCTCGTCGAGCTTGTGCAACACTTCGGCAAGTGTCTGGCCGTCGTCACAGCCCGCAGCGAAGTCTTTACCGTAGGCGATTCGCAGCGATTTGATTAGTGTATTGCCGTGCTTGCGGCTGATTTCACCGTTCGCATCGCGATGACGAGAATCAAGGCCGGTCGAGTTCATGGCGTACCTCCGTTGGCTGAGTTCCTCTTTGCGGTTGAATGTTTTTCTCAGCCTCGTAGTTCCGCGCATGAGGGCCTGTCGCCTTGTGCGCACGAGCGCTGGCGCCGCCGGTCTCGATCGAACCGGCCTCACGCTTTGCGCGAGCGGGAAAAGCCGTGCGATCGAACGGCACTGAACACCAGGCCCGAGCGTTGACATAAAGAACAAATCCTTTGGCGCCATGACCCCTCTCAACGCCTCGGCGGTTTCGAAATTGCTTCGTGAGTTCGGGCAGCGTGTGGCCTTGCGCCCGGGCAATCCCTATCGCGCGAAAGCCTATTCACGTGCGGCCGACAACCTTCTCGCGCTGTCGCTTCCGCTCGAGGGCGTCATCGCCGAGGATCGCTTGCGCGAGATTCCGGGCGTGGGAGAGGCGATCGCCGGCGTCATCACGCAACTGCACCTGACCGGCACGCATCCGACGCTCGAAGCGATGCGCAAGGAGGTACCAGAGAGCCTTCTCGAGCTTCTCACCATTCCAGGGTTGCGGCCCGAGAAGATCCTGAAGCTCCATTCCGAGCTCGGCATCAGTTCGCTCACGGAGCTCGAGGAAGCCGCGCGCGCCGGCCGCTTGCAGAAAAGCAGGGGTCTCGGCGCTGCGCTTCAGACCAAGATCCTGAAGGGCATCGAGATCAAGCGGAATGCCCAGGGGCTGCGACACCTGCACCGAGCGGCCGAGCTCCTCGAGGCTGCGGAGCGACATTTGCGAAACGCGAAAGCCGGAATTGTCCGCGTCACACCTGCCGGTGAATTTCGCCGCGGATGCGAGCTGGTGGGAGAGCTCACGCTCGTCGCCGAGTTGAAGACATTGGAG
>JAFAQA010000540.1 GCA_019246665.1 Hyphomicrobiales bacterium
TGCGGATGTCGGAACGCATCGAGGGCAAGCTGAAGGCGGCGTTCGCGCCGCAAGCACTGAAGGTGAGTGATGACTCGCACAAGCATCACGGACATTCCGGCTGGCGCGAGGGTGGCGAGACCCATTTTTCCGTCGTGCTCATCGCCGAGGCCTTCGCCGGGAAAAGCCGCATCGAGCGTCACCGCATGGTGAATGCGGCGCTCGCTGAAGAGCTTCGCGCCGGCGTGCATGCTCTTGCCATCTCGGCCAAGGCGCCTGGAGAGTAAGCGCGACACCAAGACGGACGCGCCAGATCGAGCCGGCGCCTTCATTGCGCGGGAACGACGTTGGCATCGCCCATCGGCCTTCGGGGGGCCCTTGCGTAAATCACCGCGGTCGCGAGCAGCACAATGCCGAAACCCGTATGCAGCGCCGCGTAGCGATGAGGCGCGTCGATGCCCGACGCCTCGGCATGGGCGATGAAGACACCGGAAAGGAATTGCACGAGGCCGGATCCGCTCATGAAAACGAAATTGATGAACGTCGCGCCGACCCCGATGAGGCTGTCCGGAATGAAGAGGCGGGCATGCGCCATGAGCGAGCCGTAGCTCATTCCGAAAAATCCGATGATGCCGAGAAGGGCGATCGGTCCCAGGCGGTCGGACCCTTGCCAAGCGCCGAGCACGATGAAGGCGATGCCGACGACGATGCTGGCGCCCAGAGCCGGCATCTTCGGCCCGCGCAGCAGCCGCTCGGCAGGCCCGAAGGCGAGCGCGCCGAAGGCCATGAGCAGCGACATGAAGAGCGCGACATTGCCGATCGACACCGGCGAGAGCCCGTGCACCTCGGCAAGGTACGGGCCGATCCACAGGCTGCGCTCGGAAATCACGACCGCATAGCTCATGAAGATGACGGGGAGCATCCAATGAAGCGCCGGCAGGCGCGCGATGCGCAAGGCACCTGTGAGCACGGCTGGCCTTCGGCTTTCCTGTTTCGTGGGGCGCGCCTTATCCTTAACGGCGGCCAGGATGGCGAGCGCGGAAAAAAGGGAAAGCAACGCGGTCGCAAGCATGGTGGGACGCCAGCCGAAAGCTTCGGAAGCGAGCGCGAGCGGCGTCGCGCCGAGAAGCTGGCCGAGCGAACCTGCGCTGATCAGCACGGCGAGCATCCAGGCGAAACGCCGTGGCGGAAAGTTGAGCGCCACATGCACGGTGGCCCCCATCAGGTTGGCGGCACAGCCGGCCCCGATCGCCGCCATCGCGAGGAGGCTCATCGCATAGCTCTGCGAAACTGCGAATGCGACTGCGCCGCTTACGGTGAGGAAGCTGCAGGCTGCTACCGTGCGCCCCGCCCCAAAGCGGTCGAGCGCCGGGCCAAGCGGAATTTGCGAAAAGGCAAAGGTGAAGAGCCAAACGCTCGAGAGGCCGCTGAGCTCGGCGGCTCCGAAGCCGAGGTCCCGCCCCAGATCGCCCGCGACGATCGCAAGGAACGAGCGGTAGAACATGCTCATCACGTAACCGAGAAAAAGCGCGAGAACGGCAGGCATCGAGGAAGCTCGGCTTGTAAGTTGTTTCGGATTTTGTGCTTCGTCTCGGCATTGCATTGGCAAGAGGGCTTTTAGGCCTGAGGCAGGAAAGGCGCCATCCAAGTCCATCATGACAGCGTTGCTCGCGCCGCCGTGGTTTGTGGAGGCAGCGAGCGCGGAAATGCTTGGTACGGATGCCGGCAAAGGCTTCGCCGGCCGAGTGCCCGGCCAAGCTCTACCTTAGGCGCTCGAGCACGCTCACATAGTTCGCGACCGCCGCGCCGCCCATGTTGAAGATGCCGCCGAGCTTGGCGTCTTTCACCTGCATTGCGCCGGCATCGCCGGTGAGCTGCATGGCGGTGATGGCATGCATCGACACGCCCGTCGCGCCGACCGGATGGCCTTTGGCCTTGAGCCCACCCGATACATTGATCGGGAGCTTGCCGCCCTTTTGCGTCCAGCCTTCCTTGATGGCGCGAGCGCCCTGCCCTTCCGGAACGAGGCCCATCGCCTCATATTCGATGAGCTCGGCGATGGTGAAGCAATCATGCGTCTCCACGAAGGAGAGGTCGTCAAGAGTGAGCCTGCCCTTTTCGAGAGCGCGCCCCCATGCCGTCGCGCAACCTTCGAACTTCAGAATGTCGCGCTTCGACATCGGCAGGAAATCCTGCGCATGGGCGCGTGCCCGGAAGGCGACCGCCCGTCGCATCGACAAGGCCGTCTCGAGATCGGCGATGACGAGCGCCGCGGCACCATCCGAGACGAGCGAGCAATCGGTTCGCTTCAAGGGGCCGGCGACGAAGGGGTTCTTCTCGCTCTCCTTGCGGCAGAACTCGAAGCCGAGATCCTTGCGCATCTGCGCATAAGGATTGTCGACACCGTTCTTGTGGTTCTTCGCCGCGATGAGCGCGAGCGCGTCGGATTGGTCCCCGTGACGCTGGAAATAAGCGCCGGCGATCTTGCCGAAGACACCCGCGAAGCCGGCGGGGGTCTGCCCGTCCTCGGGCAAATAGGAAGCCCGCAGCAAGTTCTCGCCGATCTGCGCCGCAGGTGTCTTCGT
>JAFAQA010000277.1 GCA_019246665.1 Hyphomicrobiales bacterium
CATGCTCATGCGCATGTACACGCGGTGGGCCGAGCGTCACAAATGCAAGGTCGAGATCGTCGACATCGCCGATGGCGAGGAGGCCGGCATCAAGGGCGCAACGCTGCAAGTCAAAGGCAAGAACGCCTATGGGTGGCTGAAAACCGAATCGGGCGTTCACCGTCTTGTCCGCATCTCTCCCTTTGATTCGAACGCGAGGCGCCATACGAGCTTCGCCTCGATCTGGGTTTATCCCGTGATCGACGACAAGATCGACATCAAGGTGAACGAGTCCGATTGCCGGATCGACACATACCGTTCTTCGGGCGCCGGCGGACAACACGTCAACACTACCGATTCGGCGGTGCGCATCACCCACATCCCGACCGGGATCGTGGTCGCTTGCCAATCCGAGCGCTCGCAGCACAAAAACCGCGCCACCGCCTGGTCGATGCTTCGCGCCCGTCTCTACGAGGCCGAGCTGCAAAAGCGCGAGGAAAAGGCAAATGCGGATGCTGCGTCCAAGACGGATATCGGCTGGGGACACCAGATCCGCTCCTACGTCTTGCAGCCTTATCAGCTCGTGAAGGATTTGCGCACCGGGGTGAGCTCGACGTCACCCTCCGATGTGCTCGACGGCGACCTCGACCCATTCATGGAGGCGGCTCTCGCTCAGCGCGTATATGGCACGACCGCGGAAGTCGAAGATATCGAATAGCGAGGGAGTAGGGAGAGTGAGCAGAAAGGCTTTTCTTTTTACTATTCACTATTCGCTATTCGCTACTCACGATCGCCTCAAATGCGGCGGGCCGGATTGGTCCAGGCGAGCACCAGCGCACATGAGGTGAACAAGGCGACCGTCAGAAAAGCCGCGCGGAAACCATCGGCGATCTCGATCTCGATTACCGCACGATGCGCGGCATCGAACTTTGAGAGCACATCCGGCCCGCGCTCGACCATGGTGCCGAGCAAACCCGCAGCCTCGCGATCCGTGATCGAGAGTGAGAGGAAGAGCACGGCTCCGACGATCGCAGTGCCGATCGAGGCTCCAACCGAGCGCGAGAACTGCACCGAGCCCGCAGCAGCCCCCAGCATCCTCGGACCGGCGGCTGATTGCACCGTCACATTCACGACGCCCATCACGGTTCCCATGAAAAGCGCGTTCGCGCCGAGAAGCGCTGATATTTCCGCGGGGGTGAGGTAAGGCGAGGCGAGCGCAAGGGCGACGATGGTCGCAAGCGAGACGATGAGGCCGAAAGAGGGGAAGACGAAGGTTCGCCCGGTCTGGGATACGAGTCGACCCGTGACGAGCGAGCCGAAACCGATCCCCGCCGTGAGCGGCAGGAGCAGCAAGCCGCTTTCAGATGCCGACGCGCCGCGTACCACCCGCAAATAAAGCGGAAGGAAGGTGATGAGCGACACCAGCGCCGCGCCGTGACAGGCTGCAAGCGCATCGCTTCGCCAGATCGCGGGCTTGCTCAAGAGCGAGACCGGCAGCAGCGGCGAGGCGGCCCGCTTTTCCTGTCGGACGAGGAGAATGAGGGCGACGATGGCGCAAACTCCAAGACCTGTGAGCTCAGGCGCCAGCGCCGGCTCGAAGCGTTGCGACAATTCGATCGCGAGCAGGGTCGGTCCGACAAAGAGGACGAACAGGGCGAGACCCTTCGAGTCGAAATGCCAATCCTCGTCCCGTCCTTGCCGAGCCGGCAAGCGCAGCATGAGCAGCCCGGCCAGGGCGCCGATCGGCAGATTGACGAGGAACACCGACTGCCAGCCGAAATGCTGGGTGAGATAGCCACCGGCCACGGGCCCGAAGGTCGATGAGGAAACGACGACCGCGGCGAGGTACCCTTGGTAGCGTCCACGTTCGCGCGGCGGAATGGTCTCACCGATCAGGGCTTGCGAGGAGGTCATCAGGCCACCTCCGCCGAGGCCCTGCAGCAAGCGCGCCAACGAAAGCAGCACGACGCTCGAGGCCAAGGCGCAGAGCAGCGATGCGATCATGAAAATTGCAAGGCCGACATACATCACCCGTCTTCGCCCGAAGACATCACCGAAACGTCCATAGACCGGCGCCGCGATGGTCGCGGCGACGAGATAGGAAATGACAACCCAGGAGATTTGCTCGACATTCCCCAGCGAGCCTGCGATCGCGGGCAAAGCGGTCGCCACGATCGTCTGATCCGCCACCGCCAGAAACATCGGCAGCATGATCGAGGGAAAGATCGTGAAGAAGAGCCTGGTCGTGGAGGGCGCGCGCGGCGCGGCGACGGCGTCGCTTTGAGAGGGGGCGGACAAGCCTGTTCCTTGCGGATGATGCGCCGGAGCCCAGCCTATACACGGCGAGCACGGACATAGCCAGAAAGAATGAAGCTATTCCGACGAGTCTCCGGAATTGAGCCTAGCGATCCGACGCTTGTCATCTGTCCCCCGTTCATCGATGAGCGAGCGATGGCGAAGCCAAGCCTGAACCGCCGTTCAATTGGCCTTAAGAGCAAGGAGTGCAAGAAGGACCACGAGAGCAAGCGCAAGGCCCGTCGTGATGACCCATCGAGCTCCCTCTCCTCGAACCCCTTCTGCGGTCTCGTTCGGCTCGAGATTCATCCAAGGATCAGCCATTCGGGCCTCCTCTCGACCCGGAATGTCGCTCCACACGGAAACGCCACTCGCAGGCGCATTGGTGCACCCGAAAGATGTGGCGCGCAATGGATTTCGACACGAACTCTCAAGCCGACATCCTTCCCTCTTCCCTTAGGCGGAGAGTTCGGATAGGAAACGGCCACCGCAACGCCTCGGCCGGAGGCTGAACGGGAGGCTTTCTCGCCAATTCGCCCTTAGCCGGGTTGGCGGGCGGGCAGGAGCAAGTGGCTCCGTCTCCCCGTGTCTCCGCCTTCGTGTGGACATCGAGCTTTAGCCTTTCCAGGAAGGTTGCTCGAAGGGCTTCGCGCCGTGGCTGCGGATTGGCCGCCGGATTTTCCGGCGGTGTTCAGGAAAGGTAATCATGGCCAATTACGAGCATATTTTCATGTCGCGCCCGGACGTGACCGCCCAGCAGGTGGAAGCGCTGATCGAGCAATACAAATCCGTCATCGAAGCCGGGGGCGGCAAGGTGGCGAAGCAGGAATATTGGGGCGTCAAGTCGCTCGCCTACAAGATTCGCAAGAACCGCAAGGCCCATTTCACGCTTCTCAATCTTGACGCGCCGCATGCGGCGGTCGCCGAGATGGAGCGCCAGATGCGGCTCAGCGAGGATGTGATCCGCTTTCTCACCGTTCGGGTGGAGCAGCACGAGGAAGGCCCCTCGATCATGATGCAGAAGCGCGACGATCGCCGTGACCGTGAGGATCGGTTCGGAGATCGCGGCTATGGTGGCGGCGGAGGTGGTTTCCGTGACCGTGGGCCGCGGCGCGAGCGCGATTCCGACGGCGCACATGCGGCACCGAGCGCCGGGGAGGGCTGAGCCATGGCCATTTCGACCTCTCGCCGTCCGTTCTTCCGCCGCCGCAAGAGCTGCCCATTCTCGGGAGCCAATGCGCCAAAGATCGACTACAAGGACGTAAAGCTCCTTTCCCGTTATGTCTCTGAGCGCGGCAAGATCGTGCCCTCACGCATCACGGCCGTCTCGCAGAAGAAGCAGCGTGAGCTGGCGACTGCGATCAAGCGGGCGCGCTTCCTCGGGCTGATGCCTTACGTCATTCGATGAAACAGGAGGCGCGCCGCGCCTCCTCGATGTGCATGAAGTCGAGGACCAGAATGCGGACGCATTCCCCCCTCGACTCTCGAGGCCGGCGGTGAAACTCCTCCGGATCGGCTGAGGCGAGGAGAGCTCGCCTCTAACCCTGCCGCGAGCAGCGGGACAACGGAATGAAACGTGACGATATCCTCATGGGCGTCGGGGCCGGGCTCGTCTCGGCCGTGCTGTTCGCGACAGTGATCCGCGGCTCGCTCGCGGGCGTCCTGCTGTTCTACTTGACCCCTCTGCCCATTGCGATCGTTTCCCTCGGCTGGAAGCATCGGGCCGGCCTCGTTGCGAGCACCGTCGGCGCCTTCGCGGTCGCCCTCCTCTTTCGGCCGCTTACTGGCCTTCTCTTCGCCGTGAGCTTCTCCTTGCCGACATGGTGGCTCGCCTTCCTGTCGCTTCTGGCGCGCGAAGCCCCGGCGGGGCCTGGCATAAAAGAGGGCGAGACCAAGCGACAATGGTACCCGCTCGGCGCGCTGGCCATCTGGTCGGCAGGTCTCTCCATCATCCTGACCTTTGGGCTCGCGCTGACGCTTGGCCCTGATTACAGCGCCTATCGCGCAGCCATCACGGAGCTGGTGCAAGCCGCGATGAGGACCGGGCTCGCCGACGGCATCGATGAGCTCTCCGGCCTGGGCGCGAACACGCTTTCGGTGGAAAGCGTCGCGAATTTCATGGCGAACTATTTCGTCCCCGGCGTTGCGGCCGCGGCATCGACCCTGTTGGCCCTGCTCATCCTCCTCGTCGCCGCGAAGCTCGTCTCCTTGTCGGGCCGCCTGTCGCGCCCTCTGCCCCAGATCGCACACGAATTCGTCTTGCCCAGGGCGACGCTCTTTGGCCTTGCCGGCAGCTTCGTGCTGATGCCCTTTGGCGGGTGGCCACGCTTCGTCGCGATCGCCATTGCGGGCGCCGTCGTCATCCTCTTTGCGATGCAGGGTTTGGCAACCGCGCATGTCCTCATCGGACGCGTCGCGATCCGTCCGCTCATCCTCGGCGTCGGCTACACCATGATCCTGATCGCCGAGCCCTGGACCCTCATCTCGCTCGCGCTCCTGGGACTTGCGGACATGGTGCTGTCGCTTCGCGCTCGCTCGCTCGACCGTTCCGCGCCCCGCAGCTCATTTTGAGATCAACGCTTAACCCCTGAGATTCGAAGGAGACAACATCATGGAAGTCATTCTGCTCGAACGTGTCGCCAAGCTTGGCCAGATCGGCGATGTCGTGCGTGTCAAGGACGGGTTCGCGCGCAATTTCCTTCTGCCGCGCAAGAAGGCTCTGCGTGCCACCGAGGCCAACCGCAAGCGCTTCGAGACGCAGCGCGTCGAGATCGAAGCGCGTAACCTCGAATTGAGGCACGAGGCGAAAGCAATTGCCGAGAAGCTCGATGGGTACAGCATCGTGCTCATCCGCCAGGCTGGTGAAAGCGGTCAGCTCTATGGCTCGGTCTCGCCGCGCGATATCGCCGAATCCCTTG
>JAFAQA010000090.1 GCA_019246665.1 Hyphomicrobiales bacterium
TTCAAGCGCGGCTTCAAGAATGATCTCGCGCTTGGCGGCGCTCCTCTCGGCTCGCGCCTTTAGATCGGGTCTCTCGTCCACCATTAAACAGCTCAAACTGGCTCTTAGACGCGTCCAGCCCCGACGTCGGGGCCTCTATCGACTTGGGCCACGGAAGCCCACTCGCTTCGCCGCAGATGCCGACCATGGAAAGCCATGAGGCTTTAGGCCCCCTCTTGGCAAATCTGATCATGTTGCCATGCTTTTCCTGCGATGATATGGTTGGCTGGCCGGCCAGTCAACTATATCCAAGCGCAGTCAAGGCCGAGAGACCTTCCCTTCGGTAGCTCAGGTCGCATTTGAACCGGCCATCGTATTCCCGATACCGCTTCGCCTTCCGTTCAGCCCGGGGCGAGAACCGAGGTTCCGATGTCCAATTCCCACCTGACCCCGCAAACCGGTGGCGGGAATTTTTCGGCTCCGGTGATAATTGCCGGTGCGGGACCCGTTGGTCTCTCATTGGCCCTGGCCCTTGCGCGCGCCGGCGTTGAGTCGATTATCTTGGAGAAGAAAGATCGTCCCGCGCCCTACTCGCGCGCTATCCTTATCCCGGCTCGAACGCTCGATATTTTCCAAGGCTGGGGGATGCTCGATGCCATTACGCGCGAGGGCATTTTCTCCCGCCGATTGCTGGCCTATGCCGCGGAAACAGGAGCCGTGGCCATCAGCATAGACTTTAGCGAAATCAGGGAGCTGACCGCAAATTCCGGGTTCCTGTTCCTGCCACAGGATCGAACGGAGGCACACCTTTTGGAATCGTTGCAGTCGACAGGCCGCTCCCAGGTTCGCTTCGGCGCCTCGGTTTCAGGTTTTTTTCAGGATCGGCACGGCGTCACGGTGGATGTACTGGAGGGCAATTCGAGTAAGGCCCTCACTTGCCAGTATTTGATCGGATGCGATGGTGGCCACAGCCCAGTGCGTCAACATCTGGGGCTCGAGCTCGTTGGCAAAACATACAAGACGCGTGTCTTGATCGCTGACGTCGCTTTCAAGGGTGATGTCTCGCTTCCGACTCCAAGAATCGCGCTCAGAGCGAGAGGCCCGTTGGTGATGCTCCGATTCGACAAATCCCGTTGGCGCATCGTCGGAAGCGTCATGCCTGATGAGAGCGAAGGGCATGCAATATCACCGGCGGGAGTGGCTACGCGCGTTCGCCAGCTGGCCGGCGATCGGCAGTTCGATCTCATGTGGTCAAGCACGTTCCACATTCACAGCCGTGTCGCGACGCGGTTTCGATCGGATCGCGTTTTCCTGGCCGGCGATGCGGCGCATCTGAGCAGCCCTGCGGGCGGCATGGGAATGAACAGCGGAATTGAAGACGCCAACAATCTTGCTTGGAAGATCACGGCAGTGTTATCCGGGGCCAGCCCATCGCTGCTTGACTCGTACGAAGCCGAACGTCGGCACGCCGTCGTGCACGACGTCGAGCAGACATCGGACATTGCGAGCAATACTCTCTATTTCGCTCCTTATCGTGTTCGCCAGTTTTTCATGGCGCTGTTTGCTGTGATCATGAAGATCCGCCCGATCCGGCGGCGGATTCTGGTGGCGATGAACATGCTCGCGACGCGTTATCCCGGGTCGGAGTTCATCGGCGGCGATTTGCATTGGGCCGGCCGCCTCGCGCCGGACTGCGAAATGGGCACGGCGGCGGTCCCTACGCGCTTGTTCACCGGGCGGCGGGGCAGCTTCATCGTCATCTGCCACGCGGTCGCACAACCGCCCGGATGCCCGTTCGAAGCCGTCGAGATTTCTACGCTCGATGCGCCAGCTTTTCGACGTGCCTGGAAGGTAAGCGGGCCTTTTGCCGCGATCGTCCGTCCGGACGGATTCATCGCCTGGGCCAAGCAACGGCCAACCGCACGAGACATCCAGAACGCCGCGAACGCAATCGCGAAATGGTCCGGTTTGAACCTCTGACGAGGACTCGACAAAGGTTGGACGGAGCGATCCGCGAGAATCGGTGCGCCAAATTCTACCCGCTAACTATCCCGCGGTGCCCGGTTGCACGACCTTTCGATGCCCTACTCCCACTCGATCGTCCCGGCGGCTTCGATGTCACGTCGTACGTCACGCGGTTGATGCCCTTCACCTCGTTGATAATGCGGGTCGAGACGCGGCCGAGGAAGCCCATGTCGAAGGGGAAGAAATCCGCCGTCATGCCGTCGACCGAGGTCACGGAGCGCAGCGCGAGCGCGGCCATCGGCATGCGGCCATGATCTCACGCCACCTTCCCTCGCAACTCAGGCGGCGGCACCGCCAATTTCAAGCCTCACGCGCCGGTTGGGGGATCGAGCTCGATTCTTGGATGGAGCGAAGCGGCAGCTTCGTCGCTAGCTGCCAACGCCGCGACGAGCCGCTCACCGGCCTGCGCCAAATACGGAAAACCGATTCACCGCTTCGTGATTTGCCCCTGCTTCGGCACAGGTACTAAGAACTGCAAGCAATGCCGAGCCTCGGCCGACATAACCGCAGGGTGGATCGTGTTCGCGCTCATTCGCTTTGACGTCACGACCCGTCGCGAGACTGCGGCGCTGGTGCCAGGGCTCGCTTGTCCCCTGTGCCACACCGTCGACCAAGTGGAGATCTCGGTTTACCGGGACTACCTGAGCTTCTTCGGCTGGCTTCCATTCGCGACAACGCTTGCGTCCGGCGCCGCCTATTGCCATGCGTGCAAGCATCCCATCCCGCGAGATTCCGATCGTGCACGGTTGCGTGCCGCCTTGGCAGCGGTTGCCACGCGGCCGCGCCTTCGAGCTTATGCGGGCGTTATCGCGTTCGTGCTCCTCGCTCTCGCCGGCTATGGCACACTCGCCGCCAGCCAACTGCATTAGCGCGCACCGCGCACCAACGAGGCACGGATGCAGGCCTGTCTGGCCCATTCTCAACGGGGGATACCGAACTGGCAATCTTTGAGGAAGCCTTCATTCTCACCTACGCGCTGCTCAAAGTCGTCGCGGTCTCGCCAGACGGGGCCAGGTTCCGAGCCCAT
>JAFAQA010000097.1 GCA_019246665.1 Hyphomicrobiales bacterium
GGATTCTCTTGATACGCTGCGAGTGTCGGAAAACGAAGCGCAGGGAGGGAGTGGCGATGGACCTTATGGTCAACGGTTCCCCTTATAGCGTCGACGTTGCGGACGAGATGCCGCTTCTCTGGGTTGTGCGAGACGTACTTGGCCTGACCGGCACCAAGTTCGGCTGTGGCATTGCCCAGTGCGGGGCGTGCACGGTGCATCTCGACGGCGCCGCGGTGCGCTCCTGCCAGCTGCCGGTCGGCGCCGTCGGCGGCCGCGCGATCACAACCATCGAGGGGGTCGGGAAAACTCCCGCAGGTGCGAAGATCCAGAAGGCTTGGCTCGACCTCGAGGTGATCCAGTGCGGCTATTGCCAGCCCGGGCAGATCATGTCTGCATCCGCCCTGCTCGCTGCGAACCCGCAACCCGACGATGCCGCGATCGACGCGGCGATGGCCGGCAATCTCTGCCGTTGCGGCACGTATGTGCGTATCCGCGAGGGGATCAAGCATGCGGCGCAATCCTGAACCGGCCTTCGTCGACAAGGCCGATCTTTCGCGCCGCGCCTTGCTGCGTGGCAGCGCTGCGCTCGCCGGCGGATTCTTGATTGGCATCGAGCTGCCGCCGGCGCGTGCGCGAGCGGATGAGCCGCTGACGACCGGGATACGCCTCAACGCCTTCATCCACGTCGCTCCCGACGACACGGTGACCCTCACCCTGCCGGCGGTGGAGATGGGTCAGGGCGTCTATACCTCGCAGGCCCAATGCCTCGCCGAGGAGCTCGATATCGGGCTCGACAAGGTGATCGCCGCGCATGCGCCGCCGGATCAGGCCAATTACGGCAGTCCGATTTTCAAAATCCAGGCGACGGGCGGATCGACGACGACCATGGCCTGGACCGGACCATTGCGGAAGGCGGGCGCGACCGCCCGCGCGATGCTGCTACAGGCGGCTGCCGCCGAATGGGGCGTCGAAGCCGCCGGCCTCACAACCGAGAACGGCGTCATCACCGATAAAGCGGGTGGGCGGGCGATCCGGTATGGGGAGGTGGCCGATCGGGCCGCCCGCCTGCAGCCGCCCGCCGACGTCAAGCTGAAAGACCCTTCGCGATTTCGCCTGATCGGCAAGACCGTTCACCGCATCGATACGCCGGACAAGGCAACCGGCAAGGCGGTCTACGGCATCGACGTCATGCGGCCCGGCATGAAATACGCCACGCTGATGGCCTCGCCCGTACTCGGCGGCAAGATCGGCTCGGTCGATCAATCAAAGGCCCTCGCCGTCCGCGGTGTTCGGCAGGTGGTGGTGCTCGAGGATCTCGTTGCGGTGATTGCCGACAACACCTGGGCGGCGATGCAGGGCTTGGGCGCGCTTGCGATCGAGTGGGCGCCCGGCCCCAATGCGGGCCTCGCCCAGGCGCAACTCTGGGCGGATATCGAGAAGGCATCCGAAGGTGCGGGCGTCGTTGCTGGGAAGGAGGGCGACGCGCTGGCCAGGCTGAAAGACGGCACGCTGTTCGAGGCGACCTACGAATTGCCCTATCTCGCCCATGCGCCGATGGAGGTGACCAACTGCACGGTGCATGTGCATGACGGCGGCTGCGAAGTCTGGACCGGCACGCAGGTGCCGGGCTACGCGCAGGCTGGCGCCGCCAAGGCGCTCGGTATCGACCCTGGAAGGGTGACGATCAATAATCACCTGATCGGCGGCGGCTTTGGCCGCCGGCTTGAAGTCGACGGCGTGATCAAAGCCGTGCGCATTGCCGCCCATGTCCAAGGACCGGTGAAGGTCGTTTGGTCGCGCGAAGAGGATATTCGCCAACAGCTCTACCGCCCGCTCTACCATGACCGACTCAAGGCGCGGGTGGAGAACGGCAAAATCACAGCTTGGCATCATCGCATCACCGGCGGATCGATCATGGCGCACTGGCTGCCGCCAGCCTTCAAAGACGGTCTCGACATTGATGCCGTCGATGGCACAACGGAGCTTCCATATTCAATCGGTGATATGCTGATTGAATATATCCGCCACGAGAGCGCCGTTCCCGTTGCCTTCTGGCGCGGCGTGGGGCCCAACGGCAGCATCTTCTCCATCGAATCCTTCATGGACCTGGTCGCGCGCAAGACGGGGACCGACCCCCTCGCATTTCGGCGCGGCCTGCTGGACAAGAGCCCCCGCGCCCTTGGCGTGCTGAACCTCGTCTCTGATAAGGCGAGCTGGGGGACACGGGCACCGGCTTCGCCGTTTGGCGCGCGGCGCGGACGCGGCTTGGCGCTGATGAACGTCTTCGGCAGCTACCTCGCCGCGGTCGCCGACGTGGCAGTGAGCGACGAAGGAGACGTGCGCGTCACCCGGGTCGTGGTCGCCGCGGATGTGGGCAACGTAATCAACCCGGACATCGTGGTCGCGCAAATTCAGGGCGGGGTCACCTTCGGGCTCAGCGCGGTGCTCTACGGCAAGATCACCTTCGCCGGCGGTGGGGTTGAACAGGGCAACTTCAACGACTACCGCATCGTCCGTATCGACGAGATGCCATCGATCGAGGTGCATATCGTTCCGAGCGCCGAGAACTCTGGCGGCATCGGCGAGCCGGGCACGGTCATCGTGCAGCCTGCGGTCGCCAACGCCGTCTTCGCGGCGACGGGCGTGCAACTGACTAGGATGCCGATCGATGCGACGCTGATCGCGAAGGCAACCTGAGCCATGCGTCTCAAGCCGATATTGCTCACGCTTGCCGGGATCGCGCTTGTCGCAGGTGCAGCGGCTGCCGGCGTGGTCGGATGGATGGTATTCCAGCCGGGCCCCTATGGTTTCGCCGCAGGTACACCCGTCGAGCTCGCCGCCTACAAGGGGCCCGCGCCCACCGGCGCTCCAGCCGAACTCGCCAACGCCAACACTGCGGCGAGGGGAGCCTATATCGCCAACATGGCAGACTGCGAGGCCTGCCACACCGCCAAGGGCGGGACACCGTTCGCCGGCGGACGCGCCTTCGTGTTGCCCTTCGGCACCATCTACACGCCGAACCTGACGCCCGATCCCGAAACCGGCATCGGCAAATGGACCGACACCGATTTTCTCAACGCGGTTCATCGCGGGATTGCGCCGGACGGCTCGCGCTATTATCCCGCCTTTCCCTATCCCTCCTACTCGCTGCTGACCGACGAGGATGCGCTGGCGGTCAAAGCCTATCTGTTCTCGTTGAAGCCGGTGAAGCAGGCGAACAAGCCCAACACATTCGCTTTCCCTTACAATCAGCGGTGGCTGATGATGATCTGGGCGACCCTATTCGATCCGGATCGTCGCTTCCGCCCGATAGAGGGGCAAAGCGCCGAGTGGAATCGCGGCGCCTATTTGGTGGAGGCGGCAGGTCACTGCGGCGAGTGCCACACGCCGCGCAACCTGATGCAGGCGCTCGACCAGCGCCGCAAATTCGCGGGCGCGGTCGCCGAGGGCTGGAACGCCTACAACATCAGTAGCCAGGAGGTCAGCGGCATCGGCGACTGGTCGGTCGAGGAGCTCATCGCATACCTCTCGACGGGCCATGCCGAGGCGCGCGGCGTCGCCTCCGGCCCGATGGGGGAGGCGGTGGAACTCAGCCTGTCGAGGCTGACGAAATCCGACATCGCCGCCATCGTGACCTATCTGCGCAGCGTGCCGGCGGTGGCAAGCGATCTGCCGAAGCTTGCGGGACCGGCCGCCGCGACGCCGCAGCTTGCAGCAATTGGCGACCCCGTTGGCCAACGCATATTCGAGGGCAATTGCGTGAGCTGCCATGCCTGGACCGGTGCTGGTGCGCTGATTGGACAGGCGCAACTTACGGGCGTGCGAGCGGTGAACGATCCGAGTGGCGCCAATGTCACGCAGATGATTCTTGGTGGTACTGGGAGGCCCGGTTCCCCACATCCCTATATGCCGAGCTTCAGTCGCTCATATTCCGACGCTGAGATCGCCGCCGTCACCAACTATGTCACCGCGCACTTTGGCAGTGCGCCCTCGCGCGTCACTCCAGCCGACGTTGCGAACCTTCGTGCGCAAAATTGAGGCGTTGCATGTGACGTTATTGTCGACCCATCGCGATGCCCATCCTAACGTGGGGAAGCAAATGGCAATATCGACCGCCACCGCTTGGGATTCGTAGATCGAACATTCAAGCGACGGGCGATGCTTATGGCAGCAACCTGCGTATGGCCTTAGTTAGACTTTACTAGCGTGAAATTAGACTTCTGGCGTGTCCGGTATTTTTCAATACCCGGATCTGTTCCTTTTTGATCTCAGCGTGGGTCAGAAGCGTTGCTGAAATGGATGACGTGTCGGTTTGCTAGCCTTACGTCTTGAGTGGGTGCTCGTGCTCGAATGTCCAGCACGAGCTGCGAGTGCCTTGACTGTTCGCCCGCCACGCTCGTGCGCAGGAATGCGAAGCGAATGCGAGCGAGGAGAGTGCGAACAGTGCCGCTCCCGCATGTCCTTCCGGTAAACCGGCGAACAGGGTAGTGCAAAACCACTTTTGCATCAGTCTATAAGCCATAGTTCAACGCAGCCCAACAACAAGGTCATCGCGCACGACTCTCGTGCAATGGCTCGCGACATTTCAAATCGTCAGATTACCTCTCAGCAGAATTTTGATGGCACACGCAAGGACCGGCATCCCCGAATGGTGGATCGTCGGCCGATGGTGCCCCGCCAGACATTCGTCCGCGGCAGGGAGAGAGAAATGTCGCAGAACATGCCGGCCGCAACGCAAATGTGTCGGGGGGAAAAGGTGGTGACCGGTCTTGCTATGGCTGTGCTCGCTGCCGCCTTTGCGGCAGGAGAATTTGGTGTGGTCGCGGACGGTCGACCTCCGTTGAGCCAAGAGAGCTTTATGAACGCATCTGCTAATCTTTCGGCGATGCCCATCCCGATTAATGCAGTTACGCAAAGTTCTGACCAGGTTGCTGGTCGAGGGTTTGTTTGCCAGC